>JAEZIB010000199.1 GCA_023416275.1 Bacillota bacterium | reverse complement strand
TGGTGTTGCTGATGTAATTTCATTATTTGTTAACGGCGACGATGTATTAATAGCAGAGCAACCTGAGCTAAATAATAAAATAATAGCTAAAAGAATTAAAAGATTTAACTTATGTTTCATACTTTACTCCATCTTAAAGTTGGAAGGAGATAAATATTTATCTCCTTCCAACTAATAAAATTACCTATAGGGGTCAAAATTAGCATACTTATATAAACCAAATTGACTTACATAACAGAGATTTAAACTACAATAAATTACAACTACTACCTGCCATACCATTAGGGCAATAAGTCCACCAGGTATCTTTTTTGATTTAATTGAAATATCTTTTTGCTTGCTCCTAATATTTTAACACCCCTTAGGCTTTCCTCTTATTAGCCTGACTGGAAGTTCACCAAACTATTGATTATATTTGATAATTGGCATTATTATTCCATTGAAATTATAGCAAGAATTTCATAAATAACCAAACTATAAACACCATTTAAAATCCGTCTACCAATTTAAATATTCAATTTCAACTAACCATTTTCGTCTTCTTTTATCCGGAGTATGCCCAAGCGCATTAATAACTGCTTGCTTAATAGTTTTCATATCTAAACCATGCATATTAATCTCTGCAGGGCTATTCTTTAAGTAATCATATAATAATTTAGCATCTAGTTCAGTAAATCTATAAGTATTTAACTGATTTATTAAGAACCTTAAATCAACATTTTTTAACCTTTCAAGCTCCATTTTTTTATCTAATTCCTCTTGATATTTATTAAGCAAACCTTGTAATCTTTTCTCTTGGCGTTCCAATAAGGGTAACCTAACATTTATTTGATCTTCCATATCACTGGGTAAAATAAAACCCATTGGTATTAAAAACGGTATCTTCCACCCATTTTTCACTTTTGTAAGTATTTCATCTTTTTCTAAATCTATTTCTTTCTGACCTTTAATAATAAGACTTATTATATCTGGACTTAATCCTGTGTGTTGCTCAAAATGCACAGTTCCAAGCTTGAATATTTCGCCAGTACTCTTATTTGCAATAGTATATCTATACCTTAATGGGCGATTACATTCACAACGCAATGACCCATCCACAACTAAGCTATCTTCATAATCTAGTAGGATCCATTCAAGACTTTCAATAGCTTTTTCAGGACATAATAAATCGTCTTCAGTTAATGCATTACCAAACTTCTTAGCCCAAGCATTAAGCCACTTTGTTTTCATACCCCTTCTAACATGTTCATCAAGGACATGTTTCTGTTCATCTGTTAAAGCTAGATAAATTTGTTTCAATTCATCATTTGAAACTTTAGGCATAAAGTCCTCCAATTAAACATTAAATTTAAAATTTGTATGTAGTACTCCTTATTTTACCGTATTAAAACAATAACATGGAATACAACTCATGATATCAGGCTTATGCGTCGAATTCGATGCAGTTATAAACATAATTAGAAGCTCGTATATGTGCCAGTTATATGGATAATGGGGAGTTCACTTTATATTAGTAATTCTATTTTGTACCTTCACTTTTACAAAAAGCTTTAAAGAGAGGGTTAGTTGTTTGACGAGCAAAAGTCTTTTTAGTATATTTTGAATTTATTACTAGTAAATTTCCAGCAAGCCATTCATCCATTTGATAATCTTGTAATTTAAGTTTTTCAATATTGTCCTTATCGACTTTTAAAAAATCTGGTAAAAAATACGCAAATATGCTTGTATCAAGATGATCCGGGACAATTTTTACTTTAAAACCTTGTTCTTTCCAAGTAGTTAATATGAGTTTATTCTGGATATAGTACAAACTTTTATAAATTGAGATTATACTATCATAGGTCATTACTTTAGTATCACTATTACTTTTTTGAGCAAACATTTTGGTTTTTCTTTCAGAATTCTGTTTTTCAGAATTTCTCCCAATAATTAAAACATATTTAAAGTTAATGGGATTTTCACTTAAAGGCATCTTCATTTTATTTAATTTTTTTAAAACGTTCTCTCTATTATCACCAATATAGGATTTCCACGCAGTAATTTGATCAAAGGCATGATTAAATTCAGCACTAAAATAGACTTTTTCTTTGTCTTGGGTAAATAATTTCTTTTTGGAATCTTTTAATTCTATCAGCACAATATCCCAATAATCAGAACATTTTGTCAAATAAGCAAAATCAGTAACAAACTCATTTCCTAATTTGAATTTAGAAATAATTGCTGAATGGTGTAGTTGGTGACCATTTAAATACGGTAGTGGGATTAATGCACTATTATTCTCTAGAAAAGTTTGAATATCATTCTCATTATTAGTTGTAGTATCAAGTATCTCGTTAAACTTATTAATCACATCATATTCTAATTCTCTCATTCTTTTGCCCTTTCAAAATTAAAAATTATTATATCAAGTTCCCGTTATTAGCCTTACCCGAAGCTCTATACCCTACCGAGTGTAAACATAGCACTAAACCGCTATCACGGTGGTAATAAAACCATTGCCTCAGTTGCTTTACCTTATACTGGTACTGTAAGTGTACCAGTTCCAATTTTACATGTAAATCCTTTATAATTAGTTTCATAAAAATTTTAAAGGAGATAGCTTAAGACAAAGGAACAAGTATTAGAAAAACTGAAATTTGATGTACAACTTAGGGGGCTAAGTAAACACACAAGATGAGTATTTCACAAAAGTTAAGATATTTCAGAATCATTTTGACAAACCAGCAACTGAGCTTGGAGAAAAGCATATCAGAGAATCTCTTCACTATCTTTCAATTGAAAAAGGTCTTGTATCGGGAAGTGTTAATTCATATAATAGTGGTCTTCGCTTTCTCTATGGCGTAACTTTAAACGTTAATCTTAACTGTAAGCAAATACCTCGTCACCGCAACAGCCGTAAGTTTCCGGACATCTTGGATAAAGAAGAAATCCAAAGCATTTTTGATTCCTGTGACAATTTGCGAGATAAATGTATTTTGATGACTACTTATGGTGCCGGACTTCGACTTAGTGAAGTTGCTTCTCTAAAAGTTTCAGATATTGATAGCCAAAAAATGCAGCTTCTTATCCGTAATGGTAAGGGCTCAAAAGATAGGTTTGCACTTCTTTCCATTTCTAATCTTAAAATTCTCAGAGAATATTGGAAGCAATATCATCCTAAAGAATGGCTATTTTATAGCAGGAACAATACTGGTACACATATTACCCCTAGAAGTGTCGCTAATATTTTCACCAAATATAAAAATATTGCGGGAATAACTAAAGCTGTTTCGACCCATACACTCCGCCACTGTTTCTCAACTCATCTTCTGGAATCCGGGGTTAGCATCTTTCATATTAAGCAACTACTCGGGCACTCAGACATTAGTACAACCTGTTTTTATTTGCACTTACTTAAAATAGAGTCTCTAAATATAACTAGCCCACTTGATTCATTAGATGGTAATGCTGATGGTTGAGATTCAGTATATATTTTTAAAGCATGGAGAAGCATACCGTCAAAAACATAAATTACCCAAAAATATTCACAAGGCAATGTCAGCAATTGAGAAATGCAGAACTTCTGCTTTAGGTGGACACTCTGATACCTGCGATGAATGCGGTTACACTAAAATATCATATAATTCATGCCGTAATCGCCACTGCCCTAAGTGTCAGACTTTAAGCAAAGAACGATGGATTGAAGCAAGAAAAAACGATCTGCTTAATGTCAAATACTTTCATGCAGTCTTTACAATTCCAGATACTCTTAATACTATTACCTTTCAAAACCAAGAAATTGTTTATACTATATTGTTTAAAGCCGTAGCTGAAACGCTGTTAGAACTTTCAGCAGATAAAAAATATATGGGTGCAAAACTTGGATTCACCTCTATATTACATACTTGGGGTCAAAATTTAATGCATCATCCACATATACATTGCATTATTCCAGGTGGTGGCTTATCAACAAATTCAAAATGGATTAATAGTAGAAAGAAGTTTTTTATCCCTGTTAAGGTTCTATCACGAAAATTCAGAGGAAAATTTTTATATTATCTCAAACAAGCTTATGATGAAGGTAGGCTTAATTTTTATGGTAACAAACAGTATTTAAAGGATTCCTATCATTTTAATAAATTCCTAACAACTCATTATGACAAAGAATGGGTTGTTTATTGCAAACCACCTTTTAAAAATGCGGCTTATGTTGTTGAGTATCTGGGCAGATACACTCACAGAGTTGCCATTTCAAATACCCGAATAGTTGAAGTTGAAAATGGCTACGTTACTTTTAACTGGCGTGATTACAAGGATAATAACAAGCAAAAGCTGATGACCGTTTCAGCTGAAGAATTCATTAGACGTTTTCTTATTCATATTCTGCCTGACAGGCTCATGAAAATCCGCCATTATGGATTACTTGGAAATCGCAATAAAAATACCAAATTAAAGCTATGCAAAAAGCTAACAAATACTCCAATTAGACTAAATCCTAAAGAAAAGCTTTATGCTAGAGAACTTATTGAAAAACTTACAGGAAAAGATCTTACACTTTGCCCCTGTTGTGGTATCGGTCACCTCAGCAGGGCTCCCATCGTGAATGATCTAAAACTGAATATTTTGATAAACATACCTGTTTGGGGAGGGGGAAATCATGCATATTTTTCAATTAACATCAAAAATCCGATATCTTGATTATCGCTTTTTCATTAATTCTCTGATAAAAATCCTTAAATGTGATATCCAGAAAAGATTAAAACCCCATAGTTATAGTCAGTGCCAAAATTTCCGCGGTTTCGTTCTATGACAATTATCTAAAGTTTAGCCAGGTTCCTGCCAGTTTTAATGCTCAAGCTTCTATATTTGGCTTGAGTATTTTTTGTGCTAAACTTCAGATAATTTACTGTACATAATGTGATACTCCATAATACTCATTTTTCTTATGTCTTTACAGCTATTAATTTTAATATATCTTAAAACGCTATATACAACCCATAGTTGATTTGCTCCGCTTTTTCCTCCGAAGTATTGGGAACGTATAAAGCAATTTGGTCAGTAATTTTCTTAGTAATTTTAGCTAACACCAAATTCACCACCATTTGTATTATATACTATTATATTACGTTTTTTACTTTGACGACAATATTTAGATGATAAAATAAACTCATAATCAACTTAATCCGTCTAATCTGCTATTTCGTTAACTAAGTTACCCAGAGAAAAATAGAGAAAACTATACAATATTACGGTTTATCTTCTATTTACAATTATAACGTAATATGGTATATTTATACAGTAGCAAATAAATAATAATTAATGAAAGGATGTTTTTATGAATCAAAAGATTTTTAAGAAAGTATTAATTTTACTCCTAGTCTTCACACTATCAATTGGCACTACAATATCATCTTATGCAGCATCATGCTCGCAGCATAACTTTTATGAGTCTGGGTCCTCCTATGAATGGACTACAGCTACACATTTTGGACATGCTTATCATTATCCTTATGAGACTTATGGAACTTGTACATATAATGTAACAAGAACATATAGAGTCTATACATGTTCTTATTGTGGTTTCTCCTATAAGGTATTTGCCTATGACTCAGAATGGCCTGGTACACATTCTATTTGTGATAATTAACAAGTGATAGCTATTTATATCCCGTAGTGACAGTCCTATGTCTGATCACTACGGGTGTTTCTTATATTACAAAAGTTCTCAACCTTAGAATGAAAACATCTATGCTTAGATAACTGCTTGTTCCTTACCAACCACTTCCCTTCATTTTGAGCAAGTAATAAATTCCTTTATATTACTAAATAGTTTTTACTACCAAAGCAAAGTATGTACTATGACTGCCGATTATTAGCCTTATCTGAAGTTCTATGCCCTACCCAGTGATAAACATAATTAGCAGTTTAATTGTTTTATAGTAACCAGCATTCTGTATCTAAATCGATAAATTTTGATAGTTTTGTTTCTGAATGAAAATTTTTACCATACTCACCTGCTAAAGTTTGGTTATCTAATTTAAATGATATGTCATATAACCGCCCACTTTTGGTTCTACGAATAAGACTATTTTCAATAAAGTAGGATATAATACTTTTATGTGCATCAATATCATCGCAATTGAGATAAAAACAAGCAACTCCTGTTTCCTCGTCGCTATGTTTTGATTCATTAACAATATTCATTTTTACAACGTCCTCACATATCTTAGCAATAAATTTATTATCGTTAAAGAAACACATCCATTTTCCACATTTCTCAGAATCTAATTGACTAGCATCACCAACATAATAAACCCAACCAAACCGTTTTATTATTTCCATAATCCTATCTCCTTTCACTTTAAACATAGGAAGTACTGTTAATCTGTGTATTCAAATAACTGTAAATCTCAAAACAAAAATTACTCTTCAATTAAAATCTTATCAGCTATATATAAGCCATTTGCAGCAGCTTGAGCTAATGATCGTGTAATTCCACTTCCATCACCACAAGCGAATATTTTTGAGTATCCGTCAATGCAAAAATCATTCATAGAAGGCACTGCTGAATAATACTTACCTTCTATTCCGTATAGTAATGTATCATCGTCAGCAGTTCCTGGTGCTATTGAATCCAGTTTTTTAATTGTTTCTATGATACTATCCAGTTGTCTCTTAGGTAAACACAAACTCAAGTCCCCTGGATAGGCTTTTAATGTAGGCTTAACGGACGAAAGCTCTATTTTATCAGGTGTAGTGCGACAACCTCTTATTAAATCTCCAAAGCGTTGTACTACAATAGTTCCACCACTAATATAATTTGCACAATTTGCTAACAAATGTACATATTCAACAGGGTTATTAAATGGTTAGCTAAACTTTATACTCGTTAATAATGCAAAGTTAGAATTTTCAGATTTAAGTTCTGGGTTTGAATAAGCATGTCCATTAACTGTCTTTGCATCAAAAGTGTTTTCAATAACAACTCGTCCGCCATCATTAAAGCAGAACATTCTTGTTTCATCTTTATAAATTTCACTTATATAATAAATTTTGGGGTCATAGGCAATAGCGCTAACTTTTTTCCATACTTCAGATTTAAGTTCAACCCTAACACCGATATCAACATTATTATTGTACATTTTTACGCCATGGTTTTTACACCATTCCACAAAAAATTTGCCCCCACTTCGCCCAACGGCAAAAACAATATATTCTGCAGATATCTCTTCAGATTTATCTATGAATATAAGGTGATTAACAGGATCAACATTTTTAATTGTACAGTTTGATACTAAAACACAATACTTTTCTAGGTACTTAATCATCGAACCCATTATACATATGTTTTTTTCTGTTCCAAAATGTTTTACAATACCCTTTTTTATACTTAGCCCGCTTTTTTCACACATATCTGTTAGAGTACTATTTGGTATGTAAGTTTCTGTTGTTGCCCCACAATTCACCAGAATATTATCTGCTCGTTTCATATAACTAGTAGCAAGTTCTTCTCCTATAACTTCTTGCAAATGACCACCATATTCAGTTGAAATAATAAACTTTCCATCAGAGAAAGCGCCTGCGCCTGCAAATCCGTTCATAATAGAACAAGGTTGACAGCCCACACAGCGATCAAGTTTATTCTCGATAATTGGACATTTCCGTTCCTCTAAAGGATGTCCTTTATCAAATATGATAATTTTTAAGTTCTTATTTTCTTCCAATAAACCAAATGCGGTCATTAGGCCGCTAATACCACCACCAATTATCGCAACATCATATCTTGTCATATTATTTATACCCCTGTTATAGTAATTTCCGCAAAAAACTTTCAATACTCTGCGTCTTGTCTAATTCATTTCCAATAATAGTCTGAATACCTCTATTTCGAAGAATAGCTTCTTGAATCGGGTTTGGTGTAGGTAAAAACAAATACGATTTTGGACGTTTACTGTTATTACTCTTTAGCCAAAGCTGATCTAATTTATATATCAATAGGCGTATATTAATATCCGACAGACTATAACCAATAAACAAAATAGACTTTCCTAACATATCTGATCTAAGTTTAATATCTAATGGCGACTCGAAATCAAGTCTCTTAAAATAACTGCTTTCAGTTAGAACAATGGAACCATCTGAAATTGTATCACCATGAAATTTAATAATTTGTGTGGTTTTTGAATCTAGTCCTACAAAATCATCAACGTCTACAATCCTTTTATATTTCTTTCCCCAAGCTTCAAAGGCTATCTCCAAACAATGATCATAATTAGTGGTATAAATAATAGGGCAGTTTAGCTTTGTAATGGATTCATATATTGTAGATTCTTTAATATTCTCTGCACTAATGTTCCAATGGCTGTCCATCCAACTTCTTAATTCACCAATACGCCCTTTATTGATTTCATAATATTCTGCTAATGCCAAACTATCACCGTATTGTTTAAAGAGACGGTAGTCGTAACCTAAGTCAGAAGAAATTTTTGAAATTAACTGTGACCAATTCGGCAATCCAAGAGTGGCTGAGATACCAGCTCCTACAAACAAAATAACATTTCCTTCCTTTATTGAGGTTTTTAATTCATCGAACATAATTACCCTCCAAATAATTGCGCAGTTTTTCAAGTGCAATTTTTCTCATTGATATATTGTTCTTTTTCTCACCCATTTCTGCAAAGGTTTCCTTATACGTATCTGGCTGAAAAATACAATCCCATTGAAAGTCACGATTTCCTCTAGGAGGACTGATGATAAGACCTGTGATTTCTCCTTCAAATGTCTGTATTTGTTTCCCATCACAATATGCGATTACTGTTTTGGCAATAACTTGTCCAGTTTCAGTAGCTGAAAAGTATTTACTAAAGCCGTCAGCTTGTAACGAATCCCAAAAGATTTGCGTTAGTCCTCCAGGCAATCCGCCAAGATCTTTTAAAAGTAATCCTGTTTGTTCAACTAGTATTGGGCGTCCAATGCTCATAAAAGCTTTAAGCGCTTTGTCTATAGCTATTTCATTCATATTGTTACTTTGAATTTCACTGATTTTTTCTTTTACTGCTAAAACTGTAATGTCATCTGAATCTAAAATTGATTTTACCTCATTTATCTTGTGCTCATTTGAAGACAAAAAATAAATATTCAAACTATCCCTCCTCACAAACCAAACATAATAATAAAATGCAGAATACTTCAAGTACTGTAAATACTCCAACTTCTCATTATTGCTATCAATACGCTTGTCCAGTTTAAACATTATGCAAAGTTAATTATTGAACCATAACGGGAAGTTAATATTATTAATAAATATTTCCGTATTACTATATTATATTAACAGTTACGTCATTTACAGAGCAATTAAATACCATTTTCATTGTATTTCCACCTATGGGACTATGTTTTACGTATTTCCCAATTAAATTACGATTGTTCTCTCCAAATATAGCTTTCACAGATTCTGGTAACACATTATAAATCGGACAAGTAATTTCAAGTTCATAAATCCCATCTGTAAGAAATTGATTATGATTTGAAAACCCACTAGAAACAGCTTTTTTATTAGCTACAACGCTTTTTGACTGAGCACAATAGTTTTTCCCTTTTAACGTAAAAATTAAAGGCGTTTCATCTGGTACGTTAGATAGCAGAGTAAAAAATATCTTGTTATTATCCACATTGCAAGTTAAGCCACATTCTATTTGTATCTCTTTCCCTTGTTCGGGTAATTTCTGTTGCATACTTGGTGGTAACGGAGGAATTTCTCCTATTCTAATTTGGCGTCCATTATAATACCAAGTATAGCTTTCATCACAAGTGAAGAACTTTTCACCTCGTGAAAATCCTAAAAATGATACTAATTTTGCTTCTGTTTCAGACAGTTCAGGTACTTTTACACCCTTATCTTTATAAATTTTATTATCGACTTTCCTATACATCCAAATTGCGTCAAGTAATCCTATGTTAAAGTACTGAGCTGCATCAATAAAAATCAAATCATCTCCGTGGAAATAGCCATACTTATCGGTATACTCGCCCCCATATTTTTCGATAAAATCATACACCTGCTTATCGGTATTACTATAACTGAGTTCCGAATGAAGAACGACTTTCTCTAATAACGCATTCACACTAGGAGGAATTTGAGTATAGTGTTTGGTGAAAATGTTTTGTCTTACTCTCGTGAATAGAGTATCGACATCAATATTAGGTGTTAATATTTCGTCGCAAATAGCCTCAGTAAACCAACTAAGTCCGTCTTCTATGCCAGTTGATTTTGCTTGAAACATAGTCCCATAAGCAATATAAACATTTTCTGACGATGCCATTTCAGAATAGTGCCCCTTGGATACTCCAAAATCATTTCTGCAAACATCTAAAATTAAAATCAGTCTTCCCTTTCCCTTGAATACAGAAATAATATCCTCAATATTAATACTCGCATTGTCCAAATCAGTTGATACATCATATCGCGCAGCAAAATCCGAGGGATAAATATAGTTTTTTCCGTTGCAATGACCACCATGCCCTGAGAAATATACAATATTAATAGCATCAGGTGGTACTTTTTCTGCACTTTGTTTTAATAAAGGAATATATTCGTCTTTATATATATTTTCTTTCTTTTCTACACTGAAACCGATTTGATTTAGTCTTTTTTCTATAGCTAATATATCATACTTTGTTCCTGATAAATCTAGTGTGGGCTTCGGATAATTAAGAGAATCAAGATATTCACCCGCTGAAAAAAGTATCGCTTTCTTTTGCATAAAACTAACCTCCAAAGCGCTTCTTTATTTTTACTTTCTTGTCCTCGCTATTTTCATATTGGCTATGTTATGTTTACTCTTCTTAGGATAATCTCTTCTATCAGAATTGAACTTCGCAGTATGGCTATCGTCTAGTGTCTTTACAAAATGTACATTATTAGCCATATATTACACATCCTACTTATAATACTATAAAGCATAATTCTTGATGACTTTTAAAAATTACATCTCATTCTGTTCCTTGTCCCAATATTCCTTAAATCTCATAAATGCTTTCTGTCCACCAAAATTATGTATATTGTCAGAGAAATCTATTACATCACATTCTTCAGTACCCTTAAACTTGATACCCCTCATACCTCTACCTATAATTTGTTCATACAATATGTTACTGTTAATAGGCCTACATATTACAATATTTCGTGTCTTTGGTGCATCAAATCCTGTTGTTAATACACCATAATTGAAGAGAAAATCTATTTTTCCACTTGTGAATTCGTGAATTATAATACGTCTTTCAGTTTTATTCGTATCCGAACTTATACTCGATGATCTTCTTTCCATAACATTCATAATAGTTGATAAAAAAACTGCATGCTCAACAGTACATGCATATACTAAAGTAGGGTGACCTCTTTTTATTTTCATAAGCCTCTTTACTATGGATAAATTCCTATTTGTATCTTTCGATATAGTCTTAAGAAAGGAATGCGCATATTCGTTTTTCTCTTTTAGTTCTTTGACTTCATTTTCGCTCATTCTATACTCAAATCCCGAATCAATGACGATATGATTGACCTTAGAAAGATATTTATGTTCTTTGAAGTATGCGATAGGATTTTCCTTATACTTTAAATCTCCTGAAAATTCAGGTGTAATCAGATTCATTTGAAACATTTCAACAAGTTTATTTACTTCGCTGTCATCAATTATTGTATTTCTCCCCGGTGTTGCAGAAAGTCCACATATTGGAAATAGTTTTCCATCCGTTACACGGTTTGCTTTTTGAAGTAATTCATCGTACATAAAAGTAACAGCCCTATGTGCTTCGTCTATTACCATCGCTCCTGTATTTGCTAAAACATAGGAAATTCGATCATCGGCTATGTTATAATACAGTTTATTAATACTAGCGACAATCACTCCACCAGTTAGTTCTTCCTCGTCAGGTAAGTTATATTTTGAAAAATAACGATATACTTTCAATGGCAGAATAAATTCCGTATCCTTCCATAATTCTTCAATACAGCTTATACATTGCTCACAAAGTTCCTCACTTTGTGCAATCCATATCATAAATTTATTTTCATCAAATTTGTATTGCATCCACTCGAGGAATGCATCTACTGCCACTCTTGTTTTACCTCCACCTGTAGGTAAAGATATCATACATCTTGTCTTATCTTCCTTATTCGTTAGGATCCTCAATAATTTTTCTTTTATTTCTTTTTGGTACTCAACAAGAGGTGGAACCCTTCTTTTTGGTTCAAACGTTTCTACAGATGATTTAATCACCTCACGCTCTGTTGGTATTCCCGCAAGAATTTTTGGAAAGCCTCCAGCATTTATGAAATCACTTGCCCATCTCTTTCCTGAATGCCAATTTTTATCTGCCAATGGCTTACGCATATATGATGCAGTAGTTATGTTTTTTGAGGAACCTGGATACTTGTAATAAAGCTGTCTTATTACCTGATCAGGTATCTTATCAAGCACTTTTTTACGTAGCTCTTTTTTTATTAATTCACCACCGGCAAATAAGTTCGTTCCTTCTCGCAATAAAATCAGTCTGCATAAATATCTTTTGTCAAAATCATTATATTGAAGTTCAGACAATATTGCTTCTGTATTGCTCTTTTGCTGCCTTCCATATAACTCGTTCAAAAAATTTGTTGAAATTTCATACTCATTCAGTAACAGCTCCGAGGTAGTTTTTATTTCTTCCTCTGTTAATGTATACCTCATATTCCACACTCCACCTTAAATTCATAATTAATTCGTCTATACCCAATATGAGTGATTAGGTACTTTTCTTGCACTTCTTACGCCTTCAATCCTTCAAACCACTTATCAAAAGCAATTCTATTTTTTTCGTACCATTGACTTGATACAAAGAATTTCTGACCATTAAATGCAAAAATATCCTTCCAATATCTTGGATAAAACTTAACCGATATCTGTTCTGAAACTTCTATATTTTCTCTATATTTAACCAGCATAGGCTGATAAATGCCCAGTTCATCTTTACTCCATTTTTCAGACTGCATTGCAAGAATCTCATTATCTGAAAACTGATAATTTTGGTCAGATAAAAATTTCATTGTTTTATATACATGCTTACCTATTTTTTCAGCTCCTTGCGGGGGTACATTATCAATGGAAGTAGAAGGGTGCAAATCAGTATAATCTGCTCTTAAATAAATCTGAAAGTCGGAAAAAGTAATATCATACTTCTTGAGAAGTTTACGAATTAAATTTCTAATTAAGTTTGAACTTAAATTTGTCCATACATAAATATCAGCATTTGGGATTTTTGCATTCTTATATCCACTCTCTGTCCTAATAGACTCTGTTCCAAAATAAGAAACCACTCTGCCTTTCATAGTTGGGTCATTTACAAATGACCTCATCTTTTGAATATCTATTTCTGCAAGAAGATTACAAGTTTGCAAAAGAACATCTTGCATATTTTTTGCTTCATATCGAACCCCTTTGAAAGAAAAAGCAGTAGCTTTTGTATAAGTGAAATTTTCATATAAGCTATGGGGTATTTTATCGTCAATAGCGTAAACAGCATAATCAGGAAGAACTCTTTTGTCTATATCTAAATCAATTTCAGCCTCTTCATCACTATCTTGGTCTGGATCTATTAGTAGAGCGGAGTATTCAGATAGAATAGATTGAACACTTGATAGTTTCTCTGAAAAATCAATCAGTTCTTTACTTTTACTATATTCCTTTGCCTTGTGTAGCTCTGATATCTGAGTATTAGCACTATCCAAAACGCCATCTAATGCTAAATTAAGTAAATCCAAAACATCAATAATTTCTCTAGCATCTTTCGGAAAATTTTCCTTTATATATTCCGTAATTTCAGTAACTATTTCAATATCAAACATCTTTATCACCCCCTACTATTAACATCTAATACATCTATTTCCACTATCTTGATATTATTTAAGCTTTCACCGTTTTACAAATGTAATTTTTTTCCTTAATATGTATCAGTTACATAATCATCTTATGTCCTGCATCTATCCACGCTATTGCTCTTGTGAATGAGTATGCTGGTAATTTATCATCTATAATGTACTCAACATCCTTATATGACAGTACAACAATATAATCTGCTGAACTTTGCAGATATCTTTTCAATCCCAAGTATTTATCCCCTTTTGCCATTATAGAATCCTCCTTCATGATTGCTCAAACTTTAAAAACAACATTACTGTTTACCACACAGTATTTATGTCAATAATTACAATGGAGGTGTTAATTATGCAATCCAACAAAACTTGTCCCTTACTTGAACAGTATTTAGGCTATCTCATTGTAATAAAAGGCCGATCTGAAAATACCATCCTTGAGTACCGTACAGATTTGCTCATGTTTTTCAATTATGTTTTAAACACTCGCAATTTACCTATCTTCAATAATAATTTTGCTGTAGTTGACCTGAATTTTATCAAGTCAATATCCCTAAATGATATGTATTCCTTTATTACTCACTGCAAAACTGAACAAAAATCATCAGCTGGAACAAGAGCAAGAAAGATTGTGTCTATCCGGCAGTTTTGGAAGTATCTCAAAACAAAAGTGCATCTTATTGATAATAATATTGCCGAAGAACTTGAAACTCCTAAACTTCCAAAACGTATACCTAAATACCTTAATTTAGAAGAATCAGTGCGTTTATTAATTGAATGTAAAAAATCAGCCAGAGACCATTGTATAATCACCATTTTTCTCAATTGTGCTTTACGTTTATCAGAATTAGCCAGTTTAAACATTGATCAAGTCGGCAGCGATGTATTATCTGTCATTGGCAAGGGTAACAAAGAACGTAAAATATTTCTTACTCCTGCTGCTAAAAAATCTATTAATACATGGTTGCAAATAAGAAACACCTTAAACATTAACTCAAAAGCACTTTTCATTTCAAGAAACAATAGTAGAATTACTACAAGGGCAGTTCAAAACGTTGTGAAGAAGTATGTTTCGCACTCTGGTCTTGATTCTTCAACTATATCCGCCCATAAGCTCCGCCATACTGCTGCAACACTTATGTATAAATACGGCAGGGTAGATATTCGTTCTCTCCAGCAAATTCTTGGTCATGAAAGTGTTGCAACAACAGAGATTTATACTCACATTGATGAACATCAATTACAGTCTGCTGTAAACTCTAATCCCCTTGCTATGATGTTTAATTAATTTCTTTACTGCTAACCACTTTTAGACTTGATTAATCTTCATTTTTATTACCTTCGTCTTTATTTTTACTAAATGTCTCCCATCCTTGAAGAATATTAGTACTTTCATTTAGTGAAGTCATTTTTAATAGTTCAATTTTCACTGAATTTGACTGTGAAGTCTGATTACCAGAAGCATTTGTCATTTGTCCATTAGTAGACTTAAGTAATGCATCAATATTTAGATTAATATCTTTTGGACCAATTCCGCTCATTTTTCCTTCCTCCCTTCTTGATATTTTTTTTAAATAGTACTTAGATAAATCATTAGTGATAATAAAGTAGCTAAAATCAACCTAATAGCATTTTTTAAGTTAGTTGCCTTTTTCTCATTAATTGTCCGGTGAGACAGAATTATTTCTTTATATGTTAAAACTAATCTTGCCGTCCCTATATAGTTATCTTCGCTCATCAATTTCTCATCAATTTGATCAACTTCAAAATTTCTATATTTATCTACTGAAATTATCTTTGACAATAGAAAAAGCGAAATGGTGAAAAATATATAAACTAGAATACCCGATATTATATTCACCAGCTTTAGTAAAGTTAAATTTATATTAAACATATCTACAATTGACCTAATTTTTACTTTTTCAAACAATATTAAAGCAAGTCCGCCATATACTGTTAACATAATTCCAGCCCTATTTTCAAAGCTAACCTTCTTATTTCTCTCGAACCCATATTCCATCTTAACAGTCTGTAAGTATTCAGTTATTGATGTTTTGTCGATATTCGATTCATTCATGTATTTACTTGATACTGTTAAAACAGCCCCTTTTTTATTATTTTTTTTCAAAGCAAAATTCTCTCCCATTCGGTTTATAGTAATTTTGAATTTTAGTTTATACAAGCCCAGCTTCCGATTATAGCCAAAATACGCAATTACATTTTCATTCAAACCAATAAAATCCTATCCATTCCCCCTCTATTTCTACACCACACCCTCAATATCCTTCAATTTATAGAATTTTTTTACTTATTTTATATAGTTATGCCAACAAAAAAAGATAGCCGTAGAATAATATACAAAAATGCATAAAATTCCACAGCCATCTTTTAATCACATAATCCCTATTTCTTCCCCCTACACATCTTCGCCCCAGGTGTAAGATGCGAGTTAACTACCTCTTGTATTATATCTCCTCCTATAACTACTGCATTTTCCTCAAAGAGAGCTGCCACATCTGATATATCGTATTCATCATGGTCAGGCATTCCTACACTGATATAATATTTTGTAGAGCTTGCTTTTCTTGAGATATGGTAATGGAGTGCTATCCGTTCGTCCTCAATTTCTCTCAGTCCATCAGGAAGTGAAGCCAAACGATTATATCGTTCATCAAGCTGCTCTGTACTCTCTGGAGCTGATACTGCATATACATTCACCTGTGTCCTGTCCTTCAGAGCCGAAAATACTTGCTGCGAAAATACTTTTGCCCGCCGCTCCTTTATTGAATCTGGGCAAACCTCCCAGGGATCTACTGAGCATTCAAGAAACATTTTGCTGTATTTGTTTTTTGTTTTGCATATAGTGTTATATTCTTCTATATTGCATATATCCTCAAGTATCTGTATTTTTCTTTTTGAATAGTTGAAATCCAGCCATCTAATCAGTTTTTTATGCAAATCAAAAACTGACACTATAAATATCACAGTCGGCGGAAGAAATGATATCAATATTTTTATTAGGAAGCCAGAGTTGCCAGCAACAAATGCATATAATATACCAATCAGAAATGTGCCTATTATCCAAGGTAATGCATCCAACGGAAGTATACCGCCGATTTTTATGTCTTCCTTTATATCTCTTGGAATGTATCTAAGTTTTAATGCCAAAGCTCTTCACCTACCTTTTACCCATATATCTTCCCTTATCTGGTTTTGACAAATGCGGTACCATCCTATTTACATGGAAGTCCTTATACCAAAATCTGCCCTTACTATCACTCCAATAGGGAATCTTTTTATAGTAATTTACAATTATCTTATTTATTTCTTCTTTTTGCTCATCTGTCTCGTCATACTCAATACCAAGCTTGTTTTTTTCATATATAATATTGGCATTTGGATACTTTTTGCTGATATCCTCCTTAATTCCCTGAATGTCGTTTTGATTATGGCTGTCCAGCTCATAGAAAAGAAATTTCTTTGTGTCTTCAATGCTCATTTCATTGGCTTCATCTGTTCTTATGATATTTTCCATAAGCTCATCTCTATAATCATTGCTAACCCACATATCCTTATCAGTTTTGTATTTAACAGCTTGTGAGTCAAACATATCCAGTATCTGCTGGTACTCCGTATCATCAGTTGTCTTGCAATAATAATTCCCTTTTTCGTCGTAAGTAAACTTACTTAATAGATTGCTATACTGCCTGTACTTTTCAGGATCAGAAAAATTATCTGGACTTATTTCATTTTTAAGCTCTTCAAAGTGGCTCTTATCAGGTGATATCTTATTTATATTTTTGTACCTTATTTCCTTGTCTGACATTAGTTTTTCAAGCTTTGACATCGAATCCTGATCAACCTTTCTAAGTTTAAATCCCAGCTCATTATCCAGTATTGTATCTTCCTCAATATTCTTTTCTGAAAAAGCCTTCTGCAAAAGCTTTTGTGCTTCATTTACATAATCACTGTCAACCATTATCCTTCCATCTTCTGTTTTAAAGGACATCCCACCAAAGTTATTTTCCTTTAAAACCTTACTTATTCTTTCATTACTGAATGCCGGGCTATTTATTTCAACCAAGGTACCTTCCATATCTATTGGCTTTTGCTCTGTAGACTTTACAAAACCAGAAGAGCCATGCTGCTTTATATATTCTCTTTCATATTTCATTCTAGAATCTAATAGCCTATCCTTTACAGCTCCCTTATCCCAATCATATGCTCCGGCTTTCTTTTCCTTTGCAATTGACTGTTGGGTTTCACCTGTTGCCATCATCATTCCCCCGGCATAATCCAATTCCTTTAAACCATATCTTGAGCCTATATTTTTCATTGTCTTACCTATTTTTGAATTAGCTCCGCCCCACTGCATACGTGCTTCAGCTCCTGCCAATTTCAAAGGGTTAATAGCCGCTTTTACAACCCACTTAAACCAGAATTTTATAGCAACCACAAGAGCTATTAAAAAAAGTAAGCTGGCTATAAGCTGACCTGAGCCAAAGAAATTTTCTGTTGCAATATTGGAGGTAACGTATACTGAAAATATCCAGGCTAAATCAAAAACAAATGATAATGCAACAGACCTTGCAAATAAATTTACCCATCCCCAAACAGGATCTGTATCTCCAGTGAAAGAACAGTACGCAAACCAAAACGGTGCTGCTCCTCCCAAAATTCCTATAACAAAGAATCTAATCAAACCAAACAGCCCTATTAATGACAGGACTATCATAGCAATTGACATAGGTATCAGTGCCGAAAATCCTGATTCCTCAATAAAGTTACTTGTGATTGTTTTGCTTGGATTAATATCAAATCCGTATGCCATCCGGCACAGTGCATCCCCTGTAAATGATTCAAATCCTATATTTTCTTCTTTTAAGTTTTCCTCAATTCCTATTGATGACATACTTGTTATGTTTTTTTGGTATTGCTCATAAATTGTGCTTGCTGATACCGAGTCTATTAACTTATTTTCAATTGATATTATTGAATCTGCGGCAAATAGTGAAATTGATATTCCTATAAATGCAACAACAAGCGTTACCAATAATCCTGATGGGTTGAATTCCTTGCCGTTCTGCTGCAGCTTTTTCTTTCTTCCTGTTGCAATGCTAAAGCCTGTAAATAATAGTCCTACGACAAGACCAATAGCTCCTAGTAAATAGCATATCCACCATAATTTTTTTATCCATGCAAAGCCTATAAGCTTTGGAGTAAGAAAAATCCACTTTGCCATTCCGTCAGCCACTTTATTATAGAATCCCTGAAGTATATTTCCAATCGTTATATCTATTAAGAAGCTAAGCCCCTTTGTAAAGATTTGCCGTATTGACTCAATTATTTCAGAAAGTGTATCTCCTATTTTTTGATACCAACTTCTTGATTCGCTTCTGAACTGCTCATCTGAATTTATAGTTGTAGATGCTGAAGTATCCTCGGTTATTGTTTGGTCTGAATTCGGGAAATTCTGATTAATAATAGCCGCTTGAAGAGCCATACTCGAAAACAAAATACACAGGAATGTGACCAATATAAATACCGAAAGCTTTTTTAACTTCACAGCTGCCCACCTCCGTTTAACTTAAATTGAGTTTTACAGTTGTTATTGCATAGATCTATTTTTATTATCCTTACACTGGGCTTAATAAAATCCTTACCTATACTGTTAACAACAAGCTCTACAGCACAATCAGCCATTTCAATTATCGAGGGCTTGCCTACTAAACCAGTTAATAAAATACTTTTCACTAAACTTTTTTCATGTACATCTATATGTATCTGTTCATCAATAAACCCGCAAAAATAGCATTCTGCGTTCCGCTCATCATTTTCTACTGATACAATCAAGCCTGCATTGTAGACCCTGTTTGTTCTAAAATTGACTGCTAAATGCTTAGTTTTAGTTCTATCACTTCCTAATAGAGATTTTGTATCCAATTTTTCCACCTCCGTGACTTATTTTAAAATCTGTTAAGAAATATCAAATGAAATTTTTATATCTCTACCAGATTTTTACGAGCATTAAAAAAACACCATCTCCAAAAGATGATGTTTTTGATACAACAAATACACTAACTAAAGATAATATAAATTTACTAACAGGCCTTAGCAACTAACTAAAAAATAGTTATATACCAAAGCCTGTTAGTACTCTGTATACATCTAGTATACCATTCCCTAAAGTATGATATAGCATTTACTTTCTTTACTGAATCAAGCATATAGCTTTATAGCATGATTTATGCTTTTCGTCTATTGTGACCACTTCAAAAATTTCAATTATAGGTTATCAGAGTATGCTTGAATACTTAATAAGGAGGATAAGGCTCTTCTCCATTATAATAAGGATAATAATATTTCATGGAATAAGGGCGTGTAAACAACATACTATTTGATCCCACTGCATAATCATAAAAATAATTGAAAAAACTAATATCGACCAATTTTCCTGTGTCAGGATCAATTAGTACTGTTGCATAATTCACATTCAAGTATAGATTATTTGCTCTATATGCACCACTGCACGAGCAATTTATATTGTAAAAATTTGATGGCGATGATACCGATAACTCCAGCAAATGTTTATTTTGTATTGGCATATTGCTCTTACTACCATAATGATAATATACGGTATCTGGGATAACTTGTTGCATTTCGGGATACTCTGCGTATTGTGATTCATATATTTTAGCAAATATATCACTATTCTGTGTCATCGTAATATTATAAACTTGTGAGCCGGCTGAATTTGATGCATTCTTATAATATGAATAGCTAAGATCAATCGGATTACCATTTACATAGCAATTTGATCCATATGCATCTGTTTGGAACACAATTTTAGCCCCTTCGCTAATAGCCAAATAATTTGCACTACTATCATTTGCCAAATCGGCTATCTTGTTAAAATTGATCGTATATGACTGTTCAGAAGAGTAAGTTCCATTTAAGCTGCGAACCAAAAAATAATGAGTACCCGGTAGGAATTTAGTTAAATTCCCTTGTATTGTATACGCCGTTGACCCTACTCCTTGAGAGAACCCATATTCATATCCATTAGCACCTGTTATCGAATATCTTATTACCATTGGTTTTGTAATAGTAAACTTATATATATCCGTATCATATGGGCTATCAATTACACCCGTTATATTTGTATTAAATGCAATGGGAGTTGCTGTGTCAGTTGAATCATTAACTTCATAATTGACATCTATTGTACTGTTATAGAATGCAAAAGCGAAATCCCCCACACCCGAATACCCTGATACTGCAAAGTAATAAATTCCAGCTTCAAGGACATCATTATACCATTCTTGCACACCATTACCAGCATTTGCACTTCCACCAATTAACTCTAAACTATATGTACTTGTATCTAATTGAAACATATATAAATCTGCATCAAGATTAGATACCATCTGTAACAAAATAGACACCTTACTTTTTTCATCTAATGTAAAACCATACCAACGCATTTCATTTGATGTTAGTATAGAACCTTGAAAAACATCCTCATTCTCTACAAGATATGCATTATTAGGTTCTGTATTATCTGTTTCTACAAGTGCTGACTTTATGGTTGAACTCCTTCTCTGAAAACTAGAAACCTTTACATTCGATCCAGAATATTTCCTGTCCATTATGTTTGGCTCCATAGCCTTAATATTCTCTATGGGAGCTATCTCTTCATAAACTTCTTGAGCATTCATTGAATCTTGAATTTCTGGAATAGCAACATTTTGTACCTCATCTACTATTTCTGGCTTGGCTGTCGCCCTATTTTCGCTAGCAAATGTAAAAGTACTGTTTAATAGAATCATACAGACAGTCATAGCAAATGCTAATAATTTTTTAGTCATATTTTTTTCTCCCTTTATTTTTTTTACTTGTAATGACATTACTTTCTTTTTATTTCTAAAACTTTACTTTTAAGTATTTTTTTGTTATATAACATTAAGTTATACTACCATTAATATAAAAATCCAACAATGTTGACATTTTTATAATTAATCTAATTAACGTTATGTTCCCTCTAAATACTCAAAATTTCACTATATTACTTATCATTTAAATTATTTTATTTTTAATCTAAAAATTTATAAAACTAAATTTCTAAAGCAACAACATCGCTACATACATTCCTATCGCCAGAAAAGGACCTAGTGCAATTACATCCTTTTTATCTACTTTTTTGGCAAGTAGCAGCACCGGTAATATAACTCCTGCTAATAAAACAGCTACAGCCAGTGCAAGTATTGATAGCTGTGCTCCTAAAAATATCCCAGCTGCAGCTGTAAACTTTATATCACCGCCACCAATGCTTCCATTTGACAAGAAGGAAACAACAAAAAGTATTGCACTCGCTGAAACCACACCAGTCAAGCTATTTAATATACTTTTTGAACAGACAATACTATTAAGTACTGCAAAAAACATATTTACTATAGCAAATAATAAAACAATCACATTAGGGATTATTTTGAAATAAAAATCTATAAAACCTATTGTAAGAATAAATAAAGAAAAGCTACAGAACTCAATAAATCTTAGGCTGAATCCCATAAAAAAAGCATTCATACAAAATGCTATAGCAGTTATCAGCTCATAGTACGGAAATTTGCTTGTTACAATAGAATATTTTACTGTTATGTATTTTCGTATAACTTTCCCAATAATAAACCCTGCAATAAGTACTCCTGTATATAATAAACTCTCCATTGTCCCCCTTTCTGTCAATCATGAGTGTTTAGAAATACAATATTGAACAATAATTGCGGTCTTTGCTCTAATCCACATTTTAGATACAAATTAGTATTAGGCAAATCCTATTGCTATTCACTCATGATTGATAGACTTATCTTAAAAATGTTCTACCTGCTTCCTCCTGTGGTGTCATCCTGATACATATTTCCGTTAATATAAATTTTCCTGGTAGTGCTGGCATCCATGTCTCCACTCTCTCCAGCAGAAGCCCCTGTTGCCTTGAAATATAGAACATAATAAGCATCATCAGGGAATTGTACAGGTATATAGTGCTCTCTGCGATTTAAACCCGAATCATAATTAATTCTGAACCTCCATGTGTTATTAAGAGATATTGCATCTTCACTATTATGCATGCTCTCCCAGTAAGTATATTGATACTCAGGCAAATATACATACATATGCTGTGCTCCGAATGTATATGTCGGTCTGTCATAATCAGTTTCAAGACTTGTTTTAACAATTGCCTCAATGCCGTATCCTGATTTCATAGAAGTTGGATTGATTCTATCCTTTCCATTTCCATACACTTCCCTTATTTCGGTAACATTGATATTTAGCTTTGCATGAAAGGTCTTTTTATAAGGGTAATTAATCCACTTCCACTCATATATATCCCATGTAATAACTTCATTAGTTTTTGGATCAATTTTACTTCCTTTGCCCACATATACATGTTCATACTTCCAATTGTCTCTTATTTCTGACCATGTAATCTCATTATTTGTACATGGAGCTGGTGGTGGAACAATCTTTATGTAGTCGTTATTTATTATAGATGGAGGATTATCCTTTGATATTGTTACTGCAACTGACTTGTAATTGTTTGTTCTGTCTGGTTCAGCAGGCTTGTTATCAGGATTAATAATCCCTGAAATTGTAACCTTTGTTCCAGCTGAAGGAGTATCCCATGCAAGTAGTACATTTCTTTCAGAGTGAGCTGGCAAGTCAATTTTTTTACTTACTGTTTGTCCATTTACAGTTTGATTAAGCATGATTTTGTTAGTATCGGTATAGTTGACACTGCCGTTATTTCTAACCGTGAACACTGTATTAACTCTAGTATGCTCTTTATAAGCTGTCGGTGATATTTTGACTATTTCAAGGTCGGGAAAATCCTTTCTGATAGTTACATATTCTTGCTTTACATCATTACTGGCAACCCTATCCTTAGCTAAATTTATTCTTGCCGTAAATGATACCTTTTTCTCAGTAGCATTTCCCAGTTCTCCAGTATACCAGGTTACCGGAACGGTGAAAGTTGAATTCTTTGATATATTTATTGTGGATGGTACTTGTGGCTCAGTTAGTGCTACTCCATCCTTTTCTATTTTTATTGGCACTTTAACTAAGTTAATATCAGAGTTATTTTGAAATATAATGTTCGTAGTAACCCAAGTCTTTTCATCAAATATTTTTTTAGATATGAGTTTAACTCCTGCATCCAATGCATCAGCTATTTTAATTCTTAATTCCTGGATGTTATCGCTATAATCAGTTTCCTGAACAGCCCTTAATCCGTCATCACTTGGCGAATTAATTTCACACCTTATTGAAAAATATTCTCCTGTCGAAATATATTCTGGAACTGTATATTTTAAATTAGCTGTTAACCCCTCTGCAGGGATTGATAGTGTCTGATCTATCCTGCTTTCTGCTCCATCAGGTGTAGTTATTGTAAATTGTATTTTTACAGGCTTTGTTTTTTCAGCTGTATAGTTTGCGATATCAGTTGTTACAGTGTACGTTTCTCCATTTTGTACATAATCAGAAGAGTTTTTTACATTCAAAATAGCCAGATTATTTTCCTTTATTCCTGCATAGACATGTAGTGTACCCTGTCCATCAATCAAATAAGTGTAACCATTAGAGTATAGCGTTTCGCTGGATACTCCTCCTGGAAGAGTAATTGTATCAGTAGTAGATAGCTTTTTAGTGGTTGGGTTTGTTACCTGAAAGGCATCTTTAACTCTTTGAGCCTTTCCAGCTTCTGCCTGAGTCGTATAAAATATTCGAAAATTATCTTTTGAACCACTATCACCGACAAATGCTAATCTTCCTCTAATTCCTATTGCACCTTTGTCATCTTTATTTACTACTCTTATTACTGATGGACTTGAATTAGATTTACCTGCAAACTCGTTGTCATCAGATTCAAACAGAATAGCTGAGTTAATCGCAAGGCTTCCTGGATTATTATTCGCAAGCTCTATAGCTTTTGAATAATCTATTGCTACAAACTTTGCCTTACCAGTCTTTTTGTAGTCTGATATCACAGCATAAACATTGTCAGTATCTAAGCTTACAGTGCTGCCATCAACACAATCAGAAGAACTTGCATATTTGTTTAGTTTCCAAAGAAGCTTTCCTGAGTATTTTGAAATGCAATAAATATTACCATTCTTATCAATTGTGACAATTATATTGTCTGCCTTACCATTGAGCATAACGGCTTCTGTTCCTAAACAGGTAATGGAGGACATATTGTAATCATACAGTTTATTTTTATTAAACGTAGGATCTTCAACAAACTGTCCATCCATCATCAATCCACCGGACAAATATGTTTTTCCATTACTGCCTTCCACTCCATACAGAAACTCGGTATATGTAGAATTTATGGTAGTCTGAAATACTAATGGCGAAGTTGTGATTTTTCCATTTTCTTTAACCTTATGTACCAAAATTCCTTCAGTATTTAAGATATAGAAATTGTAATCGCTTGAGCCGAATATCACATATGGGCTATCATCTGTTACATCAAAACAGAATGCAGGAGCTGTATTAATAATCTTTCCTGCGGTAGTTGAATAGCTCCAATCAATCCAGGTTTTATCCAACTTACCATCTTTAATTTTTATACAGTACATTACACCTTCCTGAGTTCCGAAAAGTAAGCGGTCGAGTTTATCTGAATTAAACCACCCGTCCGAATTTTTAATCACTGTAATACTAGAGTTTGATGGTGTACTTACTGTTTGAATCTCTACGCTCCCTAAAACAGTCTTTTTCTTTAAATCTACTTGTAAAAGCTTATTGTCGGCTAGAATAAAAAGATTATCATTAACAGCAGCAGGCTGTGATGTCGATTTCCCAATTTTGGCTGTCCATTCTTCTCTTAATGGCAATATGATATTTGATTCTTGAGTTCCTGTCCTCCAAAAATCGGCTTTAAATGTTCCTGGATTATCTCCTGCCTCAATATAATTGATATCATCAAAAATCATATTTTGAGGAGATGCATAAGCCAAATTTGAAAACAGCAGCATAAGAATACACTGTACTAAAATGATTCTTTTAAATATTTGCATCTTTTCTATGCCACTCCCTTCTACCTTTTAGCTATTTTGACCTGCTTTTTAGAAAAATCAACGACAATAGATATTCCAAGCAATTTTTCTGCTGATTTTAGAGAGATACAAAATGATGAATCCCTAATTTCTGATATATTATCAAGAGTAATAAGTCCTTCGCTTGATTTATAGGCATTTTTACTCTCTCCTGCTATGTCAATCCAAAGTTCGTTTCCTATCTCCTGCTTTTGTGCAGTAAGCACCTTATAATATCCATTTACTGTAGTAGCCACTTTATACCCCAAAACCTCTAATATTGGCTTAATTTCAATATATGTAATACCACTTTTTTTATATGGAGATACTTCTATTCCTGTATAGGTTATATCATCAAGCTTTATTAGATAACCGCTTTTACTGAACTCTAAAGCTTGATTTTGGTTATTTTGAGCATTTTGCTGGTTTGGATTTTTTTTGACTTTAATGACTCCTGAATAGCTCATAAATTGAGTATCCTTTATGGGAATATCATTTATACTAATAATTTCACTTATATTGTATTTGTTAGAGTAGTAATCCAACCGCTCCTTTATTGACTGTTCAAAGCGTTCGGCACTATCATTTTTTATTATTTCATCTTCCTTTACTGAACCATCAAGCTCAACAAATTTAATTATCACTTTATTCAGATTGTTTAAATCTATATTTGCTGCAAATGCTTTATTTTGAATTATGATCACTAAAAAAAGCAATAAAAAAAGACTAATACATTTTCTCATCTTAGTCCCTCCGATTTATTTTGTTTTATAACCTGTTGTTTATTTTGACTATTCAACTTTATTTTTACCCTTGTTCATAATATAACTTTTAAGCTAATATTTCGTTAAGTCTATTCATAATAACAAGCATTTCTGCCCTTGTAAGACTTTTTTCACCTAAAATCTTATTATTTCCGCAGCCTGAATATATTCCTGCCTCAATGCAATATTTCAAAGCATTCTCATGCTTTCCGTCCTTTAAGTCTTTGAAATAGTACTTATTTACCTTTCTATCCAATTTACCTTCCGTTAATGCCATTATTATTTCAGCGACTTCACCTCTGGTAATAGAGCCTTGAGTATTCATATGCTCACCAAACACCAATGAACTGAATATAGGACGAATGTTAATTAATATACTTGCTGCATAGTTATAGCCAGCTTCATTTTTGTTTATCCCAGCATATATCATTTTATTTCTATCTATTTTGATTGAATGTGATTGTTGCTTCATAAGTAGGGTTTTGGAGAGCATCGTAAGAAATTCATTATTTGTAACCTTTTTATTAGGTTTGAACTGTTTATCTGAATATCCTCTGATTATTGATTTAGTAGCTTGCGTACTGAAATATTTTTCTGACCAATGCCCTGATACATCTTCAAAACTTAAGTTACCAGGTGTAATATCTGTTATATCTATTTTTATTGTTGCATATACGTTATTCACCAGATCAATTGCTGTAATCTCCGCCTGTCCCTCAGACAGTGCAATAATATTTCCGTCACTGATTTTTATAATATTTTCATCGGAGCTTTCAAAAACCGTAAATTCGTTCTTTTCTGTTAACTTATCTTTAAAATTTATACATTCAACAATGCTGTCCAGTTTGATGTCTGAGCCTTTATTAATTACAAATGGAGCCTGAATATTTATTTCCTGAATGTCTGACTTAACAGTTCCAGCCTTTGCCACAACAGCATATATAATCATCTTTTTGTTTTCTCTTGTTATCAATATTCTTGCAATCCCTTCATTTACTGCATCAAACCTGCCGTCTTGACTAATTTTTCCTATATTTTCATCGTTAATACTCCATTCAAGATCCTCTATAGCTCCGAAAAGATTATTCAGCTGCTCTTTATAAAGCACTTTTAAATCTGTAATTGAATCTTTTTCAACAATTACCCTTCGTATGTTTAAAGTATTAATACGTCTAATTTTGATAAGCAGCTGCTTTATCTCTCCGGTTTTTATATTTCTAGCTGTAACTACAATCTCACCATTTTTAAGCCCTGTAACATTTCCCGATATATCAATCTGTGCTATTGTAGAATCGCTGACGCTATAATCTATTTGTTCACCATTAATATTTAAATAACTTGAAATATTCCCCGTTGAGCCTGTATTTAGTATATATGGATTCTCAGCATTAATCAGGTTCACATACTCTCTGTTTTCATTCTCAACAACTGCTATTTGTTCTGTAGTGTTTCCTGCCGAATCCCTTACTATAGTTTTTATAACCATATTTGCCTGCACATTTTCTAATTTTGACTTATCTGTCCATGCATCCATTGACCATGGCTTGTTATTCGCTATTTCGTTTATCCTGCTAATAGCAATTAAATCTACTTTATTATCTGAGCAAGCAGTATTTATATTTACAGACACAAGTTCATACCTGTATGCTTGTCCAGATAGCTCTTTATTGTCAATTGCACTTACTATCAGACTGTTATTTTCAGTTTTAAGTGCTGTTATAATAGGTGGAGTTCTGTCTTGAGTCGTTTGTTCAAAGCTCTTCGCATTAATTTCATTACCAGCCATATCTAAAATAGATATTTTTATTATGTAAGTTGTTGCATCATCAAGGTCTGGTATAACTATCTTTGAAGTATTTGTTAATATTTTAGAATATACTAATGCTCCAGTATCTTTTTCAGTAAGCTCTAGTCTGTATTTGCAATTTAAAAGAGAAGAACTTTGTAAGGACATACTACTAACCATATTGCTAAAATCAACAGTTATTTGACCTGTCTGGCTATTTACTGGAGTCTGATCTGCGATTGTTACAACATTGGCAATTGCCTTCTCAGCCTCTCTCTTTTGCTTTTCCAAAAAGCTTTCTCTTTCTGCTGCTGAATTCGATGAAGCAGATGCCTGTTTCGCTGCCTCCTCTAGAGTAAGCTGACCGTATATTGTTCCTGATGTCTTATTTACATTCACAAGTACTGATACTATATTTCCGGCTAAATCTCTTACAAATATTTCATACTTGTCTGATAGTTTAATTCCTGACAACTTATTTGAACCTAACCATGAGGTACTTTGATTTTTCAAGTCTCTGTCTGCTTCAATTAACAGCGAAAGCTTAAAAGAATCATTTGTGTTTTCTATAGCTTCAATATTAGAAATATTTGCTGTTGATTTTAGTTTATATTTATACGCATTGGGATGAAGTCCTAAGTTATCTGAGCCTACAATGTACATTTCACCATTTTCAATATATACGCGGTCTATGGAAGGCATTGTGCGGTCTATTCTGACTTGTGCAATCGTTTCCTTACTTACATGGCCTACGTTATCAATGGTTCTTGCTGAAACGGTTGTAATGCCTTCTACCGATATTGAAGCCTGTGAAGAATAGTCATTCCATTCGCTATTTCCAATTTTTATTTGACTTTTTGCAGCTCCACTACCCGCATCTATTCCATCAACAATATTAACAGTAACCTCAGATGCAGCAGTCCAATCATCATCAGACAATTTGATTATTGGAGCTGCAGGAGAGTCCTTATCAATATTTGCAATTATTATTGTCCCCGAAGTTGATTGATTACCGTATTCATCAAGCCCTCTGGCTTCAATTTTGCAATTACTCCAAATAACTATAGGTTCTGAATATAGTAGCCATTCTCCGCCATCGATCCTATACTCTTTTACAGCTGCGTCACCAAAATTACCTATGTCCACAACTACATTTTCTGTTGTTGGCACTGTTATACTCGGAATTATTATAGGTATATCTGCCGGTCCTGTTTTATCAATAACCAGAGTCCCAGTAAATACTTCTGTACTGACTCCTGCTTTCTCATCAGTAGCTGTGACAACAATATTTGTATAGCTTCCTTCTGTCAGCTCGCTGCCCTTCCAGCTCAAGGACCAATCAGCAAAGCCCGATTCTGAATATGTATCTGAATTTATTGTTGTGATTTTAGATACTCCATCAATTGTTGCTGACACAATGATTGTCTCATTATCTGCGTCATAACAGGTACCACCTATCGTTAAAATATCGTTAGGTTCAATTTCTGAAGCTGTGACATTTGTGTTTAGTACCGAAATAACTGGCGTATAGTTACTTGTGACTTTATGAAGCATTTTAACTGGAGTATTTTCTACAAAATCTCCATTGCGGGTTGTGACCCATAACTCATATTCTGTATTTTCACTTAGCCCCTCCAAAGTCAAATCTGCTGTCTCAAAAGACCAATCCGTAGTTGACACTATTGCTTCTCCCCCATATGGTCTAAGCTCGACTCTGTATTCAGCATCTGTACTATTAGATACATCCTTTTGCAATGATAGGCTCAAAGTATTATTTGTGGATTCAGTTATTGTAATTCCAGTAGGATTTTTTGCTAATGTGCAGACTGAAAATGTGATATAATCTGAAAAATTTGCACCTGATATCTTTGCTCTTACCTTAACCATATACCTGGTATTACTGTCTAATTTATTAAAGCTCACAGCATTTGTCGTTACTGTTTTAATATCAACCAATGTACCATCAGACAATTTTAATAGATATGCTTCATACTCTGTTCCATCCATATTTCCATTGCTTCCCCATGTAAATGTAACATCATTCATATTTACATTATTGGCTGTTAACGCATCTGGTTGAGTATTTATCCTAAATTTTAGATCTGCAGTGTAAGCAGTAGCTATTGAATCTCCGTTTACTGCTCTTACTTTGTATGTATAAGAAGACCCTGCTGTTCTCCCTGTATGAGTGTAGGTAGTATCTATTCCACTATAAATCACTGTACCAGTTTCATTGCAATACAATTCATATTTTGTGCCTACTGGATTTCCGTTTGGACTCCATGCTAGTGTAATTGAACTAATAGATACATTTTCGACTTTTAGTGCTGTAGGAATATTTGCCAATGTGTATATACTCGCAGTTGATGAATATCCGCTCTCATTACCAAGAATATCCCTAGCTTTATATTTATATGTATATTTAGTGTTTGGCGACAACCCTGTATCAACATATTTGTTGGCTGTCTGCCACGTTCCCACATCTGTACCGTTTCTGTTTATAAAATATGGAGTTGCATGTAATCCACTAGAATCTGATGCACTTGCCTGTATTGTTATTTGAGAAGCACTATTTGCTGTAAGTGCTGGCATAGAAACTGAAGGAGGAGTTGAATCCTTTATAAAAGTTATTGTTTGTACTGTAGAATTACCTCCATTATTATCAACTGCCCATACATTTAACTTATGAGTACCTTCAGAAAGTGCATTAATAGAAATATTGGTATTTGCGAAAGATTTATTAGTACCGTCACTAGTAATTGTACCGCTTATATTTTGCTCTGCTGCGCCATCAATATTATACTTCGTTGTTATAGTATCACCAACATCTGCATCACTAACAGTACCTTTCAATGATAGAGTTGTCGAAAACGAAGCATTTTGAACAGGTGAACTTATTGTAATTGTTGGATTTCTGTTTACGATTCCTTTTTTAATATACCAGTAGCCATCAGTGTGTTTGCCATTTTCAGGATAAGTATTGTTAGGAGCTATCAGGTTTTCAACAATAATATCACCTGGCTGCTCTCCTTCCAAATAAGTTTCTAACATATAATAATATGTTCTCCATTCTTTTTGAGAATTTTGATATGATGTACTAGTACATACGCACATTCTACTCCCAAAATCTTGGTAAATTGGTCTTGTCAAATCATCATCCGCATACAAAACTTTAAATGCTTCATCGTATGAAAATTTGCCAGTTCTCGAATTAAATTTATATTGATTATAGCCCTCAACTTGTTTTGAGGTATAATATCCATAACCTAAAGGTTTATCAGGACTTGCGGAGTTTTCAACTCTAAAGTTATATTTAGGTACAACAGTATATTTATCATAATAGTAGCTTTCTGAAGCCCCATTGGCTATATTTCCACCCTGTATAAATACACTATTTTCCTCCCATGACAAATTAAAAAAGCTTGTACTAAAAACACAAGCCAAAAACATAATTACTATAATTCTTTTTATAATTCTGTTTATTCTCACATCAATCCCTCCTAGTTATTGAATAAATTCTCATTCTTCATCCATTCTTTGATTTCTTGCCTTTGCTTTTACTGGTATTTCAATATCATAAGGTATAATACCTGACAGAGCCCCAACTTTAAGTATAACCACTCCATCTACCTCAAACTTTGGTTCAGGATCAGATTCAACATTTATGTTACTTAAATGCAGTTGATACTTTAACTTATTGTCATCATACTTCAGTTCATCATCTAACTTTAATTCATCTCTTAAATATGAATAAAAGCTTTGTATTGCTTTATCAATATCAATTGATGATATATGTAACTTTCTCTTTTCGTCATCCATCGACATGTCGATGGCAATATTTACTGCTCTTGATAGTTCTTTATCCATACTGTCTTTTATTGTGTAATATCTAAATATTTCAAGGGTCATAACCATCACTAATCCTATTACGAAACATGCCAAAATGACTCCAACACCAGAAGTTCCCTTCTCATTTTTTAAAATACTAAATATCATCTTCATTTTATAAACCTTCTTCTCTTCTAGTGGTTTTCACGACTGATTGATTTGCTTTACTTAAAAAATCTAATCAAATGGTGCTCGAACGATGAACTAATTATTTATCTTTTTGAAAAGATTTAACACCATATCTTTTACTGTATTAGGTATAAAGCATAGCGCAATAACAATCATTAGAACAAAATAAAGTAATGGATTAACATAATCCAAAACAAAGAAAAATGATAAAACAAGAGAAATGGGTATTAATATAATACGTCTAAGGTAAAATAGCATAAAATTCTCCTTCTGCCCTTTGTGGGCTAAAATTTATTAATTTGCAATTTATTTGTCACGAATCATTGATGTTGTGAATATTTATATTTGCCCTGGCTTCCAATATACCTCTGACATACCCCTGACGGTCTTTGATATAGGTATTTCAATCTCTATTGGACCTGAGAAAGATGGTTCTGCAATTTTTATTTTTACTTTATCTGTTATAGTAATTGAGAATCTTTCTCTTATTTGTATTCTTTGAGCCGAACCGACATTTACAAAATCACCTTCCCACTTGATAGTAGGATTCAGACCTGTTTCACCCTTATAATCTTCTATCAATTGCTCAATATCCGTATTTATTTCTCCTGTTGTTTCAACTGCTCTGGCGATTGAAGTCGCCATACTGTTTAAATTTAGCTTTTTCATAAATGGCTCAGGCAAAGCAACAAATGATATTATGAGTGCCATAATTAAGGCAAATTTGAATATTTCACTTACATACTCGCTTCCCTTTTCATTCTGTAATACCTTATTTGTAATTAATAACACATATTTTTTTATATTCATGCACCACCCATCATTAAAACATTCAAACTGCCCAGCGTATGCTATAACACTGGACAGTTTTAGATAATATTTATAGTTCAAAAACTCCCTTTGCTTTATTTATTATTGAATTAAATAAATCAGGTACAGCTACCTTCATCAATGCTAATATTACTGCACCAATTATTACTGCAATAACAATTTTCAGTAGTATTCCAAATGCATCAGTTCCGTCACCTCTCTCATTTTTCAGGATTTTCTTAGCCCTTTCATACACAATTGCTGTTTTAATTGTAAGATTTTTCATAAAATACACTCTCCTTGTATAGATTTATTTTAGGACCTCAAGCCCTTCAATTAATGAGCTTGCAACTGGAACTATGTACATTAATAACCCACATCCAGCTACTGCCCAAGTTGCTTTATTAAACCTGCCTGGTCTTTTTTGTAGTTCTCTCCTGAGATTTTCTCTAGCAAGTGCTTTCATATTTTCTTCCATAAAAACAAAAAAAGTATTTTGATCAATACCTTTACTTGTTCCTATTACCCCAGATATAAATGTTGAAAGCTGGGGAATATTCAGCCTTTCATCAAATTTTCTTAGTGCTTCTTCGTGATTTCCTATCTTTAAATCTGTTATTAGTACATCTAGGTCATATTGAAATGCCTTTCCAGCTACCTTTCTATAAGTTTCGAAAATTTTTATAATATCATTTGTACTATTTAAGCTATTAGAAAAAGTTCTGATAAATCTGGGTAACTCTTTTAAAATTTTATCGCTTGTCTCTTTTAGTTTGATGTCTATTTTTCTCATTTCATTAAAATATGTCATTATGGCCAGCAGCACACAACCTATTGCTGGTATTGGTATATTTATCAGTATAAATATTAATGCAAGCATTGCTATTAATAAGGCTTTAATAATAGCTTGTGACATATATTCCTCTGGAGATATATTTACTCCAATCTTTTTTAATCCAATAGCTAATTTGCTTTTCTTGTACTCTGATATTTTTATAAATTTAGATATTTTCTTTATTGCTGGTTCTAATAATCCTTGAGTTAAGCTTTTTGTTGCTGAACTCTTTCGAATTTTCAACAAAGCTTTTCTGCTTTTACCCGATGGAATTTTTAGTACCAATGTTAAAAAAACGTACACAAAAATAAATGTTACTATAGCTAAAAGCAATACTAACATTGCATACATTGACATCACACTCATTTCATTTTGTTTTTAGGAATCAAGATAGACTTATTGGCTTGTTGGTTTTAATTACATATGCTGTTGCCCAAAGTATGATTACACTTGTAATAGCCATAAGTGCTTTCCCGGGAACAGTGTCTACGAGGAAAACAAACCATTGTTCATTAATTAGTTTCATAAGTGGAATACTAAGTATTACTACAGCTACTACACTTATATAATCTTTATAGATTTTAAACATCATTGTGTCTAATTCTGCCTGCATTTTTTTAGTATCAGACATTTCTTCCATGATAGGTATCAGTGTCGCTTTTAGCTCTCTGTCCTTCTGACTCATTATTAAGTGATCACACCATTGTTCAAAAAAACCATTTCTTACTTTGCTTTTCATTTTTAATATTGCTTTATTAAGGTTTGCATCAATAAATTTGGTATCTACCAAAAAATCTTTTAATATGCTCTTTAACGGTGCCTCTATACGCTCTATGTTTTCTCTTACAGCTCGTATAATGTCATTATTCTGGATATAAGAATTTGTTATTATGCTAAGAGCTGATTCAATCTGGTCGTTTAGTGATACAACATAGCCTATCTGCTTGAACTTTAGATACTGTATAGGTGCATAAGTTAACCCAATTGACAGTATAATTGACATTAAAATATTATTAAACAATAACCCCAATATGAATCCTATAATTGCACAAACGGCAACAAGCTTTAAATAGCTGTTGTAATCCATGTTAGAGTTACCTTGCTTAAGTACTTCTATTGCTTCTGCCTTTCTTCTTTGCAAATAGTTGAGCTTTTTGGGTAAAATTCTATCCCGTTTTACTTCTTTATAGTCTTTATCCAGCTTTATCTTATTTTTAGTTAATAGCTTTTTTATATCTAATAAGGATAATGGTACTCTTAATATAATAAACAGAGCAATATCTAGTAAAACAAATAAGGAAATTTGTAATAGTAGCATTTTATTTTCACCTCCAACCTTCTATAATTCATCATGCTCATCGTCTACATACTCAGGGTTCCAATCAGTCTGTGCAAACTTTTTTAGTATATCTATGTCAGCACCATTTTCTAAAAGCCTATTTGCCAGCTTATTAGAAATAGGTCTTATTTTTTTATGATAGCCTAACATTCTCTTTATTCCTTTGCCATCTTCTGTTTTTTCCTTACCGGTTATTACAAATTTAAAGAGAGTTCGTCCTCTCACTCTACCATCACAGAAATCCTCCGCCTCTATTATTTTCATGTATTTTCTTGTTTTATCAGGCAGTTGCTTTTTAAATACCATTATGGGAAATGCAGATATAATGAGCTTCATCATCAGCTCTTCTGAAAGCCTTATCCCTGACATCATACACATTGTAAGAATCCTGGTATATGCGTCAAGGGCATCTGAAGCATGAAAGCCAGTTAAAATAGTATGACCTGTTCTTCCGGATTCAACTGCTATCATTGCTTCTTCTCCCCTCATTTCAGCAGGCACAATTAAATCTGGATGAAATCTTAATGCACGACGTAGCAGGACATTTTCATCAACATTTCTTTCTATATTTTTGTCATCTCGTCTTGTCTTTGTATGTATAACTCTGTTTATAACCTTACCGTTATTATCTGTCTTAACAGCATTTATTTCTCTGGAATCTTCTATTGTGTATATTCTTTTATCATTCAAGGCATCATCACTTAAAAAGCAGGTGATATCTGTAGTCTTACCAGAGCTTGTCGCTCCAGCTATTCCAATACTGACACCATTTAATATACAAAGCATAATAAATTCTATCTCTTCGTCTGTTGCAGTTCCCCATTTTACTATTTGTTCCTTAGAAATTGCTATATCTCTCTGCTTTCGAATTGAAAACACAGCTCCAGTTTCATTGTCTACGCATGGAGGAATTATCGCTGATATTCTTACACCCTGAGTTATAAAGCTATCAGCTGTAGGCTTAGTATCATCTATTGTAATTCCACCAAGTCTCATCATCTTCTTTACCACATCAATACTATGCTGGGCAGACAGAAATTTTTCTGGTACCTTTCTGCTTCCATCTTTGGTTACTATCTCAACATCCTTCCATGAATTCCCGTTTATTTCTTCAACGCAATCATCATAAAGATATTTATCCAGGAATGCAAAACCAGCCATATCTTCATAAATTCTATCAACTAATTTCGACTGAGCATCAATATCTTTTACACTTAGCTTGTTTTCACGTACATATTTACTGATCAGCCCCTTTATAACTGAATGTGCCTCTTTATCCTCAAGTACATTTGACAATTCACTGGCATCATTTACGCTAACTAACTCCCTTATAATGTTCAATATCTCTTCATAGGATTTAGAGCTGCTATTTTCATATGTCTCTTTATTACTTACTGTATTTTTATTAACTTCATAGATTACCTGGTCTATATTTATGTCTCCATTATCATGCTCACAAAACTTAATCATAGCTGCCTCCTCGTTTTTTATAGATAAACTTAAACTTGCTACTGCTTTTGTTAGCTTCTAGAGTCTGTTTGCTATTTTTATTAATCAAATCAGCTATTTGTGAAATGCCCTTCAAATATTCTTTATCAGTTCTGTTTGCTGCTCCTAACAAGCTTATAGGCTCTCCTGTATTTTCTGAGTTCTCTACGTTTTTTGAATAAGGTAATACCTGCGCAAATTTCAATTTTGAACTATGTTCAAAGTCATTAATTGTGATTAAATCCTTATTACAGTTTGCTATTGAAATTAATTTCTCTTTCAATTTTAAACTCTCTACTAATTCTTCTTGTGACTTTCTAAAAGCAGCAGATTGAATTGTCGGCTTAATAATTTCCAGTATACAATCTGCAAATTGGCAGCCTATCATTGTGATAGTATCAGTAAAGTTCTCAGTACAATCAATTATAAAATGGTCAAACTTATCTTTTGTATTAAGAAATAGTCTCTTTCCCACGTCTTCTTTTATACTCCTAAGTTTTAAACAATTATCCGAATTACTTAGGCTTAAAATGAATAGATCCTTTACCTTAGAGTGTTGGACAAAACTCTTTACAATGTCATCTTCATTTATTGACTCAAGAGCGTTCTTTAAAGATTTCTCTTCAGGTATATCTATCCCTAAATAATGCTGTATTGATCCATAGGTTTTACTTGCACCAACCAGTCCAACGAGATCTCCTTGTTTTGCTAAAAAAACAGCAAGGTTTGCTGCTATAGTACTTCTACCAGAACCGTTTTTACCCCAAACTGCTATTACACTCATATATATAAATCCTCCTTATATAATCTTACAAATACTCGTATTATCTCGCTTCTCCTTATCTTAGATTAAAGGTACCTGTACCCTCACTTTTATTTAAACTATCTGCATTAGTGTATTTAGATGGTTTAACCTGCATTTTATCTAACTTAGATTCTGCATTAATTTCGTCTGTACTAGTTCCATCCTTACTCTGATTTGTTGCTTTTTTATCAATCTGTGATCTTTTGTTATTCTTAATTCCAATTAATTTTTTTGCTTCCTGATCACGGCCTCTAAATACAATATGTATATTACCTGAGTTCTCTGCATCTACTAATTCCTGTGCCTGCTCCTTAGTTGCAAGAAGAGTTATTGTAGTGGGTATTATGGTATCTGAGCTGCTGCTTGAACTACCAGACTTGTTTTTAGATTTTACCTGATCAGTATCTTGTGCGTTATTGTTGGTAACTGCTCCTACTTCTAAATATTCTAAATTAGGGTAGTCTTGAACTCTTCCAGCAGAAGGAGTATAGCCTTGTTGGTCATTATATGCCTGCTCAGTTTTCCTATAGACTAAAACTGATACTACATCACCAGGTAACAATTTACCTGACAAACCTGCTGCCAATGATTTGACACTTATAGATATTGCCACCTTATCATTAATGTCATATAAAAATTGATCCTGCATAGATTTACTATCCTTGAACTTTGAAGGTACAAGATTGTCCGTTCTTAATAAATCCACCGCAGAATATTTGCCTATTATTAACTTTTTATCTTTAATAATATCACTAGGAACATTGTATTTACCGATTTCAACTGTAGTAAGCATATTATCTTGAATCAATGTGTTTTGAGGAATATTGTCAGCTACTCTAACTATCTGTATAGTCTCTTTTGTTTTCGCAGTATATTTAGGAATTCCTATAAATACTAGACAAAATGCAGCCATACTACAAATAACTAAAATAAAAAATTTATTTCTTAAAAATCCCATTGTATCTACCTCCTATTTTTGCTGAATATTTGTTTGCTTTGTGAAATGTTACCAAACAACGAAGTAAAAATATTATCAAAACTATTGCTCAATTCATGTGATACATCATATTTTGATTTATATATTGGACTTCTCGCCCAACTGCTATTTATACATGCCTTTGAATTCATTGGAATAGTAAAGACGTCTTTGAATGTAATACCATTTTCAGATTTATAGTATTTAATTAAATCAGATGCTGACATCTCATCAATTTCATCTACTCCATTTATTATTAAATAGAATTTTTTAAGATTGGATGTTCTTGACAGCTGCATTAGCAATTTTTCATTTTTACGAGTGGACGCTGGATTGAGATCATGTACAAATAAGACTGTATCCGCTATAGATACTATATTATGGACTAATGAATCATACCTACCCGTATCAATTATTGTTATACCATATAAGCTTCGGAGCCTGTCTAGAAGCTTTAAAACTTTGTCGGCATCAGGAATAGGATTTTCTTCCTCATCATCACCTGAGAAAACAGAAAGATGTTTATTCTCCTGATACGCGATATCTGGTAAGCAATCAATATCCGGTTCATCTAAAGCATTGTAAATCATATTGTATTTGTTATAACCTGGATGATTAAGATTTTGCAGTATTTGCTTTTCCCTGATATTAAAGCAATAATACATATCAAATTGTTTCAAATTCAAGTCTACAAGTGCTGTGTTGATTTTTTTATCAGATGCTAAGTATGCTAGATTTGCAGCTATTGTAGTTTTACCTGTATGTCCGTTTGAAATTACTGCAACTAATCTGAATTGTGGACTTGCAGTGCACTCTTCTAAATAATGTTCTACATGAGGTTCTGCTGGAAGCTCTTGATTATGTTCTACAGAATATTCTTGATAAAGTTCTTCGGGAGGTTCTCGATGAGCATCTTGTGGAGATTCATGCGGAGATTCTTTGGAAGTTATCTGTTCTTTAAACTTTTTTACTTTTGAAAATTTGTTTACAATATTTATAGTTTCAATCCCTTTTGCAATGTTGCTAGATACACTTTTACCAAATCCAAGTAGTGAATTAACCGTATTTCCTGCACCTATTTTTACTATTTCTAAAATATTAGATACATCATTTTCATTATTTTTTAAATCTATTTCTTTGACTTCATTTTTCCTATTTTTCTTTTTCTCAGTAGCATAATTAGAATGTTCAATGCCATCTTTAAAGATTAATTCCTTCAATTCCTCTATTAGATTATCTCTATCATTTCTATTAACAAACTCTACACCTCCTAGCCGCTCAAGTTTTCCTATAATCAAATCATTTAATCTTTTTGTTAAAATCATTATAATACGGATATCTAAGCTAATTTGCTCTATAACATATGTAATTCCTTTGTCCTCATCACCTGGTAATTCAGATGTCATAATGATAATTTCAGGCTCTAAATCCTTAGCCATGTCTATAAGCTCGGACTTAGTTTTTGAATTTCCAAATATATTTATGTTTGATATTGAAGAAATGATTTTTTCATATTCATCCGAAACAGCTAATAATATACTTTTATTCTCAGTTAGAGTTTCTTTATCTATTGGAGCTTCCACATCTGAAATGTCTTCATTATATGGTATTAGTTCGCCCTTATTTTCTGGATCTGCTTCATTATCTGGGGCTGATTCACTTTCTGATATTGCTTCTTTTTCAGGAGCTATTTCCTTGTCCGCATCTGCTTCATCCTTTACAGCTGTTTCAACTTCCGAAGTCTCACCAATATTTAAGTCAATTGTGTCCCCTTTTTGTATGTTCACCCCTATTCTTGTGCAGTACTCATCGAAGTCACAGGTTGGCTCATTGCTCAATTGCAATAGTATTTTAGCTTTTGTTAAAGCTCTAATGTCTTTTAAATAGCCTTTTAATAGTTCATATTTGTTTGAATTATCATCATCAATTGCTGTTTCTGAAGCAATTACTAAATCAATATTGTTTTTTTCTTCAGACATACATTGTATTGCTTTATCAAATTCAAAAAAGGTATTAACACTGTGTCCATCTTCTTTTATCTGCTCAATAAATGTAAAATCAATAAAGGATTGTCTTATTATTATGTAAAAAAACATCTATTTGCTCCTCTCATATAACCCTAATATTGCTTAGAGCTATTCCATACTCAAATGCAATTACGGATGCTAATATTATTAAAATTAGTACATAGCATGCTTCAATTTTGTTACCGGCTTTTGTACCAGTACTGCTAATTGGTATCCTTAGTCTAATATTCAGCACATTGTATACCAAATTAAATAACTTGTTTTTCGATAATCTGTCATATATGCCAATTTTCTTTATGATTCTAGGTAATATTGATAATGGAACTCCTTCTTTAGTAAACATATCCGATAGATATAAGTGACTTGAATATCCTAGGAAAAATGCTCTTCCTAAATATGAATACCCTATTTTTTGAGAAAGATGAAAAGCACAAAATGAAAAAAGGCATAAACCCTCAATTGAATGTAAAAAAGTTCGATGTGGAAAAATTACAGCTGCTATTACTAAAAAACCAACTAAATACAGAACGCTATCATTTACCTGTTTATAGTTGTAAATAATGATAAACATACCAGTTCCAGCATATACCAAAAACATAGCAATCCTTTTAAAGAAACTGTCTCCTTTTCTTATCAGAGAAATAATGTTTTTGTAGCCTTCTCCAAGCAAGGGAATAGATATAATAGCACTTCCTCCAATTACACCTGATATGATTAGTAAAAGTGCTGTTCCATATGTAATAATATCAGCATATTGCTTTAAAAATTGGATATGTTCTATTTGAGCAATTACCTGTGGTGCGTATTTAATTATAAGGGCTGCAATTCCTATACTAAAAACAAGCCTAACTATCAATTCCAATCCCCGAGTAATCATTTCAATAATTTTATTTGCCAATCCTGTAACGGGATTTATCTGATTTATAATACTATGCTGGCTGTCCAAGTCAGGTAACAACGCAGCAAAAGCAGCCACCATAATTCCGGCAATACTAATACTGTTTCCATGAATGCCGTATAACAGCGGAAATACAGCTAATATAGGTATTACTGCAACAGAAAGAATAACATAGTAAAGAACTCCTACCCTAACATGAGTTAAACCCATCATAAAAAACACCTCTTTTATAAATATTAGGATAAGGAAGCTTGAATTTTTCTCACTTCCCTACCCTATAAATCAAAAGTACTTATTTACCTGTCGTGCTGCTTGTGCCACTGGCCTGACTTTTTAAAGAATTGCTGTCTGAACTTTGTTTAGTTTCTGAATAATCTTTTGTAATTATTTTTGTCGCTGGGTCAACTACAAGTTCTTGACCTGCTTTGAAAAATTGTATCCAAGCTCCGCCACCAATAACTATAAAAATTACTAACACCGCTACTGTTTCTACAATCCATCTTTTATCAAATCCATCCTTACCAAATTTAACTTTTATTGCTTTCTTCAAAATACCAAATGCTACTATTACTGCCCCCAATGTTGCTAGTATTGCAAATATAAAAAACGCAAATCTAATTATTGGTGATACACTTTTTGCAGCTTCAGCCTGAAGATTTGTATCGCCTGTATACTTCTCTATTTCATCCCACATACTGCTACCCGCATACGCAGGTAAAGCCGTGCTCATAAGAATTGACAGTATGACACAAATAGTAATAACAGGCTTGAGGATTGCCTCTCTTAAAAAGCAGCTCGCTCTTCTTATCCTTAACATAATAATTCCATCCTTCCTTTTAGATTTTGATATTACTCAATAAAAAAGTGCCCCGATTTATATCGAGACACATCATTAAGGCTTTATTATAATCAATATATAATTTCTTCATCACCAACAATACTTAAGAATCTTCCACCTTCTGTATTTATACTGCATTTATCTTCAGTTTTAGAACTATCTGATTCTAAGTAATTATATCCATCACGAGTCCAAACACCTATAGTTCCGAGAGTAGCCAACGATTTAATGAATTCAACATCATTATCAACCATAATCTTTACAGGTTCACCGCCGAAATCATCTTCATAATCAGGATCATCATTACCTGCAGCATAATTTTCTTTTATTCTTCCGTAGGAAGTGTCAAAAACTATAGCATCCTTATCATTCATAGCCGCCAACATTACATATTTTCTGGCCGCTAATACTCGCATATTCCACTTTGTTTCCTCGCTTTCACAATCCATATAATCCTCATTTATAGAAGATTTTACAATCAATTGAACTGCTGCTTCTATTGAGGCAGCCTCATATATGTAACCGTCCAATGCAATTATAACAGGTAGCTTTGGCTTTATCATTTTTGTGCTTTCTTCTGGACTAAAAATCATATTATAAACATTATCCATAAATACAACTCCTCACTACTTTTTATTTGTGCTGCCTCCATGGAAGGTCTTTGACCTCCACATAATCCTTTTCATTAACCGTCTTGTTCCATAAATATGTATATGCTTCCAATATTCCTTCTGGTGTTTCTACACTTACAGCCCTGCGGATATACAAGCTGCCTTCTCCTTCTAGCTCATCAAGCTTTCTGAGTGCCTTTTCGCTTACGTCATAAATTTCACCGAGTACACTTGCACCATTCTTTTGTATTACACCAGGATACGATGAGGTAACATTATACAAACCATAGTTATTAATCTTTCCTTCACCAATAAATTTTTCTCTCTCTAAAAGTCTATGATTCCAATATCCTTTCATTAGTGTTCCGTATACAAAAACATTCATTATTAAATCATCCCTTCAAATTCTCAAGCAATCTGTTTTTAACTAAATTCATATATCTTTTGTAGTATTAATTATTTCACTAATCGTATCTAAAATAGCCTGTTTGTGACTGTACATAAGCTTATAATCGCCTTTGTAAGTATTAAAGTATATATTTTTAAAAAACAATTCTGTTACTTCTTCTTTTATTTCAAACTTATCTGAAAGTAATTGCTTAATGCTTTGCACCATCTTTGAATCGTCATCACCGTTGGATTTATAGTAGAAAACATCGTCTATTGCAGCTGCAAATGCACTGGTGGTATATCTGTTATCCTTAAGGCTCTCTAAGAAAGGATAGTAGACATTATATTTTTCATCTTTTAGTGCTTTCTCCATAAGGCTAATAATCTTTTTTGTCATATCCACCGTGCTAAAGTAAAGTCTGAATTCTTCTTTAAAGGTTTTATTGACCCTAAATATTATGTTTGTGTTTTCTTCTTTTTCCTTTTTCATTTGAAAACTCCATATAAAATATTATATACTTTTTTGTATATACAAATATATTAATACATTTCTGAAGACCAGTCAATATTATTTAAACATTCTGCCATTCAGACCTGCTATATGCACCAAGACACAATTTTTTATCCTTCTTTCTAGTAAAAACTATATCAAGGAAATTCTTTATCTGTGCATGTTCATCTGTTAAAGGTCTTTCAATGTTTATAAAGTTCTTCAGCAGATTACCTCTTTTTCTGGAAATTTCTCTTTTGACCTGGGCATTTTTCGCAGCTTCCATTATACCAACAGCTACTCTGACATTATTTTGAATTTGAGCTGGGTTTAATGAGCCATTAAATGTTCTAAATTCTATAGTTGGTTTGGCTCCAGTTGCCACATTATTTGTACTTACACCTGAAGCATGTCCATGAAAATTAAATCTTGCTGCAATACCTCTAAGCGCATCCTGTCCGCCTGCTTCATCAATGTTTATTATTCTGTCGCTAATATGTCTATAGATGTTAGCTACAGGAGCTGACCACCTTGTACCTCTATGTGTCGGTAAATCACTGTTTGTTGATAATCTATATAATAAGTTCTCAAAACTTGATATCAATTTTCTATATCTCCTCCATCGGTGCTTTGAATTATCGAGAACATCAACCCCTACATGAATATGACCTCCACAGCGCATATTTACTGTTCCCCCATTTCTCTTTATTACTTCACAGACTTTTTCTAATTGCCTCCATGTTTCAGGAGTATCCCTCAAAATGGGTGACACAATTTCACCCGTAACAGTACTATCAAGTGTTACACGCCATTTTTCACGATCCTCAGGCGGTATTCTGTTATGACTTTCACTATAACCAAGTACTCTTCCGCTACCGTTTAACCCCAACGCTCTTAATTCTCTGGCAATTGCTTCATTGTCACCTCCAACCTGCTCAATTTCAATTCCAAAGGTTGCCTGAGAAGAATTCAGAACATTTTCATATTCATATGTAAGATTTCCTTGTGACGCTTCAGTCAGTATTTCTGAAAATTCCTGCTCTGAAAGATCGGTATAATAAAAGTCATCATCCTGCGCATTGTACTCTGGCTCAGACAGTTCCAAAGCATCAAAGGATACTAAATTATTGATTTCACCATTAACATCTATATGTCTATCTGATTCACCCTGTATTTCATTATCTGCGGCATCGGATGAATTATTTCTTCCCAAGGCTTCGTTGACTGCCCTCAAATGTCTGCATTCTCGTTGCCTTATTCTATGATCCATACATGTACAAGAGTTTTGTATTGAATCAACATGATATGTACTTCCACTTCCGGATATGACTTCAGCCTGACCATTTTGCATCAGTCTGACTCCCAACTCCTCCCTACCCCTTGTTGAAGAATATGATGTTACCATAATTGGCTGTGCTGCTATTTCGTTGATTTCATTATTTGGTCCTGCTGCTTCGGCTCCGCCACCGCCAAAACCCATTCCAATTCCTGATGCTCCGGATATTCCTGTTGAATTGCCTCTGCTTGTGCTGCGTCCTTTTGGCATATATATCCCTCCTAACAAAAAAAGAGAAAGAATCGTAGGTGAGATTCTTTCCCTTTTGGGGTTACATTTTTATATTCTTTAATAAAAATTTTAGCCTAAATATTATGATTTAGGGTTTGGATGAATGCCTTACAATTTAGGTGCAACTGCATAAGTCCTGTTAATATGATTTTAGAACCAGTCTTCAGTTAAAATTGTACTCCTTAAGAATTCATTCATATCCCATATAAATCCAGCCTTACCCATCCCATTGGCTAGTGTAGTAGATGTCTTATGAGTATTAGGCTCTAACATAACAATATAATATGTTCCTTGATTTGTATAAAAATTGCGGTTATTAATTCTAGCTAACCAATTTTCCCACTGAATCTCATAGTGAGCATATACATCAAGATCTTGTGTAAACTTACCATCAATAACAAAAGCACCTGCACAACCCACTATTGCTGCAATTGCTACTGGTAAAGTAATTCCCCCAGTAAATAATGCCAATAATAGTGAAGCTCCAACACCAATAGCCATACTCCTAACAAAGCTAATTTTTTTCTCAGAGTACTGTGTTGTGCCACCTTTCTTTTTATATCCTTCGCAAGGGTTATTTGGATATATATCATAATGCGTATATGTAGTTACATATGACCAACCTTCCCAATATGGAAAAGGTTCATATGCTGCTGCTCTTACCATGGAATTTTGAAGACTCTGAGTATTTTGGCTTTTAGAATCTTCTAATATCTCTGAAGGTATTTCCTTGACTAAAGCACTAGCTTTTAACGTTTCTTTACTCTTTATAACATTTATATTCTTATTTTCTTCTACTACATTCTTCTTATATTTGTTACCTTTATCACTATTATCATATTTTATATATTCTATTGTATCATTTTTTAAATCTGTTTTTGCTGAATGATCTAACTTACCATTAACATAAACAGTAATTGTATCATCTGTCTCTCTTACCAATTTTACAATATTATTTTGACTATCAGTATATTGATAGCTGTCTGTACTATCAGTTGATGCAACACTCTCAGTATATGCATATGTATTAAAGCACATCGTCAAAATTAATGACACACAACAAATTACACTTATAAGTTTTTTAATCTTATTCATAAATATTCTCCATTTATAATTGATTTTTGTTTCTATGGATATCTTCTCCTACTACTCAGAAGTACCCCTCACAATTTTTTCTGCCTACCGATATAATTACTAGCTTTGATAATAATGTAGACTTTGAATTCCTATGACTTTTATAGCTTGACGTCCTTGATAACTCAAGTAAATCCAATTTCATTATATACTACCGCTATAACCATTATCGGTATAGACAAAAGCTACATTTTTTGAAAGCATTCAAACCATATTGGGTACTATCATCATAGCTGTGGTAAAAGTGATGATTCAAAACTTAACTTTAGCATTTCATCCCCCCTTATTACAAGCAAATATACAAACGTTAATAAAAGGTTTATAATAAAGCTATAGCTACCTTTTATTTAGGTTTGCTTTATTTAAAAGGTTCTTTGCATGGTTCATTGTCAGTACCTTTTAAGCCATTTTAACATTATACAAAATTCACCAAGACATTTGTTCACTCTTACCATATATGACAAATTATTTATACCCAATTTAGGTAAAACATACCATAAACCTATCATTTTGTCAATATATCCATTTGTTAATGTGCAGTTGCTGTAAATAATGTGACCATTAGTCCTTAAGGAGTTTCTGAATACAGAAAATATTATTTTATAAAATTTTACGAAACCACTTGATATTTGAAAAATCGCCCAATAATCGAAAAGATATTGTTGATTGCCGTTACTTTTTTATAAACGGGTGAATTCTATGAAAAAGCAACTTTACCAAACTTTGAAAAATCAAAATCATGGAGCCGAAGCAGTATTCCAATAATTTTTAATTATAATAATTTTTACTATCAACAAATTTATTTTCACTCCTATTGAATACATTATGTCGATCCTCTTTTGCATCTTCGAAATTATGTTTTATGGGCATTCCCATCCTTTCAACACCCCATACCTCCCCATCATCTCCTTCACATTCTCTATTATCAATTCATCATGTGTTTTATTTATCTGCATTTCTGTACTACTATAGTTTCTGCCGCTTTTTGCCCTCATAAAAGCGTATGTATTTATAAAAGCTACTTTTCTATTTGCTGTTACCTTCAGTATTTCTTTTATCCTGCCTCGTCCAGAAAGTCCAACTATAATGACACCAACATCATTAGGTACCCGCTGGCACAAATATTTGAGTCCCAACATATACCCCTTCCAGGCATTGGTTGATCTCTTTGCCAATCCAACTGTCTGGAAGGAAAACGCAAATAGTTTAATATTACATTCTTTGATGAGCTCAGTCCATTTCTCAAGATCCTTTATATCATACCAGCTAACATCTGGAACTGCATCTATTCCTGCTTTTCTAAGCTCATTATATACAATCATACTTCGCCGGATATTTATCAGATGTTCAATCCTTGGGGAATCCTCGTATACTGAGAAATTAGGAGCAATGATAAATGAAAAGCTCTCATTTTTTAATTGATTATAAATATTTTTTCTATTATTCCAAAAGCCTTCTAATGTCCTATCTTTCACATAGAAATGTAGTATGATTTTTGTCTCTTTATTAAGATTCAGAGCATTGTGTACTCCTTTTACTTCATAGCTCTTTGATATACTGCTGCCATTTGCAGACATATATTTTCCGCCATGAACAGCTACCATGGGCATATCACTTACGCTATAGCTTATGTTTAATGACGATGGGATAGTTGGAATATAAATTGGCATTTCATATGATTCATTTGGAATTAATTTATTTTCGATTTGATTTATCTTTTTATAATAATATGCAGCTCCTGGTCTTCTCCTGCATGTATAAATACACTCTGAGCAATTATTATTGCACACCAATGGAGCTTCACACATGGAGCACCCAGAGCACTCCTGTTGATAAAAATTACACTCTTTACAGTTACAATAATCCATATATAATCGGGTCCTTTGTTAAATAAGATGCTATGATGAAGGTACAATGATGTAATGTAAGTACTATGTACTAGCTATTAATATAATCAAAATATATAACTGTTAACTATTCAGTTTTTTATATTTTCTTCTTTATCACTTAATATATTAAGCGACCTATCTAGTTCATTACGAAGCTGCAACAGACAGTCATGCAAATAGCTTTTTATGTCCTCTGAAACTTTTGTTTCAAGTAAAATAGGTATTTGTCTGTTAAGCAGCCGTGCTGTTTGTAATATATCTCTGATTTCTTCTGGCATACCATCTTCAGGATTTGCTTTCGCATCTGGCTGTTTGATTTTACCCTCTCTTTTCAGTTCTGTTATTGCTGTTTGTATTGTGCCGGCTCCTTCAACATTTATTTTTTCTATTATTTTTTGCTGATCCTCTGATAGCAGTCTTGCCAGCTTTATTGCGTCTACCTTTCCGACATCCTTTTCTACAATTATTTTCTGCATTTCAGGAATTAGATTTTTTGCTATCTGGATTTCATTCTGTACTGTTCTTTGTGATACATTTAATTTATTTGCAACATCTTCAGTAAAGGGTTTCGGATCATACGAAATTATTTCGCCTGAAGACTCAAAATTATTAGCATGGCCTGGCTTGTTTCTGGCTACAGTTTGTGGATAAAGCTGTTCATATATTTCTTTTCGACGTGCAAGATGCAATCCTCTGTCCAGATAATGCAATTCATTTCTCATAAGATTTTCATCTATTTCAGCCAGTTCTACTTTTAATGGATCTGATTCATGTGATATTTCACATTCTATTTCCGATTCACCGTTTAATTTTACTGCCTCTAGCCTGTGCATTCCAAAAATAAGTCTCTTATCTTCAGTAAGTTTTATGGGCTGCTGCAATCCAATTTCTTTAATCGACTCAGCCAGCAAACGAACTTTTTCCAGGTCTATGTTTTTTCTAAATCTATCGCCTATAATAATTTGGTTTATAGGTATCATAACCATCAAATATTTTTCCTCCCTCGCTTTGCCTTATTTCCTCTATAACCTGTTTTGTAAAATCTACAATGCAATTCATAAATATATTCATATCCATTTTCCCTTTGGCAACTTGTGAAAGTGCCTTTTCCCATTCCCCTGTCATTTCAGGAGATTTGAGTTCTTCATGCACTACATCAATTAATTTCATACCTTTTTCTGTTGGCACAATGTATTTATTTCTTCGCTTTATGTATTCCGTCTGTATCAGCTTTTCTATTATTGATGCTCTTGTTGCAGGAGTACCTATCCCTTTTACTTCTTTCAGCTTATCCTTGAGCTCTTTATCATCTACATACCTTCCTATGTTCTCCATAGCCGATAATAAAGTAGCCTCGGTAAACATTGCAGGTGGCTTTGTCTTTCTTGCTTGCATTCTTACATCAGTAGCATAAACGGAATCTCCAATACTTATTGAGGGAAGTTTCTGCTTTAGTGTACTCTCTTTGCTTTTATTTTTAGTATCCTCCATGTCAACATCGTCACCAATATTATCTGAATAACATTCCATCCAACCCAATTTATTTACAGTCTTTCCGCTAGAAACAAAAGTCTCACCTTCAATCTCTGTATAAACGGTTTTAATTGTATATTCATATTTAGGGTAAAATTGACTTAAAAAACGTCTAGCAACAAGATCATATATATTTTCCTCATCTTCATTTAGGGCTTCCACATTTGGCTTTACAGGAGTTGGTATAATTGCATGGTGATCAGATATCTTTGTATTATCAACAAATCTACTGCCTATAGGTAGTTGCTCCATTCTTAATATCTTTGCTGCAAGTTTTGAATATGGCTCAACCATAAGATTTTCAATTCTTTCATTCAGTGTAGGAACAATGTCATCGGACAGGTACCTGCTGTCTGTTCTGGGATATGTTATGTATTTTCTCTGCTCATAAAGCTTCTGTGCTATTTCCAAGGTTTCCTGAGCAGTATAACCGTACTTTCTGTTTGCATCTCTCTGCAGCTCAGTCAAATCATATAAAAGCGGGGGAGAATCCTTTATTTCATCATCCTCTATATTTATTACAATGCCAGTTTTATTTTTGCATTTATCTGCTATTTCAGCAGCCGATGCTTTATCATATATTTTTATTTGAGATGTATCCTTATCCATCCACTGTCCAGTAAATCCCTTGTCGTACAATGCTTCTATTTCCCAATAATCCTTGGATTTAAAAGCATCTATTTCCTTCTGCTTATTTACTATAAGTGCAAGTGTAGGTGTCTGAACCCGCCCCACACTGAGCTTAACTGTATATTTTATAGAATATGCTCTAGTTGAATTAATTCCTACAATCCAGTCAGCGTAAGCCCTGCAAAGTGCAGAATAAAATATATTGTCAAATTCTTTTCCTGGTCTGATATTTTGAAAGCCTATTGCAATGGCTTCATCCGTTAGACTGCTAATCCAGAGTCGTGAAACTGGTTTTTTACATCCTGCCATAATATAAATCAACCTAGCAATCAATTCTCCTTCTCGCCCTGCATCAGTAGCAAATATAATACTGTCTATCCCATCATCATTCATCAAGCTTTTAATAATCATAAACTGTTTTTCAGTATCATATATAGTCTTTATCTGCATTTGTCTAGGTATTATCGGTAATGTTTCAAAAGACCATTTTTTAAAGGACTTATCATAGTCTTTTGCTTCGCATAGTGTAACCAGATGACCTATTGCCCAGGTTACCACATAATTGTTTCCTAGTATGAAGCCACCACCTTTGCCATTCTGAGTACAATTTAACACCCTTGCTATATCACGCCCCATTGCCGGTTTTTCAGCTAAAACTAAAATCCTTCCCATATTAACCTCCGATACTATTTTTGTCACAAAATAAATAAATTGCGTTTTATCTTGAATTAAATCATGAAGCACTATTATACAAAAATCTCTTAACCCTTTGCACGGACAGATTGCATCCTGTGTAATTTACAAATCCTTTTTAGAATTACTACCACACCTTAATTTTTTATTTTCGATTTATTAGTCCAATAAAAAAGAGCCCAAAGGCTCAGTTAGAGTTGTTACAATATTTAATTCCTTTATCAGATATCTCATAATTACCAAAAATATATGATACATAACCTAAATCAACCAGCAAGTTAAGTATTTCGTTGTTATCATCTGTTACATCTTGACTATCAAGTCCAACTTTTTGTTTATAGAGAGCTGATAATATATCTTCTTGCATAGGATTAAGCTTCATAGTATCACCTCCTTAGCTTAAATTATTCTGATAATAGGTTAAACTGGAAAGCCCTTTTCCTACTTAAAAACAAATATAATAACCCTATAACTAAAAACAATATAACTGTCATTTGAACTAAACACCCCGACCTTGTATAGTATCTACCACTTCTACTTCTTCCTCTGTAATACCCGCCACTTTTATTTTTATATCTATGATATCCCATATTTAATCTCTTTTGTATTTCCATATTTCTACATAAAAAGGATAATTCCTACAATAAAAATTTAAAGTAACTTCCATATGTCAATTACTTTTTTATTGAAGCACTTATTTTTTAACTTCTCTAAATATATATCATTCTTGCTTTGCTGTTAATTTAGCCATAAGTCTCACATCCGTTCGTTTTGTTCTGGATATAAGAAAAGAGCCTCTACTTCTGAAGGCTCTTGATAAATATAACTATTCATTATCACAATATGCTTCATTAAGCTTTCCTTTAATTTTATTAATTGTTAATCTTAAAACCGATTTTTCTTTTACTGTTAACGTATCTTTATTAATGCCTCGAAGAAATTCTCTGAACTTTAATAAGTCTTCCATATTACATAAATTTTCATCAACTCTTCTACTAATTTCATTAAATATATCTATACTGTTAACTCCTTTTATAGAATTTTCTTTAATTTGTCCGCTAGTTAATTCATTTATCTGCATTTTTATATCTTTTAGTTCATTAGCCAATGCCATAAGTGTATACTCTAATTTATCTTCATGCGAAATAGTTGAATTTTCTAATAAAGCCTTATTTGTTCTAATTATGCGTACTAATGAAGTTATATTTGATTTATTTAATTTAGTAGCATTTATAGCTTCAGTAATATCATTTCTTGAATTAATAACATCTTCATATAGTCTGCCACTATTGTAATAAACAGTATTTATTCCACTTACATCAAAAATTTTATCCGTTTTATCATCTTGAATTAATACAACAGGTTTATCATAAGCTTGTCTTATTCCTAATTCATATAATACGTTAGGATTTCTAGAACTTAAGTCGCAAATTGCCATTGGGCACTCTTGTATTGCTGTAAATATTTTTCCAATGATTGAATCGCATATTTTGTTTTCATCTACTCTATACGGTACATATCCTGCATCCTTTATTGCTGGAATAAATATCTGATCATATACTTTTTGGAAGTGACCAGCAGGATAATTGTCTTGGTCACTTATAGGCATTATAACGAAGCATTTATTTTCATAACTAATTTCTTTATCTTTCTCGTCTATGCTATCATTACTCTTCATATTAACCCCACCCTAATTATCAATTATATTCCATTATTATACATCAATATTTATAATATTTCAACAAAAGGCATCAACCGTAGCTGAGCACCTTTATCAAGGGAATTTGCATGTCCATCTCAAGTCTGTATTAAATGGGACCAGCAGGAATCAAACCTACAGATTAAGCAACCTATTTCTTACTCTCCCACATCATTTTCACAAAGAAAATTCCTGCAATAACAATTAAAAAGCAGCTTTCACAATGACAACTACTTTTTTGTCCCTGCTGAATATATTTTTTGATAATATGATTATAAAACATTTAAAGTGGTATTTGGTGACATATTTTTTGATAATACTAATATAACATATAAAAAGTGCCAATAGATGCTAAACATTATTTTCCATTTATAAATCTATCATGCTTATACCTAACAGTCGATGTATCATACCCCATATGAGCCCCTAAATACTAATTCAATGTGATCATGTTTTTGGAGTATTTCAATAATAATATCAAATAAGGTATTTCCTATGTGTTGTTTAGCCTTTTCTAACTTCTGACTTATACTATCAATATATTTAATGGATGACAAGTTTTTTAAATAGCATCATAATACCTTATAGTTTCTTCATGACCCAACATCTCCATTATCCTAGCTGTGTTTACAAACACTATTTTAATGGGTTCATCTTCAAACACACCGAATCCACCCCGTAATATGTCATTAAAACTATCAAGGCTTCCCTTTACAAACTCGAATTCCTCTGTAAGCATGCTATATGATTCTCTAAAAAATCATCTTAGCTATTAATTTTATTTCCATCAATTACAAAATTCTTCTTTTCCATAATATACTCCAATCTATTTAAACATAATGATATTAAAAATTTTATTGATGTCAATAGCAGTCCTGTACTATTCACTTAAGTAAATTCATTGCATATGACATCTTTTGCCCAGTCCTGCTGCTCCCCATCTTTCCGATTCTCTTTCCACATCCTGATACAAATGCCTGATTCTCAAGTTCTAACATTTCCTCATATGAAAATCCTTGTTTAATTTCATCAATACTGGTATTTTCCTTATTCTCATCAGATAAATTGGTATTATATTGTTCAAAAAACATATTAATATCAACCCATAAGCTTTCATCAGCTTCTAGTGATTTAAGTTCGTTATTTAGAAGTGGATTTTTAAAATAAATATTTATCAATCTCTTTGTACCAACACTTAGATGAGAAATATATTTATTTAAAATCTGTACTCTCAACTTTGTTATTTTATTTTCAAGGATATTTATATCATTTGAGACTTGAAGATATTTTGCATCATGCATTATTGCAATGTTTTCAGGTATCATTAATCTTTTAGTTATGGATTTAGGCAATGGATAGCATTCCTCTTTAGGTATCAGATTTTTAAGCTCTTTCAAATCTGAGATATTGACTGTTTTATTTGTGGAATAGCAGACATACATATCAGCAGAGATTTTAATTTCTTCCATCTCCTTTTTTATCTGTGGAAGCTGTTTCTTAAAATCCTTAAATTCTTCTCGTATTATCAGAGTTTCAAACCATTCTTTTGAAAAATCCTTCTCCAGAGCATCTAAGGTATCAATATTTAAATTTCTAATTACCTTTTGATAATCAAGCTTAGGATTGTTTCTCAGCTCAGATATTACTCTAAGTGGCTTTATTTGCGTTAACCATTCTTTTGACTTGTAAAGTATATCTTTCTGACGTTCATTGAAACCCAACAGGCTTAAATCAATATATGGATTTGAAATTTTCTCAAGTATACGCTGTTTTTCTGATTTCTTTCGTTTTAACTTGGCAGATATTTTTTTAGCAGTACTCTGATTAATGTTTAAAATTTTTGCTATTTCTTCAACCTTCAAACCCTTATTTTTATAATACTTAAAGCTTTTTAAAAGGGAACTTTTTTCGGTAATTTTGCTATTTTTAGACCCCTTAGGCATACGGATATCCTCCAAACTTAATTGGCTCAATTTTTGTGATTATTTTATAGAATTTTTTCAGAATTATTGAGATTTATACTGTATAGCAGCTGTTTCAAACCTTTTTAAACTTAGGAACTTTGTATATTGTCCGAGCCATGCCATTTCAACAGTACCCGTTGATCCATTTCTGTTTTTTGAAATAATAACTTCGGATATATTCTTTTTTTCTGTATCTGGATTGTAGTATTCATCCCTGTATAAAAACATAATTGTATCTGCATCCTGCTCAATGGCTCCTGATTCTCTTAAGTCGGCCAGTATTGGTCTGTGATCTGCCCTCATTTCTGGAGCTCTGCTAAGCTGGGACAAAATTATTACCGGCATCTCCAGTTCTTTTGCCATCAGTTTTGCAGCTCTGGTTATCTCTGCCACTTCGGTATTACGGTTTTCCTTTTTGTTTGAGCCTTGTATTAACTGCAAATAATCTATTATGGCAAGCTTAATTCCGTATTTTCTTTTTAGTTCGAAGCATTTTGCTCTTATCTCATAGATTGTAGTTCCTGGTTTATCGTCAATGTATATTGGAGCATTGCTGACTACCGCAAGAGTTTTTGCAAGCTTGTTCCAATCACTATCCTCAAGTAGCTTTCCTGTCTTAATTTTATTGCCTTCTACAAGTGCTTGGCTTGATAATATCCTGTTTGTAATCTGTACGGCTGACATCTCTAGACTAAAGATTGCAGTAGGAATATCAAAGTCTATTGCTGCATTTTCAGCAATATTAACAGCAAATGCTGTTTTCCCCATTGCTGGCCTTGCTGCTATTACTACTAAATCGCTTTTACCTATACCACCAAGCTTGTTGTCAAGATCAATAAATCCTGATTTTATTGAATCCACATCCCCAACAGTGTAAAGCTTCTCAAGCCTGTCAAACGCATGGACCATATGATTTTTTATTGGCAGAACTACAGTTTCATCCATATTTTCAATCTGCTGAATTGAATTAACAGCTTGACTCAGAAGCTCATTGATTTCATCAGAGCCATCAAAGCTTTTTTCTGATATATCATGCGATACTTTAATCAATTTCCTGTTTATTGACTTCTCCTTTACAAGCCTTGAATAATGCTTTACGTTTGCAGTAGTAGGAACAGCAGTTGCTAGATCGCTTAAATATTCAATTCCACCGACATGCTTTATAACTCCTTTATCCCCTAAAAAACTAGACACCGTAATCAAATCAATTGGAGTCTCAGACTTGCTTAATTCAAAAATAGCTTTGAATATTTCTTTATGATCAGGTCTGAAAAAATCTTCAACATCAAGTATCTGCATAACATCAGCAATTACCTCTTTGTCTATAAGCAGTGATCCTATTACTGATCTTTCTGCCTCTATGTTTTGCGGCAAGACTCTACCGTTGCCCATTTATGCATCCTCCCCTACCTTTGACCAATCACCGTTAAAAGACATATTCTGCTTAATCTGATTATCCCTGTAGCTTTGACAAGTATTCATTATTGCCACATTAGCTGCGGATAACCTTGAATATGCTCTATCTCCCAGATATTCTGCCATTTCACTGTCACTTTTCAAATTAGTAGTTGTAATAACAGGAGTCTTTCTGGTAGTACATTGGTCAATTATTATATACAAACGCTCTTCATCCTTACCGTTCCACGCACATGCACCAATATCATCTAAAACAAGTAAATCAGCTGAGCACAACCTATTTATTATATCTATCTCTTTTTCTCCAGAGGGATTAGCTCCAGATGAATAAATGCTCCTTATTTTTGACATCAGATAAGGCACATTCTCAAAAACTACATTCCTTACTTGCTCCTGAATCAAACAATTAGCTATAGCTGCAGCAACATGTGTTTTTCCATTGCCCTTTTCACCGCATATAGTGATGCCTTTCCCCTGCCGATGTAACAATTCAAACTTGTCTGCATACTGCCTTGCAATTCTAAGTAAATTTTCATGGTTTGCTGACATAACCTTGAAGTTGTCAAACCTCATATGCCTGTAAAATTTTATACTTGAACTGCTGTATATCCTCTCTATCTTTGCTGAACGATCCAGCTTACCTTGAATGCTGCTCTCACTAATCTCAGCTGCAAGCATACAAGAACACTTTTTTTGTATAACTCTTTCACTTGCTCCTAAAACAATATGTATTTGTTCAAGTTCTTTTCCGCATCTTTCACAGAATGATAGATCCAAAAGTATTCCCCCTCAAACTAAACCCTAAATGCATGTTGGCCAATAACATCAACACCACTGCTTTTGTTTCTTTCTCCTGGCATAATGCGTTGTCCAGTGTCAATAAATTTACTGCTTACAGTAGACTGCTGCTTCTGTTTTTTCTGCTGAAATGCAATTTCTTTGGCATAATACTCTTCAATTGTTTTAATATTTCGTTTTATGCAATCATCAAGTATAGCACTTATATAACTCCAGTTTCTTTTATCCTTAGTCTCAGTGCTATTGGATACGGCAGTCATTATAGCAATCCTGATAACGCCTTCTGAAATACCCTGTTTCAGGTAATAGTCTATTCCCTGCTTGACAATTGCATTTATTTTCCCAATGTTCAGCTCATAGAAGGCTTCTGGACACATACTCTCAGAAATAGATAGAAGTGTTGATGATGTTGTTTCATTTTTCTTTGCCATTGCATATATATTATTTATATCATTATCATCATCTTTATAATCTTTATCTATATCTTTATCTATATCTTCATCTGTGTTTTGACATGTATGACAAGTCAAAGTATTGTCAACAGAATTAATTTGACAATTACCTTGACTGTCATTGACATTTGTCATTGACATTTCATTGATTGAATTTGACTTTATTTCATTACTACTGAGCAGGAGTTTTTTTCTTGCCCGCTCATTTTGCTTTGCTTTCCTGTTATATTCCCTGATTGCAGAAAGCTTGTCCTCATTTTGCTCAGACGAGAAGTCTGCTAGGCAAATACGTCCATCAATAATATCTATCATACCTAGTTTTTCAAATGTTGCTAAAGCAAGTTTGATTGTATTTAATGGCCGCCTAAATTTGTGTGATAGCATGTCAGCCGTGTATGGAATATCCTCTGTTAGATGAATAAATCCTCCAAAGTTACATTTGCCCGCAAGAGCTAACAACTTAAACCATATTACTAAAATGGTATCACTCTCTGGTATGCTCTCAATGTATTCTATTTTGTCGTCTTCAAACATGTTTATTTTTAATTTAACCCACTTAACTTCTGCCATAACAACACCCCAATATGTATTTCATTATTTATTGCAACAAATTTCCTTTATGATCCTTTCATATCTTCCATGCAATCTGAACATATGTATTTGCCCTTGAAACTAGTCAAATGACTTGCGTTGCTGCAAAACGTACACCCTGGACTATATTTTTTCAGAATTATACTGCTATCATCAACATATATCTCTAAGGAATCCTTTTCTTTAATATCAAACAACTGGCGTGTTTCTGATGGTATTACCACTCTTCCTAGTTCATCAACTTTTCTAACAATTCCTGTGCTTCTTCTCATAATTGTAATCCTCCTAAAATTTAATGTTATATTTTCATCTTTCAAATCTTATTATAATCTAATAAATTCACATACTCAGTTATAAGGCTTTGTTTTGTACAATATTCAAATTATGAACTAACAGTATTCATCAAACCCATTATAAATATCATCTGCTAATACTCTGAAATACTTATCAACGATAAGGCAAGGTTCATCATCACCCAAATCCTCATGTTCTAGCAGAAATATAGCATCACCCATATGATATTTAGAATCAATTATATGCCAAGTTCCTATATACTCCTCTATTTTGATTTTATTTTTCTGAATATCAGATAATATTTTTTTCAAGTAATCCTTCTCATCTTTTTCACACCGTTCAAATGCTTCATATTCTTCCTTTGTCATATTCTAAGCCTCGCTTTCTATTTGTTATGTAAATTTATCTCTGTTCGAAATACTTGCAGCATCTGACCGAGTTACCTACCCAGTCCCCATAAAAATAACTTTGGGGGTTATCACAATCCTCATCGAAATCTATATGTATACATTCGCTGCAATCAACCAAGTTATCATCAACCTGTTCATGCATGTCTAATTACAGTCCTTTCTTCACAACTTGTTTAAATTACGACTTAGGTCCTTCAATCAAAACATCCTCACCCTCAATTTTACTTTCTATTTACTAAAATCACTTTGCCCAGATTCTTTTAAGGCTCCAAAACTTAATCAATCACCTATACTCCTTGTCCATGTTTCTATATTCATAAACATCCCAGCATTCATCAGGATATTCAGCTCTTATAAATGATACGCTTAGATTTCCAAAACCATTAAAACTCACCTTGCTAACCACAAGCTTCCAGGTGTCAAATATATCATCATGAATGTTTAAAGATTCTTCTGAATCTCCTGCTCTAGCCTCATTAACCAAATCATTAATTTTTTCAGTAGTATTTCTAACTGTATAGACACCATCATTTACTGAAATAATGTCATACCCCATTTTCATCAAAATATCGAATACATTCATTCAACCTACTCCCCTCAGCAATACCCCCCTCAATTAAGCAAATTATCCTCTGATCTGCTAACAGCACAAAAATATATCATGATTATTTTCCAATATTCTTCATCTGTTAATAGTGGCCAGCTTTGTTGTGTCAAATCAAGTAGCTTTCTGCCCTTATTTTTATCAGTCACATTAGTTTCCTCCTCATTCCTGCAACTCTTAATTATCCCGATTATTATTTTAATAACCTCTCAAAAGACTTTATTGCATCATAAGATAAATTAATCTTCTTACTTATAAAACCACCTCCTCCGCAAGTATCTGTGTAGAAGACATCATAAATTGTAACCGAATCAATATCTCTGTTATTTATATGAAATTGTTTAGAACCTTTGTTGTAGCAATCATTCATAACTATTACTATTGCTCTGTATTGCTTACACTTCCTACTCTCATCTGTACCTGCATAAGCAGACGTATGTGTATTTATAGAATCTGAACACACAATATATTCTTCGTATAGCCATGATTCAAACTCCTTCCAACAGAAACAATCCTTTTCTATTGCTTCTGTCACAATCTTTTTAAAGTGTTCTGTACCTTCAATTCTTAAATTTCTAGCCCTGCTCAATTCTTCTAATACCATAGAACACCCCTCCACAATAGACATTTACGAGTATTAATCATCTTCGCTTACAAATTGGAGGCTCAACTCCCTCCACTTCAAACAAGGTCAACTGCTTAGCAGCCGTTTTAGTTATCTCTTGATCTTTAGTCAAACCAGTGTATATTTTTTTATAACGAGGCAAGAAAATGTCGCCCACTTCTATAAGTGGCGGGTACCGCTTTGGTTTTCAGGCGGTGAGAATATCTCCTTCCTCGTTGAAACGCCGCTGATGTAATGAAATTTTTCTACAATCGAAAAATTTCATTTTAAATCTAGGCGTTATAAGATAAATTATTGTTATTGTAGCCTTGAAAATTCTGATTACCAAAGAGTTCAACCCTGCTTTTAATACCTTTTGAAATTAAGGATTTACTTATTTTTTCAGCAATCCAATTCTCTAAAAGGCGACAATTAAAATTTAAAATATGAAATTCCTTATCGAGCAGTTTAAAAACAACACGACTATTATATGGTTCTGATAGCTCAACCTCATAACCTGGTAATTCATCGAAAATATCTATTTTAGTGCGGTAAGGAATATTATTTTGTTCAAACTGCTCCAATAGTTTTTGGGCAGTATTACTATCAAGATTGTACGACCATGAATTCAGCCTTTTCATTACCTTAAAAGGTCTTTTATAGCAAACAATATAAATATTCGGAACATCAGAAGTAGCCGAAGATTGCACTATACTTGAATAGTCATCACAGTTTCCACTCATTTGTTCTCACCTTTTCCTTTCACTGAAATACAAAAAATTGATTAATATTCTCTTTTAATAACTTGAAGTAACCTTGTTTCAAGCTATTAAAACAAAACATTTGCTTTCCATATTCCCACTTGTGTCCAACTTGGTCACAAGTTATATCAAAACATTTGCTCCCCACATTCCCACTTGTGTCCAACTTGGTCACAAGTTAAAACAAAATATTTAAATTATGAATTTAAAGGCATCTGTCTTTTCCTCAAATTGTGCTTTGAGTACGTACATAGGTTTATCCGTTATACCCTCACCAATTACTTTGTATACTAAAAATTTCATACAGTTTGGATATTTCATAGAAAGTCTCTCCCTTTTTCAAAATATTTGCTTCCACCTTCTCACCTGTGTCCAACTCGGTCACAAGTTACTAAAATACATATCCAGTGCATTCATGATTACTTTTAGAACCTCCTCATCCTTGTCATTGTCCTTAAAGTACTGAGTAAACTTGCTTTTTGGTATTTTAGGCAATTTCATATAATCAGTTTTTTCTGAATTTAAGCTTTCAAGAACTTCTGTTATACCCTCAGCTGTCAAATTTTTATCTTTGCTCATATTTTTTAACTGTATAGCTTGACTAAGCTTGATTCTAGAGCAGTTCTCAGATAATAGCTGATATAATAATTCCTGCTCTTCATGCGAAAGATAGCTCAACTCAACCGCAGTGTTGAGCGGAATTTTACCTTCATCAGTTAAATTCAAAATTGAAGGAACTAAATTAGTAAGCCTGATATATCTTTGAACCTGTGTACCAGAGTCCCCAAGCTCTTCTCCAACCAGCTCACGACTCTTTTTAATTACTTCAGAATTATTTTCACGCTTTCCCTGACGATTCATTGCTTCAAGCTTCATCTTGTAGGCAAATGCCTTTTCACTTGGCAGCAGAGAATCACGTTGTCTGAGATTGCTGTCAACGACAATCTGTACAGCAGTATCAAAGTCTACATCCTTAATAATGCAGGGAACTTCTTTTAGTCCAATAATACCTGCTGCATTTACCCGATTATGACCTGATAGGTTTTGATAGGTCCCGTCATCAGCGTTTCTCACCAAAATTGGATTCAGAATACCAAGCTCCCTAATGCTTTCAATAAGCTTGTCCAGCTTTTGACCAGAATACAATTTAAAAGGATGATCAGGAAAGGTTACCAACGAATTTATAGGAAGCATAATAATATCGCTGTTGGCTGCTTCTGTTTCTCCAAAAATGGAATTGTAATTTTTCATCTTTAACGATAGATTTGGTAGTCCTTTATCCTTAGTCATTTATAATCTCTCCTATTAGATTTTTATAAGATATTGAAACTACATTGTCAGGAGAATATTCCAATACGCTTTTTCCGGCAATTGGTGCTTCTGCTGCTTTAATAGACAGGGGAATTAGAGAATTGAATATTTTTATATGCTCACCATAGCTGATTTCAAGAGATTCCTTTACTTTCTTTGATAGATTGGTCTGCTTGTTATACATAGTTAACAAAAGACCTTCAATTTCGATAGATTTATTAATCTGCCTTTTTATTTTTGCGATAGTCTGCAATAGCTGCTCCAATCCCTTTAAGCTCAAATATTGTGCTTGAACAGGAATTATTACACTATCAGCAGCTGTAAGCCCATTAACCGTCAGCATACCCAGTGATGGTGAGCAGTCAATTAGTATATAATCATAATTATCAGCTACAGAGTCCAAAATTTCTTTTAAAATATATTCCCTGCTCATGGTATTAACAAGAGAAAGTTCCACACCAGACAATCCAACATCAGATGGAATTATATCAATTTCATCATTAAGACTAATAATGTATTCTTTCGGATCTAGGAATTTATCAAGATTAATTTTTTCTACCATTGCATCTGCTAAGGTTGTTTTTAGAGCTTCTGAATCAATTCCACAGCTGGTAGTTAAATTCCCCTGTGGGTCCAAATCGACAAATAGAACTTTCTTTCCATTCTGGGATAATCCATAACCCAAATTAATTGTTGTAGTAGTTTTTCCTACTCCACCTTTTTGATTTGCTATCGCAAATTTCTTAGCCATAATATGTATTCCCTCCTAAATTTATGTTTTCACAGCAATATGTATAAGCAAAACCCTTCTATTTAAAGCTTGTCTACTTCATAGTCAAAAAAAACTATAATATTAATGTTTGTTTGTACACTAATACTTGTTTAAGGCTTGTCCAATATTGCATTAAGTTTTTTTATCAGAAATACTTAGGTTCAGGATTGATACTTTTTAGGAAATCCAATATAATTGAACAATAAAGGATGCTTTGAGATGCACTTTTATAACTTAATAGTTTTTTCAAACTATCGGATACTCAGTGCTCGTAACACTGGGTATTTTCCGTTATATTTATAAGCTTCATTGTCTCGTCCTCTTTTGTTTATTTATAGTATCTACTGAGCTTTTAGATTTCTATCTTGTTCATTTAATTCTTTATCCGTACCTATGTATTCATATTTAAGACCTGTAATGCGAGTAAGTACATCCGCAACATTATTTAGCCTTTTTAGTCTTTCTTCAGGTGTAATATTAGGTTTAATAATTAGTGTTTCCGTCATGTACACCCCTCCTTACTACAAGTTTATTTAACACAGCATGTCCAATATGCTTTTATATCCTTCTTTTTATTTTCTATCTTAATCCTAACCTAACTATCTATTTTTTTTATTTATTATCATCTTTATGCATATGTTCCAGCCCTACACGAAGAATTTGTCTGTACAGTTCTGCATAAGGTTTGTCAAAAAATTCTGTTTGCTTGAGCTGTTCAATCTCCTTTTTAATTTCCAACGGAATAGAAATCATTACACGATTCATTATCGTAGCCATATGTTTATCTCCCTTCTAAAAAGTTCATCACCGTATCACTAATCACATTATAGTTCATCAGTGATACACGTGTCAATGATTAATTTTACTTTAAACTTTACAGTGGTTCATCACTAATGTATAATACTCACAGAGGTGATTAAAATGCCAACAGAAAAACCAAGATACTGCATCACTGTTGACAATGAAACATTAAAAGAAATAGATGATTTTAGGTTTGAAAAACGTTTTAATAGTCGTTCTGCCGCAACACTTGAATTAATTAAGCTCGGTATCGAGGTCCTAAAAAAGGAACAAGAGGCGAAAAAAAATATGCCCACTCAATCAGAGACTGATAAATGAATAATTCCTATTAATAACTCGGGATAAGGCTGTTTATAAAAATAGCCTTTTTTGTTTTATCATCTAAAAACAACTTACCCTAAGAATATTTCTTTTCATCTCGTTCTGAATGCCCTTGTATACTGCTCCTTTTATAAAATATCTAAATCAAATTCCATATCAGGAATAATGGAAATCAAGATGCGTTTAGTAGGAATAATGTATGTCACCTCCTTTCGATTAATTGGTTCTCTGCAATAGTTATTTTGAAAAAAGTCACTCTTTACTTCGTTTGTTCACTTGTATATACTCGGAAGTGAGGTGATAAACATGGCTACCAACAAGCCGCGCTATACTGTATCCGTGGACAATGATATGTTCCAACAAATTGAAGACTTCCGCTTCGAGCATCGCTTTCAAACGCGCTCAGAGGCAACCGTGGAGCTTATAAGATTAGGACTTGAAGCCCTAAAAAAAGAACAGGATAATCAAAAAAATAAGCCCCCTCAATCAGAGTCTGATAATAATAAATGATTAACTCTCTATGGCAAATAAAAAATTATTGTCCATTGAGTATATTTCATGAGCTTTTTAAGAGAGAAGGCTTATATAGCCTTTTCTCAAAACACTCTCTATTGATTCCTCAATCCTCCTTACACTCTTGTTCTTGTGAATCTAACTTTAGTAAAATCCCCTCACAGAGCCAGAGCAACCGATCCTTTTCTCTTTCAGTTAACATTGGAATAACCTTTTCAAAGGATTCAATAATTTTCTTTTCCTCTGTTGACAATATAGGTGCTCAACTCCTTCCCTATAAAACTTACAGTAATTTGTACTTGCTATCATGCAAAATCTTGACTATGCCATAAGTATATGTGACTTAGTCAAGATTGTCAATACATTTAACTAATATTTCTTGACTATGCCAAATACTTTTGATAGTATTATTCCTGTACGAGGAGGTGTTAACGTGAATCAACGACTTAAAGAGATAAGAAAAGTTCTTAAAATAAGTCAGGAACAATTTGGCAAAAAACTAGGTGTTACTGGTGCTGGTATTTCAAAAATAGAAAGTGGCGATAGAGCTCTTACAGAACAAATGTTACTATCCGTTTGTCGTGTATATGATGTCAATGAAAATTGGCTTAGGACAGGTGAAGGAGAAATGTTTGATCAATTAAATAGAGATGAAGAATTAGCCAAATGGGCTGGTTCTTTAGTTAATCCTAATAATGATAATGAATTTATAAAAAAGTTTGTTCATATTCTAAGTAAACTGGATATTGAAGATTGGAAGATTATCGAAAAAATAGTTACTTTAATGGTAGAAGAAAACAAAAAGGACTAGTTATGAAAATAGCTTAACTGACTGTAATTTTGGTTATTTTTAATAATAATTAATTTCATAAAAAAGTTTGTAAATTTATTAAAGCACAATGGTCACTTTAATTTAGAAAAAAATAAAGGCTAGTTATGTTTTGTCTAGCCTTTTACAGAAATAATATACTGATGTATTATTCTTAAAATAGATAAATTATCTGTATTATTAACTATCTCAATTATCATTTTTTTATAGTTTATTATATCATTTTCTGTATTCATCAATAGAGTCTCCTATCTCAATCCATTTAAATCTAGTAAGTAAATTTATACTACCTTTATTTATTTTTTATTCAAAATCCTGCCTACTTTTATATATTATATCATTCCGATACATATTGTAAATATTTATTATACAATTTGTTTAAATTTAATACAAAATTTCCATATATGCTAATATAATCTTGACACTTTTCAACATAAAGTTTAAAATTTATTAAGAACGGAGGTGCTCTTTTGTTTTCTAAGAATTTACGTAAATTGAGGGAATTTAAAAACATTGATAGAAATGAATTAGCTGATACTCTTGGGCTAACGTATCAGGCTATTGCTCAATATGAAAATGGTACTAGAGAACCAAATTTTGATATTCTTAAAAGAATATCATTATATTTTGGTATTACTATAGACTATTTAATTAATGGTGAGGATGAAAATGTTAATTCGGTAAAAATTAAAAATTTAATTAAAAAATTAAACTATTCAATTAAGGAGTTTTCCCAAGATATAGGGGAATCAACACATGAGATTGAAAAAATTGTTTTAGATGGTATTGAGCCAAGTGAACAAATCATTAATTCAGTCTGTGAAAAATATAGTATTCCTTATTCTGAATTTGAAAGAAAAGAATTAACAGCAATGAAAAATTTTTGTACAGCAGAAGAAAACAGAAAATATATTGAAATAGCTGTGTTTATAAAAAATTCAGGTTTAAACCCTGATAGCATATCCAAAATTCTATCAGGAATAGCTCAACTACTTAATGAAAAATGATCATGAGGTGACAAAATGGAACTGATGTCAATTTATAAACTTATAATAGTCACTTTACCTGAAAATATATGCAATTTATTTATAGCATTTTTACTCACAGGTGATAGACTTAAATTACCAGGAAAAAATAATACTAAACCTACTATTGTCAAATTTGTAGCTACAGTATTTATATTTACATTTATACAATTCTTTGGAAGATATTTTCTTAAAGACATTACAGCATATTTTATATTAAATACATTGTTATCAACAATTGTACTGGGGATAATATATAAAAATAAAGTATCATTCAGTATTGATAATAAGTTCAAGACAAATGTAATGTTTTTCTTAAATCAATGGAAATTGCCATTTATTCAAGTTGGAATTATTTTTCTGACACTTGCAGCCATTGAAACCATATACATACCACCTATATTAAAGATACTAGATATATCATCAATGACGGAAGCATATCAGATAACATGGGTTAATTTACTTTTGCCTCAAATAGATAGATTCTTTCAAATACTAATTATATCATTTGCATGGCAATACAAAAGACTTAGTGATAATATTGAAAACTACAGTTGCAAGAAGCCAATATTTTTAATTATATTTACTTATAGCGTATTGATGGAGTTCGGAATATCATATCTGTATGTCAGTTGTTATAATAGTTTATGTATTCCTCTAAAAATACTATTCTTTATTATAATACTTCCAATGGGTATTATTAATATTTTATTCTACAGTTTTGAATTGGAAATAATAGATAAAATATATAAAAAGCATACACGGAAGGAGGTTAAAAGAAATGACTAAAAAAATTTCAACCAAGATTTTTACTACTATTGGCTTAATTGTAGGCTTTATAGCTTTCGTATTTGCTCAAGGTAGCTTCTTTTGGTGGAAGCAGCCAAGAACTCCAAAACATTTGCAAAGGTAATTCATGAAATTGAATCCAAAAAAAGCAACTTGTGACCAAGTTGGACACAAGTTAAAAGGAATAAAGGAAGAAACTACTTATGTGGCTTCTTCCTTTTTATGTCTTAAATACTCCTTTGTTTTGATTGATTTTTTAATTAGTATTGAGTAACCTTGTTTATCCCCCTATATCTACTAAAATCGAGACTATTATTTTACCATCTTCCATGCTCTATCAACCAATTTACACTTGCTTTTTATTGTATCTAATAGTTTTCTTTCTACCGAAATAAGGCATTCCTTCTTTACGCCATCTCCATGCTGTAACAGGTTTAATCTGTAACCATCCACATAACTCATTTTCTGAAATCAACTTCACGGTTGCATTTGAGCAGTTAATGTCAGTTAATCATTTGAGCCTCTTAAATTTGCTATCCATTTTAACACATCTGATTTTCTATATAAATGTTCTTTTTCTGTTTCTACATATGGCATACCTTGAGATTTCCATCTACTTGCTGTTGCATCACTGATTCTGAGCCAATCACAAAGTTGTTTGGTTGTTATAAGTTCTTCTTTAGAGACTCTCATACTCTACCACCTTTAAAACTTTTGATTTACTACATTTTATTTTTTCTTCCTTAATAATTATTTTATTATGCCACTTATTGCTTAATATCACAATAAGTAATTTTACAATTATTTTTAATTTTGTTAAAATTAAAAATGTTAAAAGGAGGATTTACATTGTCTATACTAGGTAAAAACATAAAGAAATTACGTGATAGAGCAGGGTATTCAATAAGAAAATTGTCTGAATTTTCAGGTGTTTCTAAAAGTGTTATATGCGAAATTGAAAGTGGAAAAGCTAAAAACCCACGTTTTGAAACTATAACTAAATTAGCAGTAGCATTAAATGTAACCCCAGAAACACTTAATGATATAGAATTTGAACATAAATATATGGTTACTGATGTTAAGGAAGCTTTTTATATATTAATGAATCAGCCAAATCTAGCAATTAATGGGGAAGAAATAACCCAAGAAGCTAGATTGCAACTAATAAATTCTATAAAGATGGCACTACAATTTGCAGAAGAAATACAGGAAAAAACAAAAACATAATTTTAAGTCCTTCTTGCTAAAAATGGACAATTATTCGTTATAATATCTCCTGCTTTCTTAGTATCACTATATTCTTGTTTATATGTGATATTATAGATGACCCCGGTATCATTCCATAGATACTATTTGATGTGCGACTGCCTGTCGCACAAAAAAGATGCCCTCATAAACTTTCACGTTTAGAAGGACATCTGGACACCTTGGATTTTAAATTTTGGATGAAAAAATCGCACCCAGGTTGAGTGTAATCGTGGCATAGCTATTGAGTAGCTACTTTGTTAAAAAATCATATCAATATTTTTTCAATATCAATATCATCAATTAATTCAATTAGTTTTCTAGGATTTGTACTAGAAGCGCTGTACTCAGGATCTTCCAAAAAAGAACCGCTCAATTTTTCAGGAATATATTTAACAAATTTTGAAATGTCAATCATCTTGATAATCGAATCAGTATTCTTTTCATAAAATATTTTATGACATACCCCAGCTAATATCATTGCAATTGATATTTGAAACTTATAATTTCTACTTGAAACCCCATACAATTCTTTTGAAAATGGATACTCATAATTATGTTCTAGCATCTTAATTACTTCATTAAATTCATTAAATCTTCTAATAACCAATTCAAATAAAATATTAAATTTAGAACCATCTTTTTTCTCCATTTCTGACTTTGATTTCATAAAAGATTCAGCATAATATGGCGACTTCGAGAGTGTTGGATCTATACCACTTTCTAATATGCTTAATAAAACAAAAATACTTTCCTGAGGTTTCTTTTTTTGCAGCCTATCTTTTGTTATATTATAGGCTTCAGATAAATAACCACCATCATTATACAATTGTTTTGAAAATGAATTTACAAACTGATTGAATTTTGAATTATATACAGCATGTCTAATTTCTTGCGGGGTTAATGGTTTTGTCCCTTTGTTGTATCTATTAAATATCTCTATTTCAAATTCAGATCCTGGAAAATCCTTAAATACGATAAATGACAATTCTTTACTAATTAACTCTTGCTTTGTAGATAATAATAAGTCTTCATAATTGTATCCTTCAAAATCCTTTAAAATTGATAGCTTTGTTAACCTATATTTATTCTTCATAAATCTATAAAAAGCTCTTAAACGATGCTGTCCATCGATTACATTCATAACTTGAACGCCCTCATATCTGTCATTTGCTAGAAAAATTGATGGAATGGGAATACCAATAAATATTGATTCAATTAATGAACTTTCATCTTCAATAGTTGACCTATAATCTCTCTGGTAGTCTGGGGCTATTATAATCGCATCATTATATTTAATTAGTTTCTCTTCAGTCATTTTACCTTGAAATTCCTGTAGTTCAAAGCCTTTATCTATTCTATCTATGATAACTTGTATGGTTAAATTCTGCGGTTTAGGATTTATTCTATATTTTTCCGTAACATCCATTATAATTCCTCCTTAATAAAATCATTTACATTCTTTCTCATAAGTATGTCTTTACTAACATAACTTAATTCTGGATAAATACTTGAAAAACCTAACCCCATAGTAAATATTGACGATAATATCTGCTTTTTATCAGACTGTTTAATGAGAATCTTTTTAAGAATTGATTCATCTACTAATGAATCCAAATTTTTATCACTGTCGTCAAACTTCACAAACAAGCCATCTTGAGCTTGAATTCTTATATTTAGTTTTCTGCCTTGAATTACATATGGACCATCACTTGTTGGCATGGTATTGTCTATTGTTGTAATTATCTCAGACCGTCTAACATGTTTGTTATTTAATCTGAACGGATTTAGAAAAAAAACGACACCATCATCGTGATTTTCAGTTTCAAAGGCTTTTTCTACAGCAAATAAAAGCGAAATAATGTGTGATTTACTAAAATCCAACAAATTGGTTGGTATCCCATAATGTTGAGCATATATCATCCACTCCAAGTCACTATTTATATCCCAAGGTCTATTCATAAATTGATACGAGTTAATTTTAAATTCATCTAGATAATATTGAACTGTCCTTTTTGAAATAATCCGATTTCCTGTAGCATCTTCTCTCATTGCGCTAGGTAATAATTTATACGGGGCACTTTGACCCCTTGACATAATAAATCCTTCTTCTAAATTTTCTACATACTCCATAAAGTCACTTAGTTTTGAAATGTATACTTCTTCATCAACCATATTTCTAACCTCTTTAATAAATATTTTATCATTACTCTCTACGAACTAACAACGCCACCAAGTAAATCCCATCATTGCTTAATCTACTATATGAACAAAAACGCATTAAACAACATTTTTAACCATACAACCACCCACTTTAATCAGGATAAGTTTACTTTCAATTTATATAAATATTCATTATTTTCATGATTTTTGAAAATTATTTCCAATTACTATTTTATTCGTTCTTATGCAATCCGTCAATGTGAATTGAACTAAATTGTCATACAATGTGATTATAATATAATTCCATTTGCGATAATTTTTTTTCGAACCAGAAGGAGTTGGATTTATTATCAGCTCCTCATCACCATCAATGTATTAATTATTGTCTTTTTACTTTCACCTAAATTGATTCGCCATGTAAACTAGTTAACTGTTCGAATGTTGTACAAAGTACATTAACCAAATATATAGCCTTAAATATAGTACTAAATTTGAGTTAGCTCAAAAACGCTATTAAAAATCACACTCATTATAAAATTTATATATATTACAATAAGTGTGATTCCTAATTCATTCTCGATAGTTTAACTTTATAGCTCTGATGATTATTTGATTAAATACTTCAAAAATTCGGATAGTCTTTTTTCTAGTTTTAAACTCTCATTTATTTTGCTTGCTTTTTAATCTTATACTGTGTATCCGACTCTATCTTCTCCCACGGCATCCAATCCACTAGCTCAGTATCTTTTGAGGTTGTATGAGAAGATCCCATTAAGCTTCCTGAGCTTGCATACCATACGGAATTACTCACAATGCTTTTCTGATTTCCAGTCTTAACATATATTCCGCTTATCTTCCCTTTTTGGGGTACAGGATATGTAACTTTGTATATCCAATAGGGCATGTCCTTTGTAAAATATACTTCTCCCTCAAAAAGCTTTTTTCCCAAATTGGTCTGGTTGTCAAATTCCTGTGATTCATCTAAATTTTCTTTTAGCCAGACAGTCATATTAGTCTTTACAGGAGAATCTATTTCAAATCTAGGAGCTCTGATAACATACGCAACCATGTTATTTCCTTCCTTTACAGGCTCAGACAAAAAGCAGCCGTCAATATTGTCTGTGTACTTTGGCATTTCATTCTCCAGCTTTTTGACTAAATCAAAGGGTGCTAGAGGAACGGTTATATAGTCTATGACCTCCTTATTATCACTGCTTGTATACTTGTGAAACATATAGCCAGTGCCCCATGTAGATGTTGTCGGCGGGGAAAGAATATATACATAGTCCTTCCATGTACCGCCCTTCGTTTTGAACACTGTAGGATCTGCGAAATTGAATGCATCAAGCAATGTAGCACCAGTAATAACCTTACCGAAGTAAATTGATTTATTCATTTGCTCATTTGACAAGCTTTGTATTGTTTCCTTTGCACTTAAATATATGTATTTAGCATAAATACCCACTTTTATATTTAGCATGAGATTTACGTTTGTATCGTAAAATGAACTACCATTTTTGTTTAATTTATATTTAGTTATTATATCCTCTTCTCTCCATGGTCTCTTTATAAAATCCCAGTCCTTCAATGCCTTTCCTTCCATTATCCAGGTTCTCCACGGAAACGCTGGGTTATCAAAATATGCACCCAGATTATCTTCTCCCATATATTGGTTTTCGGTGTCTCCTCTCAAGCTGACATCATATGTTAATGTGCTTGGTCTGTTTCTTTCAGCCCCAAAGGGATAGCCATAAACGAAATATGAACCATTCAGTACATCGTAAATGCTAGAACTACCTTCCTTTAATACTTTAAGATTTAAAGGCTTATCATTTTTATTTTTAAGCGAGTAAAAATATGTATCCACATCATTAATATTAAATTCTCCATTTTCTTTGGTATATTTCTTATATATCTCATAAATATCCTTATTATATTTGCTGTAGGTTTGGTCTATAGCAGCATAAGTTGTAGCTGGAGATACTGCTACAATACCTGCCAGAGCAAGCAATACATATTTCTTTAAGCAATTCATAAAATCCCTCCTAATCGTGAGCCTTATATATTGTAAAAGTTATGTCTTCGTCCATATAATAGGATGAAACACATATACGATATCCTGAACCTATAAAATCCTTATCATAATTAACTCTTTCATTCATAGCTTTTTTTATTTTTCCGTATGCAATGGCGGCATCTACAGTCTTTGCATCAATCTTTTGAGTAAGTATTTTCCTAACCTCGGCAAACTGTATTTCTCGCTGTTCCATATCCTTTGTCCTATCAGCATCATAATATAGCCCTACACTCATCTGTATATATGGATAGCTATCACCCATAACATTTAAATCTTCCCCCTCTATAAATGAGAGAGATGATGTTTTTCCCACAATACCAGTTACAAAGCCGTTTATTACCTGCTGAGTATCACCTATTACGATTGGATATTCAGTCCTTTTTGAGGGTTCAAGATATTTTACTATCATTGCTGCTGCTTCAGCTCTGGTTGCATTATTAATTGATTTGAAAGCTCCGTCAGTATATCCAGCAACTATACCTTTGGCATATACCTTCAGGATATAATCTCTAAAATTCACATCAATAGTATTAAAGTCTTTTATTAATGACTTATAATCCTGATAATTGTTAGGATAGTCCGTCATGGCTCGTGCTATAATTCTGGATATTTGTTCTCTGGTAATGTTTATATTATATTCTGTGAATTCGCCTTCCTTTACCCATCCCAATTCTGTGGCTTTTCTAATGTATGGAGCAGCCCAGTATTTATCTCCTGGTTCTTTTTTAACTTGCAGCTTATTTGCCTTAATCATCATTGTTATTAAGTGATCCACTTGTAATTTGTCATTGGGTCCAAATTTACCATTGCCATACCCCGTAATAATTCCCCTCGATGAGATATTATCAACATGGTCCTTGTACCAGCTACCGGCTTTTACATCTGTAAAGGATTTGTTGCTTGCAGCTATAGCAGTAGAATTGCTTAGTACAAGCATAATCGAAAAAATTACAACTACACTAATTGCTTTTTCAATTACATTTTTCATAAGATGACACGCTCCTTCTGTATTATAAAATTTTAGATTGCCTGAATTTTATTTATTAGTTTATTTCTAGTTACAGCTCTGCTTAAAATTTATTTCAATAAAAGTATTCTAGATATGATTTGCTTATTTCTATAATAGTTAATTAATTTGTGGATTCACCGCCTTTCTTATTTGAATTGTATAATTTGTTAATTCCTTGCATTTATACCAATTTTATGGTGTATGTAATTTTATTTTATCACATACTTAATACTTAGTCAATAATTTTTTAACATTTTTTTCAAAATTTTTTATTGGATACCAAATCAGTTGTTTTTGTATATCTCAACAAGTAATATTGCTTACATAACAAACTATTATTACATTATTAATAATTAATAAAAAAGTTATGTTGAAATTTTATTAAGTTAATGATATTATTTTATTACAAATAAAAAAAAGGAGTATATTTATATGCATACTCGCATTAAAATGATTAGAAAAAAACTGGGTTTAAATCAGACAGATTTTGCAAATCAAATAGGCTTAACGCAAACATCCTTAACAATGATAGAAAGCGAAAAACGCGTTCTTACAGATAAAAATATTAAAATAATATGTTCAGTATTTAATGCCTATGAACGCTGGATACGTACTGGCAATGGTGAAATGTTTAATTCTTCCCCCTATGAGAAAGAATTTTTAGATGTTATCAATAATCTTACACCAGAATTGCAACAGTACCTATTAATAATGGCTAAAGAGCTGCTTAATACACAGGAGAAATTGCTAGATTTATAGGTAAATGCCGATTAAACCTGAGATTGATACCATGTGAATCAAGAAAACATAACATTCACATTTTCAAATAACTTGTGTCCAACTTGGTCACAAGTTATTTGATAGTCATTTTTATGTTTTTACAATCCCGTCAATTAACGAAATATATTGTGTTTATGCTTTCAAATAATCTAAATTAAGTCGCTGAACTGTAACATTTTTTTCGTAATTAATTTACAACTCACACTATATTATGTATAATTAAGTTTATAAAGCATAAGTTAATATAGTGCTGAACAGAGAGGTGTCTATTTATAGGTGCTAATTCTGCTAGGTGCGTTAAGCTTAAAAGGGGGTTTCCTGTATGGTGTTTGTTTACAAATGCTTGAGTCAGGAAGCTCTTTTATTTTCCCCATTTTAAATAATCATATATCAAAATTAACCTTCTTACATTTGTTCTTACTCCAGGATTAACATTTTTTAATAAATTCACATCTTCCTCAAAAAGTTCCTTTAGTATCTCTTCAAGTTCACCAACATTAATTTGATCTTCTTCAAGATGTGATATTAATCTAGTGGCTCGTTCAAATGAACTCTTTTCCTGATTCCAAATTTGTTTTACAGATGTGTATTCACCCAAACAGCTCCTGCTCTTTTTAATTGTAGGAGAAATGATAGTATCAAAAGACTGCTTATTTGCTAGTTCTCTGCATTCTGGAAATTCTTTTGTTGCTTCAGCTAAATATTTATTAACTGGTAGTCTACCTGAATTTTCTTTTAACACTTTTGGAAATGCATACTCCAACAACTCATCTGCAGAAAATTCTAAATCTTCTATCACTACATTTCGATACCATTCATTTCCGTCAATTCCACTCAACCCTTTAAGTCCCAAATCAGAAACTTTACCAATCGCCAGCACCAGTTCTTCATCGTCAATTCTATCATCTTCCAGAGCGGCTACTCTTAAATTTGCTGTTGGCATATTAGTAATAGTATAATTATATAACTCTTGCTTAAACCGACGCAGTATTTTAACCGGAAGTTTTGCCTTCTTGTTTTCCATAGCTTTATATAAAGGCATGAAATCTGCTAGTATTACTTTTCTCATTCCTAGCGGTTTGTTATCTACCATAATCGTAAATGGACTAACCTCTATACCAACCATGTCTTTCTTGTATTCCACAAAAACAAACCTATCTTCTAACATTTTAAGATGCTTTTCATCTAAGCAACTCACAATAGACTTAATAATATTTTGCACGTTCACATCACTTATAGAATATCCCATAAAAATAATTGGATATTCCATAAAAATAGTCATCAACTTTGCAGCTAAATAAGCACTTTTATTATCAAATTTCACATAATCAGATTCATTTATGACTATACTATCAGGATTTTCAATTGAGCCATGTATTTTATAAATCTCAGCGACTCCTTGAATCACCGAAAATATTAACTGTGTCTGTCCAACATATTTTGTAAACCCTTGTAAGTTATCTTCTAGGAAAGAATCATAGTTGGTTGTTATTACTCCTGCTATGCTCTTTTCAGAAATCTGGATAAGTTTATTTATTTCTTCTTGATAATTTAGGTCAATGATAGTCCTATTCTTAGTAAAAGCTGCTATTTCAGCCTTAAATGGTGATAAGCCATTATTCTTTATCTGCTCCAATGCTTCATCATCAACTGTTCTTATCTTCGGATCAGCAAACCATTTTTCATCAAAATCCCTCTGAATTAATTCTGCTATTTTTGGCATAATACCAGCTCTGCAGTCTGAAATCTTTGCTTTATTTTCATACGCACTATAAGCAAAAGCATCATCATTAATTATTGTTGCAAAATGCTCTAATAAACCTTTCCAATCAGGCAGATTTAAATATCTTCTTGACATCCCCGAACCAATAAATAGTACAGGAGTTGTGTTAAATTTGCTAATAACATCCTCAATTTTCATTTTTTCACCTTACATTCTTATAAATCATCATCTAAACACCAATATACTTTTTTAGCTATTGGTTACAATTCATTTGATATTCTGAGTGTTTTTCCTATATCTAAAAAAATGACTTTAACCTATAATGTAATTATGAATTCCCTATGCATAAAAGTCAAAGATTTTATACTAAATTATGGATATAATTTTTAAACTTGTCGTATTAGCTGTATGTTTACGTCTTCTAACATATTGTATTTAATCAAACAGGCTTAACGCAAACATCCATAACAATGATAGAAAGCGAAAAACGCGTTCTTACAGATAAAAATATTAAAATAATATGTTCAGTATTTAATGCCAATGAACGCTGGATACGTACTGGCATTGGTGAAATGTTTAATTCTTCCCCATACGAGAAAGAATTTTTAGATGTTATCAATAATCTCACCCCAGAATTGCAGCAGTATCTATTAATAATGGGTAAAGAGCTGCTTAATACACAGGAGAAATTGCTAGATTCATAGGTAATAGTTCTTACTATTTACCGTATACAGCTAAATAAAAAAAACACTACCTAATAACTTGTGTCCAAGTTGGTCACAAGTTAATTTTATAAAGGAACCACCTTTTTACCTTTCCATTATCATGAAATTTGTTTCTTAATTCTAAAACTTCCTTTGCTTTATTAAGTACTATTATATAGTCATTTCTATATTTTATGGCAAACATTACAGTTTAAATTATACTTTCTAATATAAAAATACAAATTTAAAAATTTTACTTCCATATGTTTACATATTTTTTATTATATGTTAAAATGCGGATATCAGTGTTATTAATTTAGTACCAAAAAATAACAAAGGAGGTTTTATTTATGAAATACGCATTTAGAAAATTGATTGGATTAGCAGTAGTAGTTTCAGTCTGTTCTACATTAGCAATAGGAGCTAATGCAGCAACTATTGAAAGCACCGCAAAATCATCTCAAAATGTCGTTGTAGCAGCATCAGTTACATACGGTTGGGTATGTACCCATGATGGAGTTGGTGTTAACCTTAGAGCATCACAAAGTACAAGCTCTACTATATTAGCTAAAATTCCTGAAGGAACTAAAGTTACAATTTCAAGTGTACTATCAAATTGGTATAAAGTTAGTTACGGTGGAAAAACGGGATATATAGCTAGGGGCTATCTAATAGATGAATATGGCGATGCAATCTAAACTCCAGAGCCGATGAAGATATAGGAAGCTCCTCGGTCAGCGTGAAACTTTTCTTCGTTTATGTTTTAGACTTTTTTATTTACACCTTATTCCACTTAAGGTAATACAATTAAAAAACTGAAAGGATGATATTATTATGAAAAAATCTTTGAAATGCTTTGCCGTTCTATTTATGGTTGCAGTATTATTTGCAACTCCATTTACTACCTATGCCGCTACTTGGCAATGTACCGCAGATTATTCAAGTGGAGACTTTACATACAAGGAATTTGCTTTTTCTCCTCCTCAACCTATCAGCATAGGAGAAAGAATTGGTTTACCTAATAATGCTAACCAAGGAGGTTTCTTTGTAAAAGCAGGGCAACAAATAGTTGTATCTGTACGATTCAGTACAATGTGCAGAAGTGAATTTTCACTTGTTAATCAGAATACTGGAGAAATTGTTCACTCAATAGATAATTATATAAGTAATGCTGGACAATTAGCCCCTATAATATCACAGACTGGGTATTATGTTCCACTTATAAAACAAACAGATTCTCAGATACCAGCATTGCCAGAATTTAATTATCCATCTGGAGTTGAAAGCTATATTGTTGTTGTTCAAAACAGATAATATGTTAAGGCTGTCTATAAATTGGACAGCCTTTTCTATTTATTATGGAATCTTTATTCAGCTTTCTATGAAACAAATCATAGAAAGCTGTTTTAGCACCATAAAAGTGTAAGAGTTAATCATTTTTAATAGCATAAAAACATAACATTCACTTTTTCATATAACTTGTGTCCAACTTGGTCACAAGTTAGTTTTATTTTGCATAATTATTTTTCTCATACATATATGTACATAATTATTTTCAGTTTAATATTATTAAATTGTCAGTATGAAACCATAGCTTTAAGTTTTTTATTTTTTATAGACTTAAAAGAATAATATAACACGATAAACAAAAATGCTCTTACCAGGATATCGCCCAAGCTCATTACGCAATACCCTGTGTCAAAGATATCTGACAGAAATTTTAATCTAGTAGTACTATCTCCTACCACATGCCAGCCATCAATTGAATTTAGATTAGTTATATCTATGTAACCTGTTTTCAACGACAGTGTCGGAAATACTGGCATCTTCCAATCATTAAAATACATAACGAGCTTATTTAACCCCATTCCTACAAACATTAGCCCAATACCAATAAAACCCTGCTTGTATATTTTAAATCTATATATTAGAAAAAAAATGGCTACAGAGTATAAAGCCTTATAAATATTTGCATAAGCCAATAAAGAATAATCCCCTTTAAACATGCCGATTTGTAAAAATATATATGTAAATGCACCTATAAATACCGGATAGAACTCCCAATGCTTAAATACTTCTTTAAATTTAGTACCCTTTAATCGTGCAAAGACCAAAGCAAGTATTACAGTTTCAATCATCTTTTCGCTCCAATCGTGTTTAATTTATTATAAAGCTTTTCAAACAAAGGCACAATTGAGCTAACTTCAAGAAGTATACCGAGACAAACAGATACTGCCGGCACTGCTTGCTGGAATATATATAAACAAACGGAGATTATAAACCATACTAATAATGTTACTATTGCTAATACCCTAAGCGTTTTAGCCCTATTTTCTGATATTTGATTTAAAGGACTATTTTTAGGTGCATAGCGAACTATCAGAACAGCTGATATGGCAAATACAACAAAAACAAATGTGATGCCTATATTCTTGCTGAAATATTTAGCTAGTAATGAAGCTGGTACAAACGTGAATATGGTTATTAGAAAGCACTTCAGATATGTACCCATATGCGTTCCACCAGCAAAAAAACGTAAAGATGTAAATGCCAGAATTACAAATAGAATTGGTTTTACAATTCCCAGCAATAGGGCAATGCTTCCTAAAACCAGCACCTTGATAACGCTCTGGTAAATGCCTTGAAAGCCAAAGTAGTATTCAGACCTTTTCCGGTGATCCTGCTGAAGCTGGTTTGTTAGGAAGTTGGCACTGGTATATGAAAGTTTTTGAATTAGTTTCATGGTTTTGCTCCAAAAATATTATTAATGCAATTATATAGTAAATGTGAGTTAATTTAAATAAAATATATTATAGAAACTATTCCTTCAATTTTGAGAAATATAAAGGACTACTCAGTTTTGAGTAATCCTCGTATAATAAATGAACATCATGTGTGGTTTATATATATTTTGTTTCATTTTATACTATACCTATTCATATGCTTCCCATTTTAGACCTCCAGGAGCATTATAGGGACAAATAAATCCACCATTAAATACTGCGATATAATTCATATGATTTACCCCTAAGTAAGAGCTATAGAGTAAAAAACCGTTACTCGTATCATATGTAATAACGACTGAAGGAGTGAATGGCAACCCCGACACTGTTGATTCTCCTTCTGCCACAATTCCCTTCGCCCACTTTTTGCCAGCCGATAGAGTACCCGTCACACCAAAAATAGATTTCCCGGCAGCTATATTACTTGATATTAGATTAGCATCTCCAGCTACATAACCCTTACCATCATGATATCCTAATGGAATAGCTTGGTTATTTGTACTTGGAGTTATAATTTTAGCTCCATTATTAGCCATTGTTCCAGCTTGCCCTGCTATAGTAGTTCCAGATAGAACATTAGCTACTGGTACAGTTACTGCATTTATAGTTTGAGTGCCATTTAAATATTGTCCTGCTGCTATAGTCTGTACTGAGGCAGATGGAGTATAAGTCGCAGCATCTTTAGTCGGAATTGTTCCAACCAACCCAGTATTATTATCGTTGCTGAATGTTTTTCCTGCTAGTACATTTGCAGCAACGGCATCACCTTCTGTACTAGCTTTGATAAAAAAACAATTATTTGTTGAGTTGTACCAAACTGTATAGGCCTTTCCTTTTACAAGAGTTGGAGCTGTCGTTGTATTTGGTTTATAGAGTGGTTTACTATTTATGGTAGTTGCAGCACCATTATTGGATATTGCAGCTATAAATGTAATAGGAAACCCATTTATTAGTTTCGAACTTATTGTTAGTGTTATTGCCGTTGCAGTACCATCAGCTGTTTGGAATATTGTATCTGATATATGTGTATCAAGGCTAACCTGAGTTGCAGCGTTATCTGCTTTTATTCCCTGCTCTGCGGTTGCAAAATCTGTTGCTTCCTTCCCGTCTAGCAAGTCAGCATCCAATTTACTTCCACTTCCATCTAGTGTTTTTACCTTCTCTAGTACATCACTCGCTGAATATACTGTTGCTGGAAGTGCATTATCCGCCTTTATTCCTTGCTCTGCAGTCGCAAAATCTGTTGCTTCCTTTCCGTCAAGTAAATCTGCATCTAATTTACTTCCACTTCCAGCTAGTGTTTTTACCTTATCTAGTACATCACTTGCCGTATATGATGTCGCTGGTAGTGCATTATCCGCCTTTATTCCTTGTTCTGCGGTTGCAAACTCGGTTGCTTCCTTTCCATCAAGTAAATCTGCATCTAATTTACTTCCACTTCCATCTAGTGTTTTTACCTTCTCTAGTACATCACTCGCTGAATATGCTGTTGCTGGAAGTGCATTATCCGCTTTTATTCCTTGCTCTGCAGTTGCAAACTCTGTTGCTTCCTTTCCGTCTAGCAAGTCAGCATCCAATTTACTTCCGCTTCCAGCTAGTGTCTTTACCTTTTCTAGTACATCACTTGCTGTATAAAATGTCGCTGGGAGTGCATTATCAGCCTTTATTCCTTGCTCTGCAGTTGCAAACTCAATTGCTTCCTTTCCGTCAAGTAAATCTGCATCTAATCCACTCGTACTTCCATCTACTGTCTTTAATTTTTCAAGCACATCACTTGCTGTATATTCAGCCGTTCCAATTCCTAAAATCTCCTTAACTTCTGAAACTGTTTTTTTAACAAATTGATCTTTACCACTAGCGACAAGAAAATCATTTGGAGCTGTTGCTAATGAGTGAGAAATATGTCCTGAATGTGGATTAGGTTGATTTGCATGTATATTAACTTTTTCCTGTGCAGCATCAGGTGTTTCATAGATATTATCATGATTATGTGTAACAGCTGCCCTTGATGTATCTGTTGGGTGGACATGATCACCCCTCGCTATAGTATTCAAGCTTCCTACACTCGCTACACCATCCATTTTAATATTAGTTGGTTCAGTTTCAAAATCCTTATTAAATGCAGATTTTTTCTCAATTACAATTCCATTTTCGTCTTCTATTTTTTTTAATATGCAATTAACAATATCTTTATCTGTATGTTGATCTTTAAAAAAGTAGTAATTGTTTTCGGTCATTGACACTATTAATACACCCCCGATGATATAATAAAAATTATTTATTGGATCCAATAATAATAATGTAAAAGTGGAAGTCAATTCACAACTATATGATAAAAATTGTCAGGAATTAAAATAAAAAGTAAGAAAGATTTTTTATGAATTCATCTCAGAATGTACATAAACTGATAATAGACTAGAGTTTATCAATATATTAAAACCGCTTTAGCATACTACCACCATAAACCCTCGTTTTTGGTACCATTTTATTTCAATATAGATATTACGAATTAAATGCCTTTCACAATTCCCAAAATTATTCCCAATATCAAAATACCAATATTGACTATTATTCAAGTTATTGGTACTATAAAGGCATATAAAAAATTTGGAGTGATTATATGCTCATGGGATATGCTAGGGTATCCACCCAAGACCAAAATCTTGAAAGGCAGTTAGATCAATTATCCGCCTTAGGATGTGAAAAAATCTTTCAAGAAAAGATTACCGGTACAAAAAAAGACAGACCTGAGTTGGATAGATTGCTTGATCAACTTAGAATTGGTGACACAATCATTGTTTGTGACTTAACGCGTCTCAGTAGATCTACAAAAGATTTATTTCAAATAGTTGAACAAATAGAACAAAAAGGTGCAAATATAAAAAGTCTAAAGGAGTCCTGGGTTGATACAACAACGCCACATGGAAAGTTTATGTTTACTCTATTTGCAGGTATTAGCCAATTTGAAAGAGATCTAATAAGCCAACGGACTAAAGATGGGCTTGCTAGTGCAAGAGCTAGAGGTCGCAAAGGTGGACGTCCTAGAACACCAAGCAAGGCTGTTGACTTGGCATTAAAGATGTATGAAAGCAGAGAATATTCCATTTCCGAGATTTCTGAAGCAACAAATGTTAGTAAAACAAGCTTGTACAGGTATATAAACAACAAGAAGACTTCAAATAAATAATACACATTGGAGCGTTTAGCTAAAAACTAAAAGAAAGTGGACTTAAGCTGACATAAAGGTAGCGTACCTCCACAAAAGCTTTACCAAATTTTTGTGCCCATAGAGGGTGTGGAGGTTATTATGGTTAAAACATGCATCTACCTTAGAAAATCCAGAGAAGATGAAAAAATAGAAAAAGAACTTGGTAGGGGTGAAACTCTAGCAAAGCATAGAAAAGACCTTCTTAGTATTGCAAAAGCAAAAAAACTTACTATTGTTAAAATTTATGAAGAATTAGTTTCCGGAGAAAGTCTGTTATACAGACCGGCCATGCTTGAACTGCTAAAAGATGTTCAGGAAGGTTTATATGATGCTGTGCTTGTAATGGATCTCCAAAGGTTAGGCCGTGGAGATATGGAAGAACAGGGAATTATTCTGAAGGCATTTAAAAATACAGATACTAAAATAATCACTCCTGACAAAACTTATGATTTATCTAATGAATTTGATGAGGAATATAGCGAATTTGAAGCTTTTATGAGTCGAAAAGAATACAAGATGATCAACAAACGTCTTCAACGTGGTGTAATTCATTCTGTTAAAAACGGTAATTATAATTCGCCTTTTGCTCCCTTTGGTTACTTAATAAAAGAACAAAAATTAGGACGAACGTTAGAGCCACATCCGGAACAATCTGAAATTGTAAAAAGTATTTATGATTGGTATGTAAATGAATCTGTTGGATCTCAAATAATTGCAGACCGACTAAACAATATGGGTATTAAAACAAATAAAAATAACAAATGGACTTGCTGGGCTGTAGCTGGATTAATTAAAAACCCAGTCTATACCGGAAAAATAGCGTGGGGCAAAACTATAAATTATCGTACTGCGAAAAAAAAAGGTGCAAATAGAAAAGTTTCTGAAGATAAGTGGATAGTCTCAGAAGGCAAACATCCCGCTCTTATAACTGATGAAATCTTTGAAAAGGCTAAACTAATAATGCGAAATAACGTAAAATCTCCTGTGAAGCCATCTACAAGTTTAAGTAATCCCCTTGCCGGAATATTAGTTTGTGGCGTTTGTGGCAGTAAAATGAGATATAGACCTTATCTGAAATCAGACCCTCACGTAATATGCATAAACAAATGTGGAAATAAAAGCAGCAAATTTGCATATGTAGAAGCTAGAGTTCTATCTGCTTTACAAGAGTACCTGGATCAATATAACTTTGATATAACTAAAACATCTCAAAACACTGATTCCAACGAATCAGCATTAAAGAGCAGTATTATTTTACTTGAAAAACAGCTTTCTGAAGCATATGTTCAAAAAGATAATATTTTTGACCTATTAGAAAAAGGTGTATATACGGTTGATGTTTTTACAGAGAGATCTACTGCTATTGCTCAAAAAATAGATGCACTGAAACAGAAAATTGATGAGACTACTGTAATGTACCAAAATGCACTTAACAATAATTTACGGAAAGTTGACTTTATTCCTCGTATAACAACGGTTATTAATGAATATCATCATTTGAAAACTGCTGAAGATAAAAATCTGCTGCTTAAAAGTGTTCTTGATAAAGTTGAGTATAATAAAGGCAAAGGCTGCAGGAATGATAATTTTGAAATACGTATATATCCGTTGTTGTAGAATGTAATTAATCTTGGTTATATTTATTTTGACTTAAAATACTTCTTTATAATTTTGTACACAATAAGGAGATCCAATAATTATAGCTTATCTACAAAACATATTTAAAAAAAGAAAAGTACTATAACTATTTAGGTATAATAGAAGTAGGAATTCTATTTTGTAGCAAGGGCTATTATGACAACACAACAGGATCAGTATAATGTAAAAGTAACTATTTTATCCATTTAAAATGTGTTCAATTAATAATTTCACCTTTGCTTTTGGCTAAATTTTCGCGCCATTTGCTTAGTTCCGTAGTTGTCAGTTTCGTCCACTCTGTTTCTTCACCAATAATTCTTAAGGGTTCTTTTGAGCGATAAGAGCGTGTTAAGTTACCTGGGAACTTTTTAAGATATACATTGCTTTTAACATGTTTTTGAAGCTGGTATGATGAGAGGTACCCTCCACAAATTTGGGATGTGTTTTTTCACATCTTCTGAGGTCGAGATGAAGTAAAAAAACGAATAACCGATATGGGCATCTTTCTGCGAGAGCAACCCACCTCCATCACCGAATACGACGAGTCGCTTGTCCGGCGATTGATTGAAAGGGTCACTATATTCGAGGGCAAATTCACAGTGGAATTCAAGTCGGGTATGCCTGTGGACGTGGACGCATAAAATAAAAACAAGCAAGGCACTCTACAAGATTTCGTCGTAGGGTGACTTGCTTACTGTTAAAACAGAGTTTGCAAAATACTTTATAATTCAATTATCTTTGTCGCTACATTTTCTAAAAAAGTCCTATCATGTTCCACAAAGATAATTGTCGGCTGAAATTTAAGCAACAGATCCTCAATCTGCATTCTTGATATAACATCAATAAAATTCAGCGGCTCATCCCAGACATAAAGATGTGCTTTTTCGCACAGGCTTTTTGCAATCAGTACCTTTTTCTTCTGTCCGCCACTGAAATCCTCTATGTCTTTATCGAACTGTTCTCTTGAAAAATCCAGTTTTCTCAGGATTGCTTTGAATAGACTTTCATCAATGCCATGCTTGTCAGTAAAGTCTGAAAGATTGCCACACAAATGGTCTGTTACCTGCGAAACGTAGGATATAATCAGACGGTCACTTTTTCGCAATTCTCCTGTGTATGGTATGTCCTCTCCACACAATAGTTTTATCAGACTCGATTTACCACAACCATTTTTACCTTTAAGAGCAATCCTATCTCCTTGATAAATTTTGAAATTTACCTTATCACAAATTATTCTGTCACCATAGGAGACGGACACATCTGAAAATTCAGCCAGCGTATTATTGTAAAAACTAAGCGGAGTTAATTTAAGGTTTTCGGATGTTTCTATATTTTTTAATAGCCTTGATTTATGTTCGATTTTCTCTGCTTGCCTTGCCTCGATATTCTTGGCACGTTTCATCATCTTAGCTGCCTTATGGCCTACATATCCTTTATCCAGTTTGCTACCAGAATTAGTCGTTCCCTTTTTTGATTTTTCAACGCTGTCTGACCAGTCACTTGTTCTCTTTGCCGCATCAGACAGCCTTTTTATATCACCTTTTAGTTTTTCGTTCTCAGCAATCTCAAAGGAATCCCGTTGCTCCTTGTTCTCCCACCACTGACTGAAATTTCCCTTGCATACATCTATATTTGTCCTGTTGATAGCAAGGACATGGTCTATACAATTATCAAGGAAGTACCGATCGTGAGATACAAGAATAAACCCTTTCTTACTCTTAATGTATCTACTTATAGTTTCTCTTGCTGCAGCATCTAGATGATTGGTAGGCTCATCTATTAGTAAGAAGGCATTTTCTTTGAGAAATAGTGCCACGAGCATCGCCTTCGTCTGTTCGCCCTTGGATAGGGTATAAAACTGTCTGTACATGATATCATTTTCTGCGTCTAGTAAGGAAATCTCCTTGAAGATTTTCCAATCCTCCACATTTGATGCAATCTCTCGAATTATATCAATTGTAAGATACTCTGTGTGTTCCACTTCATATGGAAAATACTCAAACTCCACATTCGCTGAGATTGAACCGCTGTATTCATATGTGCCAAGCAGTAACTTCAAGAATGTGGTTTTGCCTCTACCATTTCGTCCAGTAAAACCAAGTTTCCAGTCAGTATCAATTTGGAAACTCACGTCCTCAAAAATATTTTCATATGATCCTTCATAAGAAAAGGTCAAATTATTTACGCTGATTAAAGACATAGTTAGTCCTCCTTTGGTTTTATGTTATCAAAGGCGGAACTCAGGGCAGTTCATTGCTCCATATAGCCACTGCCAATTTCATCCGCCGCTATATGGAGATTGTCATGTACAACTTCTATATCATTGCTCATTCTCATCACCTGCTTTCAAATTCTTATTTTACTACATCCAATCTGCTCTCTCAATCTCAAAAAATTGGAAAAACGTCTAAATCGACCACTCAGCAAGCACCGACATCTAAATCGCTCTGTCACAGTGTTAAAGGCTTGTTTCGATATGTTCCCACGAAGCAAAAAATTCACATTTTTCACACACCTATTTTAAAACGCAAAAACACACAAACAGCTTATATCAAGCCTTTCCACACACCCTACTCTTTTACCCTTGTTATCAATGTCACCGTCTCAACGTGGCTCGACCGTATGTTTTTAATTACAACAACCGCACATTTTCAACCTATCGGTTCGGTAGATACAGTCCACATTTTTTTGCCTGTTCGGTAGATGCAGTCGACCAATAATGCCCGTTTGGTAGAGCGTTCAATGATAAATTTGAATTTCACACATACTTCTCTTCCTCAGATATTCTTTAATACAAAATATAACATTATTAAATCTACCTCCTAACGGCAGTTTGACACGATAGCAAAGCATCCTTTTCTAGTTGCTTTACAAATGCATCCTTACCGGCGCAGTAGCCTTCAATATCCTCCGGGAACCGATAAGCTAGCTTCATTTTTAATTCACCATACTCTAAAGCAATGTCAGGATGTGCACGCAGAAAGTCCCTTACTGCTATATGCCTATCTATATCTTTGCGATTGCTTTGCTCAAAAATATGAACCTGGTGTGTCCTGTTATCGCCGCCTTTTCGGAAATATCTCCGTCCTTCAATACCAAACTCACCCATACACTCATATCCAATGGCTACAAATTCCTCATTATACTTATCAACCAAACTAATATTTGTCACTACGGGCATTATATCAATGATTGATTTAGCATGTAACCCTTTAACTGCTGTACTGCCAATATGGTAAATATCCACCAATACGTCCTTCAAAATACCACTTATCTTCTGTGATTCATTTTCATACTCTACTTCCCAAAAGGGGTCATACGGAACTACTCGTATAAACAATATTAAACCTCCAATCTCGTTCTCAACGAATAATATTTACGACATTTTTACGAGGGGCAGCCTGTTTCGGCTCCTCTGCAGCATAACCCATAACGACAGATCCGTAAACAATATGATTTACGGGAACATCAAGATCTGATAAAAGCTCACAGATTAAGGGCATGTGTGTGAGTCCTGGCAGCTGATTTAGCCAGCAGGAACCAATACCGAGTGAGTGTGCTGCCAGCATCATATTCCCGATGGCTAATGCTGAATCCGGCATAGAGTTTCCGTTGTCCTTTAAGTTAGAAACAATAATAAAGGTGGGGGCATGATACAGGAAATTTGAACTCTCGTCTTTCGCTTTTTCAACAAGGCTCACAACATAAGGATGCGTTTCTGCTACAACAGGTATAGATATAAGGGTTAGGCGAATAGCCTCATTCACTTTTGCAAGTACACTGGTTTTTTGAATGGCTGTAAACTTCCAGTTCTGTGTTCCCATCCCGTTAGGCGCATAGCTTCCCGCTGTTAGAATGGTATTTAAATCCTCCTCCGATATCTGAGTCTCTCTAAAAGTTCGTATGCTTCTTCTTGTTAATATGTTTTCTATTATACTATTCATTGGTAGTCTCCTTCTTTAAAAAAATTATTCTCGTATTTATCGCTATCTCTATTTTTTACAAGCTGCATATAGAAATCGTCCATAACCTATTTCGGCTACATTTTTCATCAATTCTCCATTTAACCATAATGCAGTATCAGCAAAGCTTCTAC
>JAEZIB010000179.1 GCA_023416275.1 Bacillota bacterium | reverse complement strand
CCTGAAAATATATTACCAGAAACTTTTCTTGCTCTTGAGGATATTACAGAAGCAAATTTACGCTGGAAAAAATCTGATGATATGAAAATTTACACAGAAGAAAATGATATGAAATGGCGTTGGCACACTTTTGTATGGCATAGTCAGACACCTGACTGGCTCTTTACAGATGAAAATGGAAACGAGCTGACAACAACAGATGCAAATGGCAAATTGGTTCTAATAGAGAAAGACCCTGCAAAACAGGCTGCCAACAAAGAACTAGTACTCAATAGAATGAGAGCTTATATTAAGATTATAATTAATAGATATGGTGAGTACATAGACTATTATGATGTGGTTAATGAGGTTATTGACCCATCACAGCCTGATGGTATGCGTAGAAGCAAGTGGTATGTTATAACAGGTAAAGACTTCATCAAGGAAGCCTTTAAAACTGCAAAAGATGAATTAGCTGCAAAAGGCTATGATGGTAAGCTTTATATCAATGATTATAATACAGAACAACCTTCAAAACGTGATTTCTTATACGCTCTAGTACAAGAAGTAAATAAAGATGAAAAACTAATTGATGGTGTGGGTCACCAGTGTCATATAGGACGTACTCAGCCATCAGTAAGCTCGATTATTACTTCTATTAAGAAATTTGGAGATGCTGGTCTTGACAATCAGGTTACTGAGTTGGATGTAAGTAATTATGATGATAGTGTTAGCGATTTTGCGAAGTCAACAGCTGATAATGACGTTCCAGCAGCAGTACTGCTTGAACAGGGATATCGTTATAAACAGTTGTTTGAAGGTCTTAAGGCGTTAGATGTTGAAAAAGACTGCATTAGCAGTGTAGCAATATGGGGAATTTCAGATGCTAATACCTGGTTGTCAACCTTCCCAATTACAAGGCTTGAAAAACCACTGCTTTTTGATACAAATCAACAAGCAAAATATGCATACTGGGGTGTTGTATTAGCGAATCCAGATTATTCAGAGTATGCTGCGAAGCTCCCAATTCTAATTAAAAATTTATCAACACCTAAAGGAACGCCTAAAATTGATGGAAAGAGTGAGCTTCTATGGGAAGCTAATGCACCAATTTTAGTGCAAGCTGATAACGGTTATGTAGGCTCCTTCAAAACACGTTGGGATGAAAATAATCTGTATGTTCTAGCAGAGGTAACAGATACTTATTCAACTAATAAATCGGGGTTAATAGATGTATTTGTAAATGATACTAAAACAACCTTTGAGCGTAAGAAATCTAATAATAATTTCAAAATTATTGAAACAGACAGTGGTTATATTCTTGAAGCAAAAATTCCATTATCTTCTGCAGTTGCGTTGAACGGTAAAGTGCCATTTGATATACGATTTGTGGATGGAAGCGGAACACAGGTTTCCTGGAATGATATAACAAATAATCAGCATAACAATAAAGATAATATAGGGACTTTGACTCTTAGTGAAGAGTTAGGTGCAACTGAAGCGATAAAAGGCACACCTACAATTGATGGAACTAAAGATGCTATATGGGACAAAGCTAATGAAATCAGCGTTAATAAATTCGTTATTGGATCATCAGGTGCTACTGCAGTTGCAAGAACTATGTGGGATGATAATAAACTCTATGTATTTGCTACAGTAACAGATGGCAGTTTACATAAAGAAAGTACGGATGCTTACCAGCAGGATTCTCTAGAAATATTTGTTGATCAAAAAAATGATAGAACGGATGTTTACGGAAATGATGATGGTCAGTATAGAGTTAATTTCAATAATGAGCAGAGCTTTGGAAGCAATCCAGGTGGAAGTTCACTTACTTCAGCAGCAATAGTTACAGATACAGGTTATATTATAGAAGCTGCTATTGACTTGGATAAGATTAATGCAGTAGAAGGAAGTGTTCTTGGCTTTGACCTTCAAGTTAATAATTCAGACAATAGTAAGGGTACGAGAGATAGCGCTACTAGTTGGAACGATATTTCTAACAATGGCTGGTCTAGTTTAAATAAAATAGGCGCTGTCAAATTAGTATCAGCAAAAGGGACAAATCCAGACACTGGTTCTGGTACAAGTTCAGGCTCAAGTTCTGGAACAATACCAAATGATGATAAAATAAAAATCAATGGTAAAAATGATAAGTTTGCCAATATAATATCAACAATTACAAAGGGCAAAAAACATACTATACTAGAGATAATAGACAAAGAAATTAAAAAAGTGCTCAAAGACAATATTTTGACTATTACTATTGATGTAATGAATGGTTCTAATCTTGTAGAAGGTAAGTTGGAAGGTGTAACCTTTAAAGATTTAAAAGCAAAAAATGCTGTACTGGAAATTAATACTGAAAATGCAACCTACATTCTTCCTACGTCTAAAATTGACATTGAAAAAATGGTGGTAGCTTTAGGCTCAAATTTAAAGGATATAACCATTAGTATTAAAATAGAAGAGTCATCTGATGATAAGATTGCTTTAGCTGAAAAGAATGCTAAAAACAATAAACATAAGCTTGTGACAAAGCCTATTGACTTTGAAATTACGGTTACTAATGGAGTTAAAACTATTAATGTATCAAAATTTGACAGCTTTATTGAGAGATTGATAGCAATTCCTGATGACTTTGATCCAAAGGAAGTTGCTACAGCTGTTATTATTAATACAGATGGTAGTTTCTCTCATATTCCAACCTCAATAGTATTTATTGGTGGTAAATATTTTGCTAAGATAAAGAGTATGACAAATAGTACATATACCGTTATAGCTAATACTAAAACTTACAGTGATGTTCAGAAGCATTGGTCAAAGGATGCAGTAAATTTAGTTACTTCAAGACTAATTATGAGCGGTACTGAGGACGAGAAATTTAATCCTAATATGAGTATTAGCAGAGGTGAATTTATTGACTCAGTTGTAAAGGCTTTAGGTCTATATAGAAGTGGTACAGGAGTTGATAGCTTCATTGATGTGACAAAAGCATCTGCGTACTATGATTCAATAAGTATAGCTTATGAGTATGGCTTAGTATCTGGCTATGCAAACAATTCATTCAAACCTGACAGCAAAATTACTCGCCAAGAAGCTTTAGTAATAGTTGCAAAGGCTATGAAGCTTGCTGGAATAAAAAATGATTTGAATGAAAATGATTTGAACAACACATTAAGTAGCTTTAAGGATTCTGACAAGGTACCAAACTGGTCAAAAATGTCTATAGCTGCTTGCATAAAGAATAATATAATATCTGGTACAAATTTAAAATTAATTGCGCCTCAAAGCAATATTACACGTGGAGAGGTAGCATCAATCATTACCAAGATTTTAAAAAACTCAGGCTTGATTTAGTTTAAAACTTAAACAATTGGCTGAAGAATCGAAATTTGCTAAATCAATTACGGTTTTTCAGCCTTCACCAGATATAAGCTTTAAAATCAAACCTTGTGCTAGCATGGTGCTTTTGGAATTACAAAGATCCAAAGTGTTTTTGGACATTATTTGGTAGAGTAAGCAACATAACCTAAGCTATTGCCGATAGTAATTGAATTAGTACTACAGCTACAATTGAAAATTGATCTGCTGAGCTTTTTTGAAGGAGTAGAAACTGTAGGGGGTTGCGTGATAAACGTAGCTTTCTACAGTTTTTTAGTGTATAGCAATTTATATGTAAAAAATCTTATAAGAAGTATAATATGTAAATAAATACTTTTACTTATGAAACTTTTTCTTATTTTGATTCGTTTTATTAGTAAAAGGATAATAAATTGTAAGGAGTGAGTAAGTGCAAACAAAACTAAAGAGATCAGAAGACTATTTTTCAGAGTTGGTCAATAAATATACAGATGTTATTTACAGACTTTCTTTAACGTATCTTAAAAATATAAGTGATGCTGAAGATATGTGTCAAATTATTTTTACAAAGATTTTTGAATTGGATAAATACTTCGTTGATTCTGAACATGAAAAAGCATGGATAATTAGGGCAACTATAAATGCTTGTAAGGATATGCTGAGAACTCCATGGAAAAGAAGATTTATCCCAATTGACAGTCTTTCACTGCCAATAAAGAGTAGCGAGAATAGAGAAGTTGTAGAACAGGTATTAAAACTTCCCGTTAAATATCGCAGTGTTATATATTTATATTATTATGAAGGCTATAGTACTATGGAAATTGCAGGACTACTTGGAAAAAAAGAGCCAACGATACGTACGCAGCTTAAAAGAGCTAGAGAGCTTCTTAAAACAAAACTAGGTGAGGAATGGGAAAATGACTGATATTCAATTACAGTTTTAAGTCTTGGGTTTAACATGTTTCTATTAGATTATTTAAAATTTAACTTTATGGAGGGAGAATTATGAAGGATAAATATATTAGTGGTATGAGTGAAATTAAGGCTGATGAGGAATTAAAAAATAAATTATTAAACATTAATAAAAATATAAAGCAATCTAAATATTACTTTTCAAATTGGAAAATAGCATCTGTTTTTGCAATTGCACTTATATTTGTACTGTTTTTTAACGTTTGTTTGCCATATATGCAGAATATGCTGAATACTAATGAAGTTATAACTACAAAGACACCTATTGCAAAAAAGATATTTGGAGGTTTTGTGATAACAGCCTTTGCAGCAGACAATTCATCATTTGAAGTAAAACCGAATGTGGACTTCCTAATTGGAAAGTATCAATTGACCATGAGTAGTGTACCTGGATTTCCTTTGAAAATTGAGTGCAATGATGCAGAATCTATTAAAGTAAGTATAACAGATGGAGAATTGCTGCTATGGAATTCTTCTGACGGCAAGATTCATAATAAAGGCAAAGAGTTAATAATTAATTCCGGTGACACTATATATTGGACACCATTGCAGAAGAATAGTCCAAACACTGTTGTAAGTAGTTCTACAATTAATATTATAGCTTATAAAGGTGATGAGGAAATTGGTAAAAATATAATTAAAATTGAAGCTGATGACAATATTTCTTATATGGGCAAGTTGATTGAATAATTGAAAAGTAAAAGGCTTATTAAATAATGTAATCATGTAGTAGTTCTATATAAATTATAATTAGTGTTGACTAAGGTTATTGGTTTAATCTAGTTAACACTTTTTTTGATAATAGGAACTGAATACTGATGTGTAACTACATAACTGTCTCTTGAATATGATATAGGGTAACATAAAATATCCTTTATCTTGTATGATTGGAGAGATGATTAATGTATGAAGATAATGACATGAGGCCAGTTTATAGTCCTGAAATTGTAGATTGGTGTGATGATTGTGAATATCAGGATTCGTATTCTGATGATTATTATGATGATGATAACGATGCTCGAGAACCAGTTATAATTATTCCGTGTCCACCGTTACCAGCTTGTTCTCCGCAGCAATGCAGACCATGTCCTCCGAGCCAGTGTTGGCCATGTCCACCAAGCCAGTGTAGACCATGTCCACCAAGCCAATGCAGACCATGTCCACCAAGCCAATGTAGGCCATGTCCGCCAAGCCAGTGTAGACCATGTCCACCAAGCCAATGTCTGCCTAATTGTGCTCCATAAAAGATTTTAATTAATTATGCAGCTTAAGCGTGTATATAATTAGAGCAGCCTTTTTAATGTAAAATTTTAACTTTCATAAATAGTACTGATTTTTTGCAACTAATGAATCATTTGGGTATTTATGTAATAAACATAAGAGTCAGTTTTGAGAATAATGAGAGTGAAAAGGGTTTAGCGAAGAACTTTTTTCACTCTCTAAATAATTATTGGGGGGAGATAACTTGTATTATAGGCTAAATGAAAACTGTCAATTGGTGAAGGGAGCTTGTAGAGGAGCTATATATGATTTTCAATCTGGAAAGGTTTTTTCAATTAACCCTGATGCGCTGCAATTATTAGAGAAATGTGAAATAAGACCCATCGACGAAGTAATTGATATTAAGTTGCCGGAAAATAAAATTGTGTTGGAATTCATAGATCAATTAACATATAAGGGACTTGGAGCTATCTACATCATTAAACCTGAAGAGAAATCAATGAAGGATACAGAAGATGAAGAAATGAAACTGTCTTTTTTATGGCTTGAACTTACTTCAAAATGCAATAATAAATGCCTGCACTGTTATAGCTCTAGTGATGCCTGCAGAAATGATGATAAGATACCCCATGACCGCTGGATGTCTTTGATTAGCGAAGCTCACAAAGAAGGTGCAACCTCAATACAGCTTATTGGTGGAGAGCCGCTGCTTTATCCGAAGTGGAGGGAGCTTGTAATTAAGGCAAATGAAGAAGGTTATGAGTTCATTGAAATATTTACAAATGCTACTCTGATTGACCAATCCTGTATAGATTTTTTTAAGCAGCAAAAAGTTAATATTGCAACAACCATTTACGCTGATAATGCTGAGGTGCATGATCAAGTAACGTTACACTCAGGTAGCTTTAATAAAACAATGGATGCCGTTAGAAAAATTTTAGATGCTGGAATTCCATTACGTATTGCTTCAATTATTATGAAGGCAAACGAAAATGAAGCTGATAATATATTGAAATTATTAGAAGATTTAGGCGTGGAAGCTACTAAGTTAGATGTAGTTCGTCCTACGGGAAGAGGAGATGATGAGAAGCTTTTGCCTACTAAATACAAAAATCCGAAAATAAGACCTCCCTTCTATACGAGTGCTGAGGAATTTTGCAAAGCGCATAAACACCATAGTTGCCTGGCTGGGAAAATAGCAGTGACCTCAACGGGAGACGTTTTTCCTTGTATATTCGCTCGTAATGAAATTTGTGGAAACATACTTAATTCTTCATTAAGTGAAATACTTAATGGGTCAGACCTTCAGAAGTGCTGGAATACTACAAAGGATGAAGTGAAAAAATGTAAAGATTGTGAATACCGATATGCATGTTATGACTGCAGACCTGTTGCTCAGGCAAATGACAGTAATAAGGACTGGTATGCTAGCTCAGTGGAATGCGCATATAATCCTTATACAGGGGTATGGGACGATGAGGATACTGTTAAATGATTGCAATTTAGTTAGTTATATAGTTAACTCAACTATCCTAGTTCAAAAAATTGTAGGTATTCATACTTATTAAACATGACCCTTGAGAAATGAGTGTGTGGTGTGATGGTCAAATACTAAGGTAAACATAAAGTCAGAGATATGTCTGGCTTTTTGTTATTTTGTGGTGTGCCCAACATGGGCGCTTTTTTGTTTAGAAAGGAAGAATCTTGAAATACTCATATGCTAATTTGGATTTAAGTATGGAATTATTTTTTGACAACCGTATCTGCAGAGATGAGAGCTCGCAAAGTGTTTTTTTGATACAATTGGCTGTTTTATGTGTTTCTAATCCCATTAAGCAGTAACAGAAATAGTATCTTTGATGACATAAATAAAATTGATATCTAAATGAAATTTTGAAGAAATTGTACTTTCAAAAGAAAACTTTGAATATTATTTGATAGATTGACTTTTATTCGCTAGAATAAGCCGCATTGAAGAAGTACCTAAGTGATAGTTTAAATATTATTTATGTTTAGAACACAGAGAAAGGTATGATTGGCATATGACTGTTGAAGTAGGTATAATTAATAGAAAAGGTGCTGTATTAGCGGCAGACAGTTTCTCAACTGTATTAGTAGATGGTAGAATTAAAATTATTACGACTGATAAAATTTTTGCCATATCTAAACATCATTCTGTCGGTATAATGGTATATGATGAGGCTAACTTTACTAATATACCCTGGGAGACAGTAATTAAGGTTTATAGGTCACACATTTTACATAGCCCTTTTGGTACATTACAGGAATATGCCGATAACTTTTTGGAGTTTTTATTAAACGATAAGAAGCTTTATGATACAGAGTATGAGAATGAACTTGTAGAAGCTGTTTTAAACTATTGGTTAGAAAAACTTAATATTGAATATAAATCAAGGCAAAATCTAAATGACTATTATAATAAAACTGAAAGCGAAATTAAAAGTTTTTCGGAAAAAAAATTCATGTTAGGGTTTGATGAGAATTTTATACTGTCATTTATAGAAAAACATAAACAACATTTATTGGTATATATAAATGATGCAACTAATAATATTATACTTAACAATAAAACACAGGAAAATCTAGTAAAGCTATGCGCATACACTATTAGTAAAAGTGATTTTTTATTTGAAAAAGCGAAATCATCAGGTGTCGTAATCACTGGTTTTGGGAGTAAAGAAATTTATCCGATGATAAGTGAATACAAAATTATAGGTAGAATTAGCGGAAAACTAATTTATAAAAAAGAGGACAGTAAAAAAATAGATACTGCAAGCAGTAATAAACAAGACTATTATGGTTATATTTTTCCGTTTGCACAAAAAGAAATAATAAAAGCTTATATATACGGAATAGACCCAAAACTTAGAGAAGAATTAGAGACAGATTTAAAGATTTTAGATAATTTATTTGATGTAATACAGACTGATTCAAATAATGCTTTTAATGAGCAGCTTTCACATAAATATAGAGATGTAATAAATAAATCAGGTGAAAGGCTTAGAAAAGATTTTGAGAAAAAAATTGAAGATATTACTAGAGAAAAGTTTTTTAATCCATTTTTTACCATGATTAATTTTCTTGGAAAAGTAGAACTGGTATCATTGGCTGAAGCACTTGTAAATTTAACTATTACCAGACGTAGATTTACTACTGCTGAAGAAACGGTGGGTGGAGCAACTGATGTGGCAATTATTACTAAAGGTGAAGGTTTTATATGGGTAAAGAAAAAAGAATTTGTTAAGCCTGAAATAAATATTAGTGATTTGATATAGAAGAGTTATTTAGGGAAAGAGTCATATTTCAAGATATATAAAATTTTGTAATGAGTAGTAAATTTCTATTTAATATAAATCAGTCATAAAAATGAAATATACATATAGGAGATTAGATTATAGAAATGATTAAAAAAATATCTTTAGCAGTTTCTATATACATTATTATGATTTGTTCTTTTGGCTTGGCATTAAAAGCTGAGACAAATATGCAAATGCAGAGCAATAAAAAACACTATGAAAATAAAACGTATAAGGTATCATTGAAATATAATAAAAATTGGAAGTTAAATCCTAATTATATTGAAAGATATGAGGGGGAAGATGGCTTTTTTCAGATATCTGCATATGCTGGGCAAAGTTTAAAAATAGAGGAGATAGTACAAATTGAAGTAAACCATGTCTTAAAACCTTATGGCAGCAAGCCTGAAATAACTAAATTAAATATTCAGGGTCAAGAGGCAAGGTTGATAATACCTTCTAATGATCAGAATAGTGATTTAAATAATCAAGCTGAATTAATAGTGGAATATCCAAAACCAATAAAAATTAATGAAAATACTTATTACTACTTTATATTATGGGCTGATAAGTACAATATTCAAGAGATATATAAAACATTTAGATTTATAGTTTGATTTGAGGTGTTAAAAAGGTTGATGGTAGTAGGGCTTGCAGAACGGGAGTATACCGTTTAGTAAGCCCCGATTATCAATAAACTTTAACATAAGTAATGCTAGCTTGCCATAGATTTCAAAATGATATTCAGCCTTTAGAAAGTGCAACAAAAATATCTGAAATCTTATACCAGGTTGAATAATCGACAATACCTGTTTTTGTTAATGAGAATATAATTTGAAAGGTTTCTACAGCTTTTTTTGTATCATTGCCGAAATTACCGTCAACATTTACTTTAGGTATAAGCGAATAAACTTTTGCGATTGCATTTAAATAAGTTTGAATATTTTTAACGGGCTCACCTTTAGTACCTATTTGTAGTGAGTATCCAGGATAGGATTCGGATATATCTCCTATCTTTTCTGTTTTAAAAATTGATATTTCGGAACCGTAATAAAATTTCAGTATTTCAAATGCTGTTTTGCCATCATCCGCAAGTTTTTTGCTTCCCCATTGAGTCATCCAGCCAGAACGGTGTGGAACTTTTATACCATCAGTATATTGTGACAATAATGGAAAGCTATAATTGGCTTTTTTTATATAGGTAGAAAATAGTTCATTTATAATGCCTTCAATTACAGAAGAAAAGCTAATGCCGGGAGTATATTTGTGATCAGTGGCTGTTGAGCTTGTAACATGAAATTTTTTCCCTTTTGCCCAATACCATTCTGTAAATACTCTATTTAAAGTAAAAGAAATTATAGCGTATGCATTAGCTTTTAAAGATTCTATAGGCCAAGTAGGGTATATTTCTGATGACATTACATTTTTAAGATATTCTTTATAATATACTTTAAAATTTGATGCATTTTTATTATTAGGATGTCCATCGTGTACAATTATTGATCTAGGAATTTTTTGCTCAGCAAATGGTATCGCAAAACTTTCTCCTAATTCTGATATGTTGTGAGTGGGCATTGGGTTTTCTGCTATCTTTGGCTCAAAATTTCCAAAGAGTGTATTGGGTGATATATTTATATTATCCTCATCAGACTGCCTTGGACTTGTAGGATTTAAATAGCAATGCTGAATAGAGGTAATGCCTGGGTATATTTGGCAGCCGGATATGGTTAGTTTTTTATAGCCAGGTACTTCTACAATTATTTTGCATAAACTATAAGGCTGTTTGGCAGAAGGCTTCAAAGAATACTCAAGTGGAGGTGCTTCTAATTCTATATTACTGGCAATCCCTGATGAGTCTGAGAACATATTATAAATAGTCTGTTTATTACTTGCTTCCTTATTTTGAAGTACAATTATTTTAGCATCTCCTATAGGAATTGAAGTATAACCTTTAAAAATGTGAATTCTTAATCTGCCTGTTTCCATTTTGTTTTCCTCAAAAAAATTTATATCTAATATATGTATATTAAGCATTATGTAAATCAGTTACAAGATATAGTATTTAATTCAAACTGATTACTCAACTTTTTCCTGCACCTATAGGCTTTTTACGTGGGAGAGTTGAGTTGCTTATAATATATAGATGGCATGGTTTATTTATGCAGTAGAAAAATATATCTATAATTTTAAACTGAATAGAAGTAGTGTAACTACCTAACTATCTCATGAATATGATGTAGGGTAACATAAAGTTTCATATATCTTGTAAGATTGGAGAGATGATTGATGTATGATGAAAATGACATGAGGCCGGGTTACAGTCCTGAAATTGTGGATTGGTGTGATGATTATGAATATCAAGATTCGTATACAGATGATTGTGATGAGACCTGTACTCGCCAATGTCAACCCTCACCAGCTTGTTCACCTGAGTGTACACCGTTAGCTCTATATCCGTGTGAACCTTCGCCTGCTTGTTCGCCACGCCAGTGCCAACCGACTCTTTGTTGGCCGAGCCAGTGCAAGCCATGCCCACCGAGCCAGTGCAGACCATGCCCACCGAGTCAGTGCAGACCGTGTCCACCAAGCCAGTGCAGGCCATGTCCACCAAGCCAGTGCAGACCATGCCCACCAAGCCAGTGCAGACCATGTCCACCAAGCCAGTGCAGGCCATGTCCGCCGAGCCAGTGCAGACCATGCCCACCAAGTCAGTGTCTGCCTAATTGTGCTCCATAAAAAAATAAATGATTATGCAGCTTAAGCGTGTATATAAGTGTACAGCAGACTTTATATAAATTTTTTATTTTCACAAATAGTACTGTTTTTTGCAATAAATGAATTGTTAAACAAAGGTCAGAGATATCTGGCTTTTTGTTTTTTATATATAAAATATATAATTGAAAATTATTAAAACATATTGATATAGTCCTTTTTAATATAGAAAAGATAAAAATTACTCGTGTTTTATCAGTCAATGGTTGAATTTAAGTACTGTCAGAGGACAATATCTATTTTAGTAAAAATAATTCTATTTGCTTTAGAGCATCTATCATCAGCGTAGTAGATAACAATTATAGTTAAAACAATCTGTTACTTTCAGTAATTGGTATGGTATAATTAATTAACTCAATTTTTAAGAAAGTTAGTCGAGCCTGTGCAATTTCTGTCAAGGAATCTATATTCCTTGAATTTTTGTGCGAAATGTTTGGCAAAAGTTTTATAAGGATTAAATTTGAGAAAATTGAGAAAAAACTGGATAGGGTGGTTGTAATGAAAAGAATTGTATTGACCATAGCAGTAATCGTTGTAGTAATGTTCAGTTTGATAATGATTCCACCAATTGCAATGGATTTACAAATACCAGCGAATGTTGTTGATGAGACATCACAGAGTTTTTCCGATGAGCAATCAGGTATATATTCAAATGGTAAAATTACACAAGAAAACTTAAATGGTACAAAAGAAAATCTTAATGCAGTAAAGGTTAAATCAAAATTGCCTGCACTAGTTATGACAGTAGGTAATGCATCAGGTAAAAAAGGAAGTACTGTTTCTATTCCCGTAAACTTTAAAAATGTTTCAAAGGTTGGCAATGTAGGAACCTGTAATTTTTATCTAAAGTATGATACAAAGGTACTTAAAGTGGAATCTATTACAGCTGGAAAAATAATTGCTAGTCCTAACGTAAACTTTTCTAGTTCGATTGATTCAAAGAATGGTAAAATAAGCATATTATTTCTAGATGACACAGTTGGAAGCCAGTTGATTAAAAAAGATGGCACGTTTGCAACAGTAACTTTTAAAATAATTGGTTCAAGTGGAACCTCCACAGTTAAATTTTTAGATGATGGAGCTGTTGGAAATGGTAAAATGGTGAAGGTAGACAATGTAACTCGTACTGATGGCGTTGTTAAGGTCAAATAGATATTTGAAGTAAAATAAATACTTAAAGTTTATTAATTACATATAAAGATAATTTAGTTATTAATAGTCAACTTCATTTATTTAACGAAACAGTGTAAAAGCCGGCTTATAAGTGTGTTTTGTTTGTAAGTCGGCTTAAAATAATAATCCTCTTAAGGATCAGATTAAGAGTATATGTGCCAAAAGGCGGCTTGAAATAATATTCATTAAAAGGTTAGCTTAAAAGATATCTTAATTAAAAGTCAGCTTGAGGCAGGATACCTATAAGACCAAACTTTATTAAGAAACACAAGAGATACATAAAACAGAACAATAAAAACAAGAATTTGTGAAATACAAAAATAAGAAAATTATGAAACACATAATACAAAACAGAAGGAGCTACAACATGCTAAATGCACTAGCGGTAGGCTGTGGAGGATTTATTGGCGCTGCTTCAAGATATTTGCTCTCGTTATTAATTAATAGATATAATCTAAGTGCTTTTCCTGTTTCTACACTTATAATTAATATATTTGGCTCGTTTATAATGGGTCTGTTAATTGAAATCCTAGCGGTTCAAAACCCAAACAATAAGAAATTACAGTTGTTTTTAGCTACAGGAATATTAGGTGGGTTTACAACTTTTTCAACCTTTAGTTTAGAGACAATAAACCTTTATCAAAATGGAAATACATTTCTTGCAATTCTAAATATTGTTTTAAGTATTGTATTTTGCTTGGGTGGGGTTGTGCTAGGTAAAATTCTAGCAAAAGTTATAATTTAGTACTTAAAAATAAGAACAAATGTTCTTGAAATTGATTAAAGTTTAGTATATAATTGGTGTAATAGATAGAATGATTAGTAGATTTTTGAAGACATTAATGGTTGGATTTGTCTTTTAAAACGTAATTATTTTGTACTTTAGGTTAATATTTATACACGGAGGCAATCTCAAATTGATTAAGGACATGTATATTATTGGACTCAAGCTGAAAAACAATATATCTGATGAGTCAAATTATGCCTTGTCTCTTCCTGTTATTAAAAGTCTAGGTCAAGAACAATTGGTTTTGAACAAAAATGTTACTTTTTTTGTAGGAGAGAATGGTACTGGCAAGTCTACTCTTCTTGAAGCAATTGCAGTAAATATGGGTTTTAATGCTGAAGGTGGTACCAGAAACTTCAATTTTGCATCAAAAGAAACTCATTCGCCATTATATCAGAACCTAATAGTTGTAAAAGGTGTGAAACGTCCAAGAGATGGATTTTTTCTTCGTGCAGAGAGTTTCTATAATGTTGCAACAGAGGTTGATAGATTAGATGAAATAGGTATATCCTCTCAAAGACAGTTCTTAGATAATTATGGTGGTAAGTCTCTACATAATCAGTCACATGGCGAAAGCTTCATGTCTCTTGTCTTAAACAGATTTAAAGGTAATAGCTTATTTATATTAGATGAGCCAGAGGCGGCATTATCACCTACAAAACAATTATCTCTTTTAGTTAAAATAAATGAGCTGGAGAAACAGAACTGCCAGTTTATAATTGCTACACATTCGCCAATTTTACTTGCATATCCAAATGCCGATTTATACTTACTTAATGAGAATGAAATTAAGCTTACGGCATATAAGGATACAGAGCATTACGCAATTACAAAACAGTTTTTAAACAATACTGAAAAGATGCTGAATTATCTGTTTGAAGAATAAAATATGTGAGCGTTTAGTATGCTTCAAGCCTTCTTTGCTTTCTAAGTTCTCTGCGTTTTTCACCCGCTTCCCATTCAAGTCTTTCCTCATCAGTTTCAAGAATAAGGCCGGGAACATGAACTGGATTATCATTTTCGTCCAATGCTACTAAAACCAAATATGCTCTGTTAATCATCTGCCTTATGCCGTTTAACTTTTCGACATAGGTAGTTACACGGACTTCCATAGATGACGTACCAACATATGTTATCTGACCACTTAAAAAGATAGTGCTGTTTATATATGCGGCTGATTTAAACTGCAAATTATCTACTGAAGCAGTAGTTACATTACAGCCTGAATGCCTTCTGGCTACTACTGCTGCAACTACATCAATCCATTCCATTAGCTTTCCTCCAAAAAGGCGGTTAAAGCCATTTATGTGTTCGGGCATAAGAATTTGTATCTGCTCGGTCTTAGAATCTGATACTTTTTTATATACTAATTTATCCATTAAATTTACCTCCTGTAGACTGCTATAATATTCTATTTACATGTTATTAACTTATTCTAATATGCTATGAAATTATCCGATATTTAAGTCTATTTACTTAAAAATCTAAAATAAATGTAATGGTACACAAGCCTAAATGGGATGTTGAATAATAAGTGTTTGAATGCCAATTCTTGATGAATGAATATACTTGTTAATATTATAACTCAAAAATTTTATTTGTATATACCAAAAGAATATGAAAAAGATGGAGCAAACTTAGATATTTAATACATCACCATCGATGGTTCATAGTGCGCTAAATCCGACATCGTGTCGGTTTTTCGGCAAAAAAACTTTGATTTTCCAACTAATTCATGCAATTATTTCTAACCAACTTTCCATTGATAAGTTGAACATCTATAATTCAACTGGGAAAATTGAGTAAAATAACTAATATCAAAGGATGCTAACGGTAAAGCCACATTTTAAACAAGCTGATATTTTTAAAATTGAAAATAAATAAATGAGCTAGTAGTAAATACACCGAAAATTATTAATAAAACTAGTCCAGCATAATATAGCCCCCATCTTAGCACGATAGGTTTTTTTGCAATTTCATCACTCAAACGCTTAGAACGCTGTATAAGCTGTACTAATACAAGGAAAGCAATAACACATATACAAAGTACCACCTGATATCTGGTTATTCCTACAGCACCTAAATTTATATTCAGACTGAAATCAGTAAAAATTTTCTTGATAATATAACGTGCACTGGTAAAGGAGGATGCTCTAAAGAAAATCCAGGAAAAACATATTAAATTAAAGGATATAATTACTTTTACAACATTTTGTATACTTGGAAACCTGTCTAATTTAATAGTGTGAGTTATTTTTTCTCTAAGTCCCTTTGTCCAAAGAGCGAAAACTAAATAAAAGCCGTTAAGTCCGCCCCAAATAACATAAGTCCATGCGGCCCCGTGCCACAGCCCGCTTAGCAGAAAGACTATCATTAGATTTCTGTGCCATTTCCACTTGGCACATCTGTTTCCACCCAAAGAAATATAAACATAGTCAGTAAACCAGCTTGACAGTGAAATATGCCAGCGCCTCCAAAATTCTGATATTGATTTTGAGAAGTAGGGAAGGTTAAAGTTTTTTATTAGCTCAATACCCATAATTCTTGATGCACCTCTTGCAATATCAGTATAACCAGAAAAATCACAGTAAATCTGAAATGCAAAAAAGTAAGTCGCTAAAACAAGAGACAATCCGCTAATGGAATCAGGTGATTTATATGCAGCATTTACTACTAGAGCAAGATTATCTGCTATAACTAATTTTTTGAAAAAGCCCCAAGCCATCAGTTTTAGACCATCAACGGTTCTCTTGCTATCAAATTTATGTTCAGTATGAAACTGCCAAAGCATATTCTGGGGGCGTTCAATTGGGCCAGCAACAAGTTGAGGATAATACATTACATATAGAGCATAAATACCGAAATGCTTTTCTGGCTGATGCTTTCCACGATACACCTCAATGATATAACTCATGCTCTGGAAGGTGTGAAAGGATAGTCCAATAGGCAGAATAATTGATAGACTGCTGATTGGATAATTCCAATTCAATAAATTTGCTACGCGAGTAACATTCTCGTTAAAGAAGTTAAAGTATTTAAATACAAATAAAATACCTACATTTGCAAGAATACTGATTATAAGAAAAATTCGCTTGTTATTTCCCTTCATCTTATCGATCATTATGCCTGCAAAATAGTCAATAATAATAGTAAAGCCCAGTATTAATATGTATTTTGGAACAAATGCCATATAGAAAAGACAGCTGCTAACTAGTAGAAGAAACCATCTGATTTTATGGGGAAGTAAGAAGTACAGTATAGTAACCACAGGGAAAAAGATTAAAAATTCAATTGAGTTAAAAAGCATATTTTAAATCTCCTTTTGTATTCGTATCCAAAGATCTTCAGCTAAAAATTTATAGCCCTCAGGCAGCAGGTGTACATGATCTGAAAAGTAATTATAATTAACCTTTTTATTGTAATCTATATAATTTAGGCCTCTTTCTTCAAAGCATTTTTGAATACCTTTAACATTATTTTTAAAGCCCTCTTTTTCAGTTGCTCCAGCCAATAATTGGTCGTTCATGGCATTCATAAAATATATAGTGTTTTTGCCTTTTTGAACTTCTGCGATTTTATTTAAGAAATAAAGCTGGGGACTGTTTTCTCCGAAATTAAAGGGCTTATCAGAGAAATACCATCTGTTCTCAGGAATATCTAAAGTTTTTGTAAGACTTGGTTTCTGACTCCAAACTCTAAGAACTGCGGAATCCTGACCCAAAAGTGTATTGGATTCAGTCTTTATTTTGTTTGTAATAAAGCCACTATAACCTATCATAGCTATATTTTTGTTTGAAAAATGATAGATTTCATCTTTCATATTCTGCCATAGGGAGGTTTCTTTTATATGACCACCTTTAACCATATCTTGGTAGCTTTCATAATCTAAATCTTTTAGGTAATGCTTGAACCAGTAAGTTGGACCTTTAGCACTTATCTCCCAGTAGCTAAAATTTAAAATCAAGTTTTGCGTAGAGATATCATAGCTATTCAAAAGCTTAATAATTGTATAAAAATCACCCAACATCGTTGAGGGAACGCCAATATTAAATACTCTGATTTCGCTGTTCTCTTTCTTAGCGATTTCATTCATATATGCGCTAATGGTTTTGTCAGGAGGACAGGGAGTGCCATATCCCACAGAATCTCCAACAAAAATAATGTAGTTTTCCAGCTTGTCCTTCTCAATTGTAGACCTTATAGCCTTAACTGTGGCGTCAATTGAATAGACATTATCTTTAAAAACGTCATAGTTTAAACGGTTGTTATATATATAATCTGATGGGAACAAAAAACATAGTAATAGCTGTGTTGAGATATAAAAAAATGCAATGAATATTAATAGTTTTCTAGTAAATTTCAAAGCTAGCCTCCGAAATATTATATTTTATTTACCCAACTTTCCCACAAAGAGTCACTCACAACTACAATTTTCATCTGAAATAGTTGAGTTAATTAATAATTTCTCACATAAATAAATGCGCATAGTGAATAAAAACATGGTTATGATATATAATTCTCTTACCTAATATATAAAACTAATATACAAACAGAATACTATTTTTTGCAAAATGACTGTTTTCAATAAACAAAAGTACTCCCTTTAGCAATTATCTAATATTATTTTTTATATAAGTTGTTTTATACATATATACCAAATAAAGTAATTATTATAAAACCCTAGATATTATACTATATAAAGAGATTAAATGGAAATACTTATTTTTTAAACACTCAGCTTTCCTACTTAAAATTCTATCGACGTTCTAACCGCCAACTAATTCATGTGATTTTTTATAATACAACTATCCATTGAAAGGTCTCTTATACCTATAATTTTTAACTGGAAAAGGGAGTAAAATTATATTAATGATATCTTCATAAATAATTTTCGTTATCTTCTAAATAATGACCTAGATACAACAAAAGTGATACAATATACAGAGTACTTATAACGGAAGAGAAGTTGTAAAGGAGCGGAATTTGTGAAAATAAATAAGAACTATTTGTTTGCTTTTTTGTGTTTATTGATAATTGAAGTTATAATTGCTTTATTTGTACATGACAATATTATTAGACCGTATATTGGTGATTTTTTGGTGGTCATTTTGTTGTACACATTGTTAAAAGCATTTATTGGAAAGCCAATAAAGTATTTGCCTGTATACATATTCATTTTTGCTTTTGCAGTTGAAATGGCACAATATTTTAGAATTATAGAGATACTAAACTTGAGTGACAATAAATTTGCTGCCACAATTATTGGAACTTCTTTTGACATAAAAGATATAATCTGCTATTTGGTTGGGGCTTTAGCTTTGATTATTTGTGAGAGGAGGGGAGAGAATTTAAGCTGATATACACAATATGAGGCATGATAGCTAACATAAGGTTTTTTAGGCAAACAAAAAGGAGATGAGATATCTTTATCAGGAAAACAATATGAGATTATTACCATTATGTGATAGGAGATTTTATATGGAAAACAACAAGCTACTACGTGCAAAACCTTCCGAAATGGGAGTTGATTCAAAGGCTATTTTAAGCTTTGTTAACGCATTGGAAGAGCAGCAGCTAGGCATTCATTCCTTTATGCTAATGCGCCATAACAAGGTTGTGGCCGAAGGTTGGTGGAATCCGTTCAAACCTACTTATAATCATGAACTTTATTCATTAAGTAAAAGCTTTACTTCAATAGCAATTGGATTTGCTGTTCAGGAAGGTATACTTAGCGTTGAAGATTATGTAGTATCTTATTTCAAAGAAAAATTGCCATGCGAACCATGTGAAAACATGAAGAAAATGAAAATTAAGCATTTACTCAATATGTGTACTGGTCATTCTGTAGAACCAAATGCATTTGAAGGTCAGGATTGGGTGTATTTATTTTTGACCTCATATATTGATTGTGAACCAGGAAGTATATTCGTGTATAATACACCGGCGACATATATGCTATCAGCTATCCTTCAAAAAATTACAGGGATAACGACATATGATTTTTTACAGCCTAGACTATTTGGGCCTTTAGGAATTTCGGATATTTGGTGGGCAACCTGTCCAAAAGGCATAAGCACAGGTGGTTTTGGGCTGAATGCTAAAACAGAGGATATTGCTAAATTTGGCACATTCTTATTAAACAAAGGAAAATGGGAAGGAAAGCAGCTTTTAAATTCTGAATGGATTGAAAAAGCGTCATCAAAGCTTATTGAATCACTGTCAAATCCAGATACTGCTGAACAATCGCCAAATGACTGGCTTAAAGGGTACGGTTATCAAATTTGGCGTTGTAAGCCAGAGGGTGTTTACCGCGGTGATGGTGCTTTTGGACAATATTGTATTGTAATGCCCGAACAAGATGCAGTTTTAGCTATTCAGTCAGGCGTTGATGATACTCAAAGTGTTTTAGATTATATATGGGAGATACTGTTACCCGCAATGAAGAATAGTGTTCCTGAAGATAAAGAAAGTCAGACAGCCTTGGAAGAGAAATTGTCCGGCTTAGTATATCCAACTCCAGCTGGAGAGGCTACGTCACCAATAGCTGATAAGGTTTCAAGAATAGAATATGAAGTATCCGAAAATCTAGCTAAAATAACAAAGATAGCTTTTGATTTTGCAGATACGAATAAAGTTACATTAATTCGAGGAGAAGAGAGCTACACGGCAGAAATTGGTTATCAAAAATGGATTGACAATCAAATAGGTATTAATAATGAGGATGAAAAAACATTCCTAATATGTAATGATATTTCTTGCGCAGGTGCATGGATAAAGGAAGATACTTTTAGGTATGAAATTCTGTATAATAGAATTCCAACGAAAGAGATTTTTGAAATCAAATACCATGAAAAAGGAATTTCTATATCTTTTGAACGTAAACACTGCTTTGATGCTGTCAAGTACAATATGATGGGATGGTAAGAACTGCTACCATGAGATGTAAAATTGCACCTATGTCTTCTGCAGCAGAAACAATTTGTGCAATTTTACATCTTTATTAACTCAAACTAGTTGAATATACTGCTTAAATCCTTTTCTAATTCAAGCAATAATTTTGGCAACAACCATTGATAATTCTACCACACCAATAGATTTTTATGTGCGAAGTTTGAGTAACTTAGACTATTAGTAAATTCAGTTGGAATGGGTGGATAATTTGTAAAAACTATCCACCAAGAGTTATATCTTGTCTAGCATACCATTCTAAGGCTGAGTAGAAATGACTTGGCTGAAAATCAGGCCAATAATCGTCAACTACATAAAAATCTGCATAAATAGATTGAACAGGTAAAAAACCGCTCAATCGCCTTCTGCCGCCCCAACGTATAATCAAATCAATTCTCGAAATATCAGAGGACTTCATGTGTTTTATTATATTAGCTCTTTTGGTTTTAGAATCCACTGCAGCTAAGTGACCTAAATCCCATTCCCAACCATAATTAACAAGAAAATTAACCTTCATTCCTCCATTGCCAAAGGTTCTTCTGGTAGTATAGCTATTTAACTCACTAGGAAACATTCGTGATTCACTATTTCCTACCACCAATAACGAAGCATTTTCATTGGAAAGCATTTTAACAGCATTTACACAAGCTGCTGTAAAGGCTTGCCTTTGTGTTATAGGGCGTTTATTATTGTCAATAGTAAAGCCGTAATAAGTGATTTCCTTTACACCCATTTGCTCACACAGCTTAAAAACAGCCAGTCCTGGCTCAAGCCCAGTTGCATATCCCTTTTCTTTGCTCATTCCATTAGTAGCTGCCCATCTTCTATTTCCATCTGGAATTATTCCAATATGTGCAGGTATTCTCATAAAATTCACCTTGTATAATAAAATATTGAAAGCTTTATTACACGTTTTCCTCTCTTTTATACGCACGTTTATCACGTATAGCACGTGCTCTAATAGTCCTACTATTTTATTACTAGAAACTCAACTTTCCTATATAAAAAGTCTAACGGTGCTGAGACTTATCAATGGTTTGTTACAAAAAAATAATAGCCTATTAGATAATTATTAGTCTTAAAATTACTTTTATTTAACGTAACAAAATTAACATTAATGCTCGCATAATATATTAGGTATTATTAGCGACAAATGCATTATTTATCCAAAAAAATTCAAATAAATTTTTGGCTTTTTTGATAGGTTTAGTTCATAGAATGCTTGAATATCCTGCAAGATTTGCCTGTACAGAATTCATGCCACATTGTATAATTAAGTAGTATTTAATAATGTTTTACAATATAACGAGGCAATAAAATATCCCCCATTTATATAAGTGGCGGGTACCTCTTTGGTTTTCAGGCAGTGAGAATATTTCCCGCCTCGCCTACACGCTGCTGATGTAATGAAATTTTTTTACAATCAAAAAATTTCATTTTGAATCTAGGCGTTATAAGAATATTATGACTTGAGCAACGGCGTTAAGATTTTTACATAACAAAGTTTTCTATAATACTACAATTTTGCAATAAAATATAAAAATAAGGGGGAGATATTAACTATGGGGAAAATGAGATGTGAGATTTCACATAAGAAGTTTTTCCGGTCAACTGCTTTAATACTTGTGACTTCTTTAATGTTGACTTTATTTGCTTTTGTTCCAGAAACACAATCTGCTAGTTCACCACGTACTGGAGACTCTTACTACAATTATGGTGAAGCAATGCAAAAGGCTATTCTTTTCTACAAGGCAAATCGGCTTGGAGACTTACCTGATGACTATGTTTTGCCTTATCGAGATGATGCTGCAATGAATGATGGCAAAGATGTTGGTCTAGATTTAACAGGAGGTTGGGCTGATGCAGGTGATGGTATTAAATTTACTCATCCTATGTCGTATGCAGCGGGTCAATTGGGATGGGCAGTATATGAGTATCGTGATGCATTTAAAAAGTCAGGGCAATTAGACGATATTTTGGATGAAATTAAATGGGCGACAGATTTCTTTATTAAAGCACATCCAAGTCCTGAGGTACTGTATTATATGTGCGGATATGAGGCTTCTGATCACTCTGTTTGGGTAGCACATGAGATGTTGGATTATATGACAGATAGAAAATCATTTGTGCTTAATTCTCAAAAACCTGGTTCTGATGTGGCAGGGTCTACTGCAGCAACATTAGCTATAGCGTCTCTTATTTTTGAAGAAACAGATCCTGAATACGCAGAAAAGTGCTTGAAACACGCTAAAGAAATTTTTGATTTTGGTGATAAATACAGAGGAAAGAATCCTCTAGATACCTTGTATCCATCAGGCGGTTATATTGATGATCTGGCTTGGGGTGCTGTTTGGCTGTATATAAAGACTAAGGATTCTACTTACCTTGATAAAGCTAAAGCAATATTGCCTCCAACAAAATTAGGAGGCGGACATACTCACTGTTGGGATGATGTTAGCTATGGTGCAGGACTTAAGCTTGCTCAGATAACAAAGGATCCTGAATACATAAAGGTTGTTGAGAAGAACTTAGATTCTTGGATGCCAGATGGAAGTATTACATATACTCCAGGAGGTTTAGCTTGGCTTTCACAGTGGGGCTCTTTGCGTTATGCTACAACAGCAGCCTTTTTAGCATTTGTATGGTCTGATGATGATACTGTATGTACAGCAGCTAAAAAGCAGAAATATCATGATTTTGCTGAGAAGCAAGTAAACTACGCATTGGGGGATAATCCACGTGGTGGAAGCTATGTAGTTGGATTTGGTAAGGATGCTCCAGTGCATCCGCATCATAGGACTGCTCATGGCTCTTGGACAAGCCAGCTTGAAACACCTAGCTATCATAGACATATTCTATATGGTGCATTAGTTGGGGGTCCTGGCTCAAATGACGCATGGAAAGATGATATCAAGGATTATATGCTAAACGAAGTTGCTACTGATTACAATGCTGGTTTTGTTGGTTCTTTAGCTAAAATGTATGATATGTATGGAGGTGCTCCTCTAGAAAACTGGCCTCAGGATAAAGATTTCAGAGATCCACAGGATGATATAACTGAGTATTTCTGCCGTGCATGGATAATTTATGAAGGCTACGGAGCAACAAATATAATGTTCCAGATTAATAACCGTTCTTCATGGCCACCTACAATGAAGGATAAACTGTCTGTTCGTTATTACATGGACCTTTCTGAATTGTTTGAAGCAGGAAAGGGCTTAGATGATGTTGAATTAAAACTATTAGATAATCAGGGTGCTAAGCTAATTGGACTTAAGCAATATAAGGATAATATTTATTACTTTACTGTTGATTTTACAGGAACGCAGCTTATGCCTACTGAGTGGGAAATGTGCGAAAAAGATGCGACTGTACAAATAAAGTATAAAGACATGAATATTGGTTCGAATGAGAATGACTGGTCTTATCAAAATATAAGCGGCCCTCCAGACTATGAGGCTACTTCTTTTGCAGGATTAACGCCATATATACCTGTATATGACAATGGTAAGCTTTTATGGGGAGAAGAGCCTGAAGGCGCTACACCTGATATTAAATACGGTGACCTAAATGAAGATAACAGTATTGATGCTATTGACTTTGCTTTGTTGAAAAAAACACTATTAGGGGATAAACCTGATAATGTGAACTTATCAGCAGCAGATTTAAACATTGATGGAGATGTGAATGCTATAGATTTTGCTATATTAAAAAGCTATTTAATGGGCAATATTGATTCCTTACCCAAAAAGTCTTAATACAAATTAAATTTTTGTTGTATTTATGAAAACATATTAAAGTCAGTTTATTTGGTGTATTGCAAATCAAAAGAATATCAACCTTAAATTCTTTTAGATATTCTATTTGGACACGGCTTTAACATTAATTGATTAAACTTTAACTGCTATGGATTATAGGTATCCTTAAACCTAAATAATTAATAAAGGAGTGAAAAGCAAACTAAATTATTTAAGATAGTTATATGCGTTGCGAGATTATGCTAGCTACATTTGAAAATCCACTCTCTATATTTTGAGCGTGTGCTAATAAACAAAAGATTAATTTAATGTGAATATTTCAAGGGGATTGCAGTATTATTGAGTAAAAATATTTATTTGAACAGGGGGATTTTTTGTATGAAACAAACAACTCGTTTTATCAGTCTTGCAATTGTTTTGATGCTGTTAGTAACACTGCTTGTACCTACAAATTTGTATGCAGCATCGACAGTTACTCTTGACTGGGACAAAGAATATCAAGTTATTGATGGCTTTGGTGTATCAGAAGCTTTTCATCAATCAAATAATATTGCTCTTTTAGGAGCTACAAAACAAAAAGAAATATATGATTTGTTGTTTTCAACTGAAAAAGGGGCAGGCTTTTCAATATTCCGTTCAATTTTAGGTGATGGAGGAACTTGGGGAGATGCACAGGACGGACCAAACAAGACTATGCAGCCATCTGCTAATACTTGGGACTGGAATGAAAAAAATGATGACCAAATACCTATGATTAGAACTATTCAGGCAGATTATGGAATTAAGAAAGTTCTTTATACAGTATGGAGCCCGCCTGCATGGATGAAAACAAATGGTTCAGTTGTAGGAGGATCTCTTAGAACAGATAAGTATCAGGATTATGCTACCTATTTAGCCGAAAATATAAAAAACTACAAATCAAAATTTGGTATTGAGATTACTCATATTGGAATTCAAAATGAACCTGACCTTGAAACTTCGTACTCTTCATGTAAATGGACATCAGCTCAGTTTAAAAATTTTATGAAGGACTATTTGGTTCCTACCTTTGATAATGCAGGTATAACAGCAAAGGTTATTATGAGCGAAAACTCGAATTTTAATGAATCGTTAGCCATAGACTGCTTAAATGATGCTACTGCAGTGAAAAGAACAGATATTGTAGGCGCCCATAATTATGGTAATTATTATAATACACTTCAGACTACAAAGGCAAAGGGAAAAGGAATTTGGATGACAGAAGTGTCGGATTTGAATCTTAATGATCTTTCAATTACAAATGGCTTAAAATGGGCAAAGGAAGTTTATGATTTTATGACTGTACCTCAAGGAAATGCTTGGCTATATTGGTGGGGTGCATGTTATAAGACATGGAATGGTGAAGCTCTAATACAAATGGACATGAACGCAAAAACTTATAAAGTTGCTAAAAGACTTTACACCATTGGTCAGTATGCAAGATTTGTAAGACCAGGATGGGTGAGATTTGAAGCTACAAAAAATCCTGTATCTGGTGTATATGTGACAGCATTCAAAGACCCAGAGACAGGCAAGTTCGCTGTAGTTGCTATCAATAACGGTTCATCTAGCCAATCAGTTACATATAACTTAAATGGTTTTGAAGCAGCATCAGTTAAACCATATACAACTTCATCAACTCAGAATTTAGCTGAAGGTACAGAAATAGTTCTTAATGGAACAAGTTTTTCAGCAACATTACCTGCAAACTCAGTAACTACATTCGTTGGAGGAACTGATGTAGGGGTTTATGGAGATGTTAATGGTGATAACACCGTGGATGCTCTCGATTTTGCTATTATCAAGCAATATCTTGTTGGACAAATAAGCACATTCCCAGGAAAGAATGGAATGAAGCTTGCTGACGTTAACAACGACGGAAGCGTTGATGCTATTGACTTCGCAACAGTCAAGAAGTACTTGCTTGGTAATATTGACAAGCTGCCTGTATAGCAGGGATACTTAAATATATTGATATTTCAATAAATAATTACTGGATATTAAAACTTAAGTAAAAGGATTCTATAGCACAAAGGGGCTTTTGCAAAACAACGATTTCTGTATACCGATGACTTATTGCAAGAAAGAGTACGCGAGTGCAGTATATTCTAATTCCGAAGCTTGATTAGAAATGGATGATAGAAATAGTAGGTGAAGAACAAATTTTGTAGACGACACAGCGAAAGTAAGTAGCTGTGAGTATAACCCTGAGACAGAATGTCGAGTGTTATGAGGGCGGCGGAAGTGTTTGTTCTGAGCCGCAAATATTTCAGCATCAATTTCGGGAGCAATCCATAGATATATACTGTACGGGAGGCTATTTAAGCAGTTAACTCGTAGATATAAATAGTCTCCTTGTTTTGCAACAGCCCCTTTGCATAATTCATAAAGAACTATTTTATAAAAGGTAAAAATGACTATAAAGCTTTATTAACAAGGTCAATAACTATCTGCATTCTCTAAAAGTTTAGTTAGCTCATCTATATTTTTCTTGATTTTTTCATGTTCTCTTTGGTTTGTTTGGTATTTTAGTGCAATGTTAAGGCAATCTAAGGCTTTTCTTTGATAATTTTCTGTGTCTTTTATTTTGGATAATTCTATATAGACATAACCATTACTTTGCTGAATAGTGGCATATAGGTAAGGATTATCCTGTTCTATTCCCAAGTTAATTAATTGCGTATAGATATTATTTGCTTTGATAAGATTTTCCTCCTTGTCACAATAGTCTGATAAATAATAATATATATTTGCCAGACTCATTTGCGCTGATTGATATTCTAGGGGACTTACTTGGTAAGTAAGTGTTTGTGATGCTTCCTCATTTAGTTTTATAGACTTTTCAAACATTTCCTTATTTGATTTTAATAATCCAAGCTTCATATAAGTATTTGATAATCCCAATTTTGTTTTTGCGAAATTAAAGGGGCGATCTCCATTCATATAGATTTTTATGGCTTCCTCAAAGCAACTTACGGCCAGCAGAAGGTTTTCTTCTTTATCCATATATGTTGCTAAATTAGTATACGTATTCGCCAGCTGACATTGGCATAAAGCATATTTCAAAGGATTTTCTTCAGGAGTAAAAATTTTGATTGCTTCAGTATAAGCTTTTGCAGATTTTTGTAAATAATTGCTGTCTCCGATCAAGCCAGCATATAAATAATATGAGTAGCCCATATTAAAATTTAAGATAGCATATTTTTTTGGGAATTTTTTAAGGGTATATACTTTTGATACCTGTTCATAAGCATCAAACGATTTTTGGAAATAATTAGTATCATTTGTAATAAAGCTTAGTGCAGAATAAGCGGAAGCTATTTTATTATAAGTTGATGCATAATTTATTGGAAGGGTATCTAATGTATATATCTTAAGAGATTCATTGCCAGCTTCAATAGCTTTTATAAGGTTTTCTTTGTTTTCGCTAAAGCCTGATAAATTTAAGTAAGAATCAGACATATTATGACAAATGCCTGCATATCTAATAGGATATGTATCAATTGTATACATTTCAAGTAAATCCTTGTAAAGAGCAATGGATTTTAATAAGTTATCTACATTTACTTCAGATTCAATTGCAAATATTTCACTATACCAATTTGCTAGAAGAAATTTATTTTCATTTGAATCAAAAGGATATTTATCACTTGTATAAACTTTGAAAGCCATATCATATGCATTAACGGCTTTTTCAAGGTTATCTCTAGAATTCTGAATATGTGATAGGTCAACAAAACACATACCTAATAGCATTTGTGTTCTTGCAAAACGTAAGGGGTAATTTTCTATATTGTAAACTTTTAATGCTTCTTCACATGAAGCTATTGCTTTTAAAATATTACTAGGTGCATCCTGCATAATATTCATACTTCTATAGATATTGCATAGAATTATGTTTGTATCTGCATAATAATTCGGATATTGTCCCTTGGTGTAGTAGGTAAGGGCTTCTTTACATAAATCTGAAGCCATTAATGCGTCCTTTTCGTTGCCTTTTATAGTAAATAATTGAGTATAACTAACACTTAAATTAAGTTTTACACTAAAATATTTGATAGAATCATTAGTACTTTTATATCCTAATAGTGCTTGATTAAAGGCATATATTGCTTTATAAACATAATCCTCGGAGTAACTTATTAAGGATAACTCTAAATATATTAAACCATTTATACTTTGAACGTGTGCATACTGTGAGGGATATTTTTTAATAGTATAAATCTCTAATGCCTTTTGGCAATATTCTAAGCCCTTAATAAGATTTTCATGTTTATTTTTTATATTTGAAAGAGCATAATATGCATGTCCAAGATTTTTTTGAACTTCTGCATTTTGTAAAGGACCACTATTAATATTTGCTGCTTTTTCAAAACATATTAATGCATCAGGAATATTGACGTGGGCATCTCTGATATCTGAAAGACATAAATAAGCAACACCCAGACCATTTTGTACAGAGTAATATATATTTATATACTTTTTCTCAGAACATATTTTTAAGGCTTCCTTGTATACAATTATAGCCTTTTTGAGATTGTCTTCCTTATTGCTTATTTGAGACAGCTTGATATGGGCATTTCCAAGATTAGATTTTACGAGTGCGTATTCCTCTGGGTTTTTTGTACTTGATATATTTTTAAGTATATTTTCATATGCTTTTATTGCTGGTACAAAACGACTCTCCTCAATAAGTTTGTTAGCATTGTTGATGCTGTCATTAATTTTATTTAATCCATATCGTTTTTCTATGTAAAGAATATTTCCAAAACCTTTTGCAACAGTATTTTGGTTTCCGTTAACAGTTATATCGCTATAAATATTGATAAAATAAGTATTATCAGTGTTATCCCAGTAAGTTGTTATTCCAAATACTGTTTTCAAAGCATCGTCAGGAACATAAAGTTTGTTTTTTATGAGTATAGGTGCTTCTTTTAGAGCTATTTGTTCTTTATTTCCCGCTGCTTTTTTGAAAGAAGGCGTAAATACAATAATTTTGTCAGCATTAGTACATGTTACTGTTCTTTTTGTACTATTCCATTTGTAATCATAGCCTAAAATATCAGAAAGTTCTGCTATTGGAACAAAGATATTACCGTTAATTTTGCAGGGAGTATAGTTGAATTTAACGGTTTCTCCATTAAATTTTACTAAAGAAGCCTGAATAGTGTTTGCATATGTAACTGTTGAGTTTAATATCAGCACAATAAGGAATGTTAACAGTATTACTAATTTTTTCATATTTCCTCCTATTATTTAACCTGACTTTCTATTTTTAATAACTTCAATTTCCAGCTGAGAAAGTAGAGTTGGTAGTTTTATCAAAACAAGTAGTCTATCATATCCAACAAATAATTTTCAGTTATTGCTGACTATTTCATTAAGCTGTTGATTAAGTATGAGATTAAGAGCAGGATATTCTTGCTCAGTATAGACTTTTAGTGAATTATTATATGCAGTAAGAGCTAGTGAAAGGTATTCTTTTTCATTTTGAAATTTATTTAAATGGCTATATATTGTTGCAAGAGAATAATTACTATATGCATACTCAATAGGATGTTTTTCAAATGTATAGATTAATAAGCTTTCAGTGTATTCGTTTTTAATTAATGCAAGTAATGCCGGCTTTGCTAATTCAGACAATTTTACATTATCTATTTGAGTAATAAAAGTAAGAGCTGTTGAATTTTCAACATGACCTAATTTTTCCAAGCTATCTGAATAATACCCATGTACCAATTGAATTGAAAAAACATCACCAAGGTTTTGATGAAGCTTCGCATACTCCTTTGGATAGCTTTCAACTGTAAATACCTTTAAGGCTTGTTTATATGAATCAATTGCACTTTGAATATATAAATTAGATGGGGAGAGGGAGCATAGTAACTTGTAAATATCTCCGGTTTTTTTCTGTATTGAAGCCCATTCAAGAGGTGCTTCTGAAAAATTGTATATATTCAAATAGTCATTGTATATACTCAATGCTTTCAGTAGGCTTGCCTCAGATAAGTTTTTTTGATTTAGCCTTAAATAAGTTATGCCCATATTGTTTTGTAAAGTAGCATATTCAAGGACATAATTCTTTGACAAATTATTAAAGGAGGTCTTTGAAAAATATTCATATGCCATTTTTAGAAGTCCTTCTTCTTTTGTGGCTTCCCAAAGAACATTGTAAGCATTGCCTAGATTAATTGACGCTATTGAACATTTATGACTGTCTATATCTGAGGAATAGATTTCTAACGCTTTTTTGTAATAGCTTATTGCATAATTAATGTTTGTAATCTTATTTCTGATTTCTGATTTAAGGGCGTAGGCATTACCTAAATTATTCATGATATGAGCATAAATATCAGGGTTTTCATGCAAAGATATATTTTCCAATATACTCTTGTATTGTATAATAGCATCATCTATTAGCTTTTTTACTAGAATGCTATCTGCATAATCAAGCATGTCATTTAAGGTGTCAATACCATAGGGTTCTATTATATTAACAATAATACCATTTCCAGCAACAATAATATTTCCGTTTCCCTTTACGGCAATATTACTGTATACATCGTTTGATACAATTATGAAATTATCTGTTTTGTTCCATCTGATTTTAATTCCGAATTGAGTTGCCAAAAGCTTACTCTCTATATAAGTAACACCTGAAATTAGTATTGGTGAGCTATTAATAGAGGTTTGAACATTGTTTATTACTGCAGTACTAGTATTAATTGTAAAAATAATCTTGTCAGCTTCTTTAATGCAAGTTATTGATTTATTATCTGAATTCCAAGCTAGCTCCCAACCATAAGCTTCTAGCGCAGTTCGCAATGGGATATAAGGAGTGTTATCAATTATTTTTGGCATTATTAAAATTGGTTTATCGGAATTAACAGAGATATAATTATCTTTTGCATGTATAGAATTAATCATTAAAAGGATTAATTGAAATGTAAGCAAAGTAAAAAATAAAATTTTAGAAACTCTTTTCAAAACTCTTCCTCCAATTAATTGATAAAAATTCATTATATTTGTTTAAATGTAGAAGGACTATTCACCTTCTAATATTATTGTAGAGCTTCCTATTGCAATGTTATTATTGCTGCCATTAATATTAATATTATTATTACTATTTTCTATATTATTGTTGCTATTTTCATTGTTGTTCTTTGAGTAAGTATTTGATTCTGACTTATTATCAATTTCAATGTTATTTTTATTTGAAGCCTTTTGAGGCGTCTTCGTTTGACTATTCTTTTGTGTTTTTTCAACTACTATAGTTTTTTTTGATAAAGCAGAGTTAGTATCACTGGACTCAGCAGGTGAATAGGCAGCTGGTTTGTCGATGCCAGAAATTTTATCTTCAATTGTATTTTCAGTTATATTTGCAATATTATATTGCTTAGGAGCAGCTAAAACCTTAGAATTCTGAGAGGGAACTGATTCTAAGCCAGTATTACTTTGCTTATTACCTAATGCTTGAGAAATTAAAAAGCTGGTAAGCAGGAAAAAGACTATTACTAATGTTACTTTATTCAACAAATATTTTGTGTTTTTTATTTTATTTATATCCTTTATATTAAGATTTGTTTTTTTTGCTAGCTCTTTTATAGGATTATCTAAAGTAATATTACCTTTTTTATCTATGGAGAGGTCAAAATTCACGATGCCTCTATAATTGCAGGGTATATTATCTTGGTCATCCATTTGGTCTTGTTCTAGGCTATTATCTTCAGTATTGACAGAATGTTTTTTTGGAGTAAAATATTTTTTTGCAGCTGGTTGGCTATACTTTATTTCCTCACTTAAATCAAAATCTATTGTCAAGACACTCAATAATTCAATTAAAAAATCTTCAAGGGTTTCTTTTTTAATTATTAAACTCTTAAGCTTCTGTTTTAACGAACTATTTTTTAATATTGATAATAATTCGTCTTTAATTACAAGACGCTGTACTTCTGTAGATTCATTTAAAACAAACTCAACTATTTTTTTTAAGTCTTCTGTCTTTGGAATAATTGTACCGTTTCTCCATCTTGATATTATAGAAATATCCTTTCTAAGATAAAAATCTGCGAAAATTTGTGGGCTTTTTGTAGTGGTTTTAAAAATAATATTTAAAACATTGTCGATATTAAGGGAATTGTCCTTCATATGTACCTCCAGTATAAATAAACAAAGACAGGATATTAAATATTAATTTAATAATATACAAGATATTTAATAATTAAGGTGAATATATGCAACCGTAAGCATTTTATCATATTCTGATTTCCTATATCAACTATTTTTAGTCATATTTATTAAATTTAGCAGTAATGTCACAATATTTGCATAAACATTTCAATAGAAATACAATCCTAAAAAAAATTACTGTGATAATATTTCTGTAGATGGAACAAAATGCAGCTTGAATTAATCTTTATTAATAAACTAATTTTTTAGATATAGAATTTAATTTTTAAAATCTTGTTTTTTAAGTAATATTTTGACAATGCAAAATTGAACTTTATATTTGTAATAGTTGTCAAGGCATAGACTGAAAAATCAAAAGAGAACAAATAGATAATAGCTCTAATAAATATTTTTAATTGTGGGGACAAAAAATGAAGATTAAAAGCTTAAATCAAAAGGATGTTGTCTTAGTTAAGCGTGTACTGAAGTATGTTTTTAATTATAAGGCTAAATTTATATTTGCACTTTTATGTATTATTAGCACAATTGGTACCGGAATAGCAATGCCATTGCTTTGGGGAAGGATACTAGACAGTTTGTTCCAAAAAAACATGGACGGTGCTGCACTTAATATAATGTATAGTATGATATTGGGTATGCTTACTAACATTATTTCATATTTGCAGTCATATGTCTTTTCTTCACTTAACCAAAATATAATATTCAACTTAAAAAAAGATATGTATAAAGCTATGCTTGATCTTCCTGTAAAGGCTTATGATGATTTAAGCAACGGGGAATTAATGTCTAGATTACATGGAGATGCTTCAGCAGTCGCAAATGCTATTACAGGAACGCTACTAAACACAATTGTTGATATAATACGTCTTATTGCTATAGGGATAACAGTATTTACTATAAGTATTAAATTAGCATTAATAGTGATATTCACTTTCCCCATATCCTTTTATATTTTTAATAAATACGGTAGGAAATTAAGAATAAGGAATAAAGAGTTATCAGAGCTAAATGATAAATATTATAGTGATTCGGGACAAGTTATTTGGGGGATAAGAGAGATAAAAAGCCTGGGAGTTAAAAAAGAGAAATTTGATTCCTTTATTTATTTATCTGGCAAAATAAAAAAAATGATAGTGGATGTTACATTGCTAAGTGCAAAGTCTCAGGCATTATCAAGCGCTATAAGCTTTTTTTCTCAGATGGCAGTAGCTTTTTTTGGAGGGTTATTTGTTATAAAGGGCTTATTGGATATTAAATATTTTATAGCCTTTTACTCTTATTCCGGTCAGTTTTCAAGTTCAATAGTGAACATCAGCAAATTAAATCTTAATCTTCAACAGGTCATGAACTCCATTGAAAGAATATTTCTATTGATTGATGGGCTGTCGTATAAAGCTGAAAAATTCGGAGAAAAAAGTGTGGATATATTGGAGGGTGAGATAAAGTTTGAAAAGGTATCCTTTAGTTATGGCAGCAAAGCACAGGTAATTAATAATCTGACTATAGATATTCCGGCAAAAAGTAAGACTGCGATAGTAGGGAGCAGTGGAAGCGGCAAAACTACTTTGTTCAATTTGCTGCTTAAGCTATATGACCCTTGTGAAGGCCGTATTTTAATTGATGGCATAGACATAAATGACATTAAAGAAGAAGACTTGCGAAGGCAAATTTCTGTTGTACGGCAGGAACCTGTTTTATTTATGACATCAATAAAAGAGAATCTGTTACTTGCAAATTCAAGTGCATCTCAACTGGAAATAGAGAGCGCATGTAAGAAGGCATTTATACATGAGTACATTGAAGCTTTACCTAATAAGTATGATTCTGTGATAGGGGAAAACGGTGTTAATTTTTCTGGTGGTCAAATACAGAGAATTGCTATTGCAAGAGCCTTAATTAAAAAGTCAAAGATAATTCTTTTTGATGAAGCGACATCATCTTTGGATAATGAATCACAATTTTATATAAAAAAAGCTATTGATGCCATAGCCAAGGATTGTACTGTAGTTATAATAGCTCACAGACTTTCAACAATAATTGAAGCCGATGTTATATATGTAATGAATCAAGGAAAGCTAGCAGGTTATGGCAACCACAATTCATTAATACATACGAACAATATATATAAAAAACTATATAGGTCAGAGGTTGAACTCATAAATGGAGAAATGCAAGGAGGTGATTTGATATCGGAGATTTTGGAAAGAAGATAAGAATTCCACGTCATAAAATTGTCATTAACAATATCCTTACCCCCACAATTCCTAAGGCAATGGCAAGGCCTCTTATTATAAAGCTACCACCCATATGCTTTGAAAGCCTTGCTCCAACCTGTGCACCAAAGAGTACTCCAATGGCTAAACCAATAGTTTGAAGAACTCCTTTTGATAATGCTCCTGATAAAATATGCACTATTGTGCCTGAAAGAGACATTCCGGCAAGAACAAAGTGGGAGGTGGCTGTTGCTATATGAACAGGAAAGTTCAGGGAATGAACCAGCACAGGAACATGTATAATTCCACCCCCGATTCCGAGAAGGCTGGATAGATATCCTACAAAAACACTGATTATTACACCAAGTACAGGATTGTAGGAGAAGGTATGTGTAATGCCTTCAATATCTGTAAGGGTACGGCTTATATGTTTCTTTGACTGCTTATTCTCAGAGGAATTTTTGTTTTCTGGTTTAAGCAAGAGGAATATTGATGCTGCGATTAGCAATACTCCGAATAATATATTAAAAATATTTCTTGGTATTATAGAAGTAGTAACAGCACCTAATATTGAGCCTGGCAGTGTTGCTAAGGCAAAAATCAGACCTGATTTATAATCTATTCTTTTCATTTTTGCATAAGCAACTGAGCCAGATAATGAATTGAAGAATACAACTGCAAGAGAAATACTTGTAATGGTTTCAGGACTTTTATCAGGATATAACAGTAACAGGACTGGTACTAATATAAATCCGCCGCCAGCTCCAATCAGTGTGCCAAAAGTTCCCACCATAAAACCTAAAGGAATAAGCCATAAAAATTGTTCCATAAAAAATTCTAACCTCCAAATACATTTACTTAGTTATATATTAGACTCCTACGCCGACTTTCGGCATAAAAAATATAGTGAAATTATCGGTGCTTAAACTTATCAATAGTTTGTTTTTATAATTGCTTTTATTTTGATGGAGCAAAAACTCATTTCATCAACTAATTCATACAATTATTTCTAACCCAACTTTCGGATGAAAAGTAGAGCCATGCTCAAGATTACCAAAGGCTTGCTGTGCAGCAAACTAACTTATAAAATTATTAAACTTTTCATTTGATATTGCTGCCACACCTGATATTATTAGGATTTAAGCAGTATATTCAACTGCAAAGTTTGAGCTATTTGTTATATTTGTCCAGTGGACATCTGTACTAGAATACTTACAATTGAAACTACAAACCACAATATTAAACCTAGAAAAAGAGGTTTAAAACCAGTTTTAAGCATATCCTTAAAGTTTGCACTAAGACCTACAGCAGATAAAGCCATTACAATCATAAATTTGCCTATAGCAGATAGAAATGCTACAATACTTTCGCTGAATATACCTAATGTATTTAATAGTGATGCTACTAAAAATCCAATTATGAACCAAGGAAATATCTTTTTTAAGCTATAATTTACAGTTTCATCTGCCTTAGCAGCTTTTTTCTTTTTCAATATTGTTACCAGTGCAAATATTAAAGATATAGGTATTATCATTGTAGTACGAGTTAGTTTTACTATGGTAGCGTAGGCACCTGCTTCATTGCTAAAAGCATAACCTGCAGCAACAACTGAAGAGGTATCATTTACTGATGTTCCAGCCCATAGCCCAAAGGCGCTATCAGAAAATCCCAATAAGTGACCCAGCGGTGGAAATATTAATACTGCTAGGATGTTGAAGAAAAATATAGTTGATATAGAATAAGCAACGTCCTTTTCATCCGCTTCTATTATAGGAGAAACTGCAGCAATTGCAGAACCGCCGCAGATGGCAGTACCAACACCAATTAAACTGGTGAGATTAAATGGTACTTTTAAAAGCTTTCCTATGGTGTAGGCGGCAATGAATGCTGAAATTAATGTACACAACATTACTGCCAAAGAATCTAGACCAGTTTTCCACACCTGATTGAGACTTAATCCTGCACCAAGCAGTATAATAGCATACTGAAGAATTTTTTTTGAAGTATATTTCACTCCACCAGCAGTCCATAGGGGCTTTCCAATAGTATTGTTTATAATAATTCCAATTACTATACCGAATACTGAACCGCCAACAATTGGAAATTGATTTCCTAAAAGTGTTGCTACTACAGCTATAATAAAGCAAAATAAAATTCCTGCTATGTTTTTATGTATCCAGTTCATATAAAATGCCTCCAATATATTCTACAGATATTAATAATATTGTGGGTTGTTTGTACGGCACCCGCAATACTATTATAAAGTATAATTGCTATAAATAAAAATTATGATTTGTTATAATTGTATAAGTAGAATTTATGGGAAAACCTTAGGTGTAAAATAGAAGAAGTAGACCGTTAGGTTTCTATTTATTATACAATTATAGTATTATAACGAGGCAAGAAAATGTTTCCCCACTACCATAAGTGGCGGGTACCGCGTTGGTTTTCAGGCGGTGAGAATATCTTCTGCCTCGCTTACACACTAGATTCAAAATTAAATTTTTCTACAATCAAAAATTTTAATTTTGAATCTAGGCGTTATAAGAGTTAATATTTTATCCTTGAGGAGTTTACAAATGATAGATTCAAAGCTTATTACATTTTTGAAGGTAGCAAATTTAAAAAGTTATACCAAAGCGGCAGAAATACTGAATCTTACACAGCCTGCAGTGTCTCAGCACATTAAGCAGCTTGAAGAGCATTATAATGTAAAACTGATAAATAGAAACGGCAGACAAATATCTTTGACGGAGGAAGGTAAGCTTCTGCTAAAATATGCAAAGGAATTAGAGACTAATTCGTTTCTAATAGAAAGAAAGCTTCGAAATAAATCTGCAGTTACAAAGAGATATGATATTGGTGCTACTCTTACCATAGGAGAATTTGTACTGCCTGGTTTGCTTGGCGAATATAAAAAACAGCATGAAAATATTGAAATTATAATGCATGTGCACAATTTGGAAGAAATCTGTAAGAAACTTGGAAAGGGCGATTTTGATTTGGGTATAGTTGAAGGCCCTTTTGATAAAAGTAAATTTAATTTTAAAAAGTACAAGGATGATGAACTTGTTCTGGCTGTTTCACCTTTTTGCAGCCTTTTACAAAAATCAAAGATTAGTATAAGTGATATACTCAATGAGGGAGGGCTTATTATGAGAGAGAAAGGGTCTGGTACAAGAGCTGTTTTTGAAAATAAGCTTCTTGAGCTGGGTATAAGCCTGTCTGATTTAAAAATCTATATGGAGGTAGGCAGTGTTGGAGCCATTAAGTCTTTAGTACAAGCAAATCTGGGCTATACGGTTATTTCAATAGAGGCTGTGAGAAAGGAAGCAGAGTCTGGAGCAATGGTCATTATACCTATTGAAGGTATTAAGATTATGAGGGAATTCAATTTTATCTATTTTAATCATGGACAAATAGATTTTACTGATAATTTTATTGATTTTTTGAAACACAGATAATACTATTTCGTTTTTAAAGTATATAAAACAATATTTTAAAATCACCGCTGAAGCGGTGTGCTGCATATGCAGCAACTCATAGCTTGAAAAATGCTAAGTTTACATTTCGTGGGTTCATCATAATTTCGCAAATCATGCAGAATAAATACTGCGTACCTCCCACTATAGTTTCAATTTAGTTTGTTCAGAAAATGGGGCGTGGGAGGTTAGTATTTAAACAATATTTGCGAGCTTCGCTCAATCGTCGCAAATATGGCTTTTTAAAATGTGATTCCATATTTTATTACAAATTAGTATAAAAATATTGATAATAATGAGGGAAGATATTATTGGGACAAACATCGTAATATTTGAATATATGGATTGACAAATATACAGTTTATACTTATAATTTATATTAGGATATTTAATGGTAATGAAATTATATGTTAAATTTTGAAAGGAGTAAGGAATGACAGAATTTAAAAGGTTTGTACACAAATGGGCATGGCTTTTGCTGATTGCTTTTTGTACAATAGGATAAATTTATCCTGTTATTGGTATTGCAGCTTTGGTTTGTATGCTGGCTCCATCAATAGTTGCTTTCTTCAGAGGAAGAATGTGGTGCGGAAATTTTTGCCCCAGAGGAAGCTTTAACGATAATATTTTAGCAAAGATTAGCCGCAAAAAAGAAATACCCAAGTTCATGAAGAGTAATTGGTTTAGAAATCTGTTCCTGATTATACTAATGAGTGCATTTACTGTACAGCTCACACTTGCGTGGGGGGATATAGCAAAAATCGGGGGAGTATTTGTAAGAATGATTTTAATAACTACGGTTATTACCATAATTTTAGGAATTATTTATAATCAAAGAACCTGGTGTGTGTTCTGCCCTATGGGAACGATGGCATACTATGTTACAAAAGCTAAAGCAGTTTTAAAAGCAAGCTTTAATACCAAATATGTCACTTTTGAAAGAGACAAGTGTATAAATTGTAGAATCTGTTCAAAGACATGTCCTATAGGAATTGATGTACTAGGCTATAAAGATAAAGGAAAGGTCACAGACCATAACTGTCTGAAATGCAATGCATGTGTTGAAAAATGCCCTAAGAATGCACTTTGTGAAGAGTAGTGGTTATGCCTTTATTATATAAAAATTAAAGGATAGGTTATGCATTAATGATGTATGAGAATGAATTGTGTATAATGGGTATATGTTCATTTAAACATTGATGCATATACCAATAAAAGCGATGCGTTGCTAGGTCTTGGAAAGTATCAGGATGCAATAAAAGTTTTAGATAAAGCCATAACACTCAAACCAGGTAATAGCTACCTGTATACTCATAAGGGTGCTGCAATGGTAACAAACAAAAAGTATGCCGATGCAATTAAAATGTATGACATGTCAATTAAAGTAGATGCGGTTAACGGAGCTGCTCACTACAAAAAAGCTTGTGCATATGCTTTGCTTAAGAATACAAATAAAGCAATCGAGAGTCTTAAGAAAGCAATTTCATTTGACAATAGCTACATTGCCATAGCAAAAAAGGAGTCTGCTTTTTCTGCTATTAAGAAAAATAAGGCTTTCATAGCGATTGTAAAATAAAATTAAGTATAAAATAGAAAGTGTTGTGATAGGAGGTGGCTGGAATTAATCAGCTACCTCCTATTTGGCGTGAGGAGTTTTACTAAAGTCAATTTCGGCTGGATACTTCGCTAACTATCTTCTAGAAGAAGGATATTCAGACCGACGCAGATTGGAATACGTTCTTGATAGAATAGTTTTTTAGGAGAAGAATACTATTTTATATTATGACATACTGTTGTCGTATTATAATGATATAATTAGCTTAATAACCCAACTTTCTATTGATAAGTTTAACACCTACAATTTAACTGGGAAAGTTGAATTAATAAATTGAAATTTGATGCAAAAGTATACTGAAATTTTTGTCCCAAATTGTACTTTATCTATGTATTAGAAAGCAGTTATTAATTTGTTTAAATATTTCATCTTATAGGAGATAACTAGAATATGTTTAAAAATAAGGTGGTCGTTGTAACTGGCGGTGCAGGCGGTATTGGAGAGGCTATTTGCGAGGAATTCCGTAAAGAAGGTGCACATGTATGTGTTATTGATCAATCAGATAACCATTATTTTGTGGGTGATATAGCAGATGAAGGTGTTCTGCGTGATTTTGCGGCAAAGGTTCTAAAGGATTATGGGCACGTGGATTATATTATAAATAATGCATGTTTTTCCAAGGGAGGAATAGAGAACTGCTCCTATGAGGATTTCAATTATGTTCTTCGAACTGGGGTGACGGCTCCCTTTATGCTGGCAAAATTATTTATGAACAGTTTCGGCAAGGGTGCTGCCATTGTAAATATTTCATCTAGTAGAGACAGAATGAGCCAGCCTAACACAGAAAGCTATACAGCCGCAAAAGGCGGAATCTCTGCCTTGACTCATGCATTGGCAGTCAGTTTGGCGGGAAAGGTAAGAGTAAATTCCATCAGCCCGGGATGGATTGACACTAGCGGAACTGAATTTCAAAGTGCAGACAATACACAGCACCCAGCAGGCAGAGTTGGAACTCCAATTGATATTGCTAATATGGTACTGTTTCTTTGCAGTGAAAAAGCAGGCTTTATTACAGGTGAAAATATCGCAATTGACGGCGGTATGACAAAGCTGATGATTTATCACAATGACTTCGGCTGGAAATATGATAGAAATATATAGTAAACTAAAAGCAAAAAGCAGACAGCAGACAGCAGACAGCACAGATAACAGCAATAAGCATAGCTGGTGTATGCAGTAGCACTTAACTCAGTAAAATAGATAGCTACAGGCAAATGCATGAAGCTTAAACAGTGCATAGTAGCTGACATTGCGGACAACTCATTAGCAGTGGTTGCTTAGGCAGATACAGTAAAGCTAATAGATATGGCTATTTTTCTGATGCAATAAATGATTGGTTGTAGTGAATTTGATAACATAAAATTTACTTTAAACGCATTTTTCAACCTTTGCTCAATAGATGCAGATGTGGCTCTAAAAATATGCTCCTACATTTAAAATATAAACTAGTATAAAGGATTAATTATATTATGGATTTTATACCTGCAAAGACACTTGTTTCGGGATATCGTGAGAATGATAATTGGTTCGGAAATAACTACAATTTGAATATTTATAAGGGCTGCTGCCATGGGTGTATATATTGTGACAGTAGAAGTGAATGCTATCATATAGATAATTTTGATGAGGTGAGAGCAAAGGAAAATGCTCTTGCTTTGATTTATCATGATATAAAGTCAAAACGCAAAACCGGAGTTATAGGAACAGGTGCGATGAGCGACCCTTATAACCCCTTTGAAAAGAAATATGAGCTGACTAGGGGAGCGCTAGAGCTTATCAATACTTATGGCTTCGGGATATCCATAGCCACAAAAAGTGACTTGGTTACGAGAGACATAGATTTGCTAAAAAGGATTAAACAACATTCTCCTGTGCTAATAAAAATTACAATTACTGCTTGTGATGATGAACTTTGTAAAAAAATTGAGCCAGGTGTTGCAGCTTCGTCAAAAAGGTTTGCTGCTATCAAGCAATTGTCTGATAGCGGTATTTTTGCAGGGGTACTTATGATGCCCATTTTACCTTATATTGAGGACAGTGAAGAAAATATAACAGGAATAATACATAAAGCACATGAAAACGGTGCGAAATTTATTTATCCTGCTTTTGGAGTGACACTTAGGCAAAACCAGCGAGAGTGGTATTTTGATAAGCTAGATAAGCTTTTTCCAGGTGTTAAAGAAAAATATATAAAAGCCTATGGTAATTCCTATGAGTGCCATTCTCCTAATGCAAAGCAGCTTATGTCAATGACTAAGCAGGAATGTGAGAGGCTTGGGCTTCTATATAAAATGGAGGATATTATCAAGGTCTATAAGCAAGGCTACTATGATAAGCAGCTTACGTTGTTTTAATTTACTGTGTATGTAAATACTTATGAAGTAAGAATTGGGAAATATATAAGAATAATATTTTATATACCAAGATTTGCATATTTAATAAGTCAGAATCAATGAGTTAATTAAATGCTGGTAATAAATACATAGCCGTCTTTTGAGTAAAAATTAGTAAAGTGAAAATAAAATGGGATAAAAAGTTTAATTTTATATAATTTTCTTAATGTAAATATTATAATAGAGTTACTACGGAATACAATCACCTCTATAAATATAACTTGTTTATTTTGTGGGTGGTGTATTACTAAATTAAAGTAAACCTTTATTAATATAAGAAGTGATGGTGACTCTATGAATAAAGAACAATTAATAAGTACTGCAAAGGAGTATCTGAAAGAATTTTATGGTGAAGAAGCAACTTTCAGAGATGGTCAATTAGAAGCAATTATAGCTGTTTTACAAGGAAAACGAGCTTTGGTTGTTCAGAAAACAGGATGGGGCAAAAGCTTAATTTATTTTCTAACAACTAAGATATTGCGCAAAGAAGGAAGAGGATTTGCTTTAGTTATTAGTCCTTTACTTGCTTTAATGAACAACCAGGTTGAATCGGCCAATAAATTTGGACTAAATACAAGAACAATAAACTCAAATAATAAAGATGAGTGGGATGAAATTTATCAAGAACTGAGGGAGAACAAGGTTGATGTTTTATTCATAGCTCCTGAAAAATTGGATAATGAAGACTTTAAAATGAATGTCTTAAATGAGATTAATAGTTCAATTGGGATGCTGGTAATTGATGAGGCACATTGTATTTCTGATTGGGGACATGATTTTAGACCTGATTATAGAAGGATTGTAAATATTGTAAAATTTTTACCATCCAATGTACCACTATTAGCAACTACTGCAACAGCTAATAACAGAGTGGTTAAAGATGTTTCAGATCAGCTAGGTGATGATATAATTATACAACGAGGTCCATTGATAAGAGAATCTCTTTCAATACAAGTTATAAATTTAGATAGAAAAGAAGAAAGATTGGCATGGCTGACTGAAAATATTGGGGAAATGTATGGTACAGGTTTAATTTATTGTTTAACAAAGCATGATTGCATATTAGTAAGCGAATGGCTGAAAAGGTGTGGTATTGATGCATATGCTTATTACTCAGGGTTGAGAAAAGATAGAATTGAGGAAAAAGAAGAGAGATTAAGGCTTGAAAAAATGTTCGTCCGCAATGAGATGAAAGTACTTGTTGCAACTACTGCTTTTGGTATGGGTATTGACAAGCCGGATATTGGATTTGTAATACATTTTCAGAAACCCGGTAATGTTGTTGCATATTATCAGCAGATAGGTAGGGCAGGAAGAGCAATTGAGTCAGCGGATGCAATTTTGCTTGCGGGCAATGAAGACGACGACATAAATAATTATTTTATTAATACAGCTTTCCCTACATACAAGGAAATGGATATTGTTGTAAAAGCTTTAGAGAATAGTAATGGACTATCTATATATGGAATTATGGGAAAAATAGATGTTTCTCAAGAAAGACTCAAAAATTGCTTGAAATTTTTATTAATAAACGGTGATATTTATAATGAAGATAAAAAGTATTATAAATCACTGAGACCATGGACTCCAGATTTAGCATATGGCGAGAGCATAACTAAGATAAGACAATATGAACTGCAAAGAATGAATGATTTTATTGAAACAGATGATTGCTATATGGAGTTCATTGCTAAGGAGCTAAATGATTCTTTAGCGAAAAAGTGTAACCGATGCAGGAATTGTTTGCAAAAAGATATATACCCAACTTCAGCTAAAGGAGATACAATTATAGAGGCACTAAAATATATAAAAAATGAGCATTATACAATTGAGGCAAGAAAGCAGTGGCCGACCGGACTACCTATAGATGGTAAAACTAAAATTAATGAAATGTATCAGTGTCAAAATGGAATAGCTCTCAGTAATTACGGTGATGCTGGCTGGGGTAGGGTAGTAAGCAAAAACAAATATAACGACGAATACTTTTCAGATGATTTGGTAAAAGCTTCTTTTGAATTGTTAAAGGATTTTGTAAGTCAGAACGAGATAGAATGGGTAACCGCGGTTTCTTCACTTAGAAGGATTGAACTGGTAAAAAGCTTTGCTGAAAGATTATCCGAAGCACTGGAATTACCATATTATGATACTATTATTAAGACTATAAATTCAAAACAACAAAAAGAATTTAATAATAGTCACATGCAGTTTAATAATGCATGGAAAAGTTTTGAAATAAATAATAATGTTCACATGGGTAACGTATTGTTAGTTGATGATATGGTAGATTCAAGATGGACATTTACCGTATGTGGATATAAACTTAGAAAAAAGGGAGCAGGGCTTGTATATCCGTTTGCACTGGCAAATACGGCAGGCTCAGGAGGACAAGATTAAATGTTTTCAGATAATGCGTATGTAACTATTTTATTATGCAGTCACTTATTGAAGGATGAGGATGCTAAACCATTCTCAATAGTTGAGTGGAGTAATTTGGCAACAAATATTATAAATTCAAAAATTAAGGAACCAGCGGGTTTAATGCAGCTTTCGAAGCAGGATATTCAAACTAATTTATTGATTTCTGAAGAAAAGGCAGAGAGAATTGCTATACTTCTGTCTAAGGGGGCGAAGCTTGCTTTTGCACTAGAAGAATTATCAAGAAAAGGTATAGGGTTGATAACCAAAAGTGACAAGGAATATCCAAAGAAGCTGAAAGCATTATTAAAAAAGAATGCTCCTCCACTGCTTTACTATTGCGG
>JAEZIB010000157.1 GCA_023416275.1 Bacillota bacterium | reverse complement strand
TTATTCTTGAGCCAATTCAAGCTAACGGGCCAGAAGAAGGCTATCTCCAAGCTATACGTGAAATAACTAATAAAAATGGCGCAATACTTATTTTTGATGAGGTTGTTTCAGGATTTAGATATGCTTTGGGGGGGGCATCTGAGCTATACAATGTAATTCCTGATATGGTGGCAATCGGTAAAGGAATGGGAAATGGAATGCCTATTTCTGCAGTTGCTGGTAAAAGAGATATCATGCAATTAATTGAGCAGGGAGTTTTTGTATCAACTACATTTGGTGGAGAAACATTGTCAATTGTAGCTGCATTAGAGACAATCAATATTTTGGAAAAACCAAAAATATACGAAGGGATATGGAACCTTGGCAACATGATGCTAAAAGGTTTAAGTGATATAATATATGATAAGAAGGTTTCTGATGTAGTGCTTACTTCGGGACTCGCACCTCATGCTGGAATACAGTTTGAAGGTAAAGGAAGTTTGGATTATTTAGATATTAATTCTATTTTTCAGCAAAGAATGATTCAAGAAGGTATCATGTCCATTGGTATAAATAACTTGAATTTATCTCATTCCGAAAAGGAAATAGAGTTATACCTTGATGCAGCAGAATTGGCATTGAGCGATATACAAAGAGCCATTGAAAAGGATTCGGCACTCGAAATACTGAAGGGTGGAAAAGTTAATCCAGTATTTAAACGTAATATAAAATAGAGAAATACAATGTCTTAATGGTTAGATTTTTACATGATATGTGGGTAAGTAGCATATGAAAGGTGTGATAATATTTGGTGTATGCAGTTATACAGGCCAGAATGAATTCAAGCAGACTGCCGGGAAAAGTGTTATTAGATATATGCGGATTGCCAGTTCTTGTACATGTGGTAAGACGTGTTCAGAAAGCTGAAAATGTTGATAAAGTTATTTTAGCAACTAGTAATACTTGTAGTGATGATTCTCTAGAACAGTGTTGTATTCAGAATAACATAAAATGTTTTAGGGGTAGTGAAAATGATGTGCTTGATAGGTTTTATAAGGCAGTTCAATGGGCAGGAGCTAAGGAAGAGGATTATGTTGTAAGAATAACTGCGGATTGTCCTTTTATTGATGCTGAAGTAATTGATTTAGTAGTAGAAACAGCAATAGAAACCAAATATGATTATGTATCTAATACAATTAAACCAACATATCCAGATGGTCTTGATGTTGAAGTTTTTACTGTAGATGCTTTAAAGAAGGCATGGGAGAATGCTAATTTGCAAAGTGAAAGAGAGCATGTCACGCCCTTTTTATATAAACATCCAGAATTATTTAAAATTCAAAATATTGAGTGTGAATCCGATTACTCAGGCTTGAGATGGACTCTAGACGAAAGCGAAGATTTTGAAGTTATCAATAATGTGTATAATGAATTATATAAAAAAGATAGTTTTTTTAAGATGAAGGATATACTAAAGTTAAACAAGAGTAGGCCTGAAATATTTACGAAAAATATCAAGTTTAAGAGAAATGAAGGCTACGAAAAGAGTATTTTACAGGATGGTTAATCATGAGTTCAGTAAATAAAAAAAGCACTTTAAATGTTAAAAATAAGCTCATAGGAGACACTAAACCTTGCTATATTATAGCTGAAATGTCTGCAAATCACGCTGGGGATATAAATAGAGCAATAGAGATAATACATGCTGCAAAGGATGCAGGAGCTGACTGTATAAAAATACAGACATATACCCCAGACACTATAACTATTAATTGTGATAATAAATACTTTAGAATTAATAATGGAACTTGGGGAGGGGAAACTCTATATAGTTTATATGGTAAAGCGTTTACTCCTTGGGAATGGCAGCCTATTATAAAAAAAGAGGCAGAGAAGATTGGTATTGATTTTTTATCAACCCCTTTTGATAAGACTTCGGTTGATTTTTTAGAAAGCATAGGGGTAGATTTTTATAAAATAGCTTCTTTTGAAATTGTTGATATACCACTTATCAAATATGTGGCATCAAAAGGAAAACCCATAATAATATCAACAGGAATGGCTTCTTTAGAAGAAATTGAGGAGGCTGTGGAGACCGCTAGGGCAAGCGGTTGTGAGAATATTTGCTTGTTAAAATGCTCAAGTGCATATCCAGCGATACCTGGAAATATGAATTTGGCTACAATAGCCGACATCAAAGATAGATTTGGGCTTGTTACAGGTCTATCAGATCATTCTATGGGTTCTATTGCGGCAGTTACAGCTGTAGCATTAGGAGCTAAAATAATTGAAAAGCATATTTGTATAAGTCGGGATATAGAGAATCCTGATTCTTCATTTTCAATGGAAAAGGAAGAATTTGCACTTATGGTTAATGATATTAGAGAAGCGGAAAAGGCAATAGGGAAAATTAGTTATGATATTACTGAAGAAGAAGCTGAGAGTAGAATATTCAGGAAGTCTATATTTGTTGTTAAAGATATAAAAGAGGGAGAAAAATTTACTGAGAAAAATATCAGAGTAATAAGACCTGGTTGGGGGATGGAACCTAAGTATTTTGAAAGCGTAATTGGTAAATTATCAAAATATAGTTTGAAAAGAGGAGAGCCTCTTAAACCACATATGGTAACAGGAGAATTAGCTTGAAAGAATTTGCTACAACAGCAAAAAAAGATAGCGTACCTCCACGAATACTTTACCAAATTTTTGTGCCCAAATAGGGCGTGGGAGGTTAATATGAGAATAGTTTTTATGGGAGGCCATGCTTTAGGCAAAAAGGCATTACAAAATCTAATCAATAAAGGGAAAGATATTGTTGGAGTTATAACAGACATTGAAAATGATTGGTATAAGGGTGTAGAT
>JAEZIB010000144.1 GCA_023416275.1 Bacillota bacterium | reverse complement strand
GAATCCTGATAATTTTGTAACCTTTATGGATATCCAAGGTATAGAGGATTTCTTTGGAGATATGGACTTCAAGGTTGCAGGAACAACTGAAGGAATCACTTCTATTCAGATGGATATAAAGGTTGACGGATTAAGTTACGAAATAATTCGCCAAGCTTTTGAGCTTACAAGAAAAGGACGTCTACAGATAATTAATGATGTTATTTTGAAGGCTATTCCAGCTCCTAAAAAGGAACTGTCTGAATATGCTCCAAAAATTATTACAACCTATATAAATCCTGAAAAAATTAGAGATGTTATTGGACCTGGTGGAAAAATGATTAACAAAATCATTGCAGAAACTGGTGTTAAGATTGATATAGAAGAGGATGGCAGAGTATATATTCTTACATCTGATGCAGATGCAGCACAAAAGGCATTGAGAATAATACAGGGTATTGCAAAGGATATTGAACCCGGTGAAATATTTATGGGCAAGGTTGTAAGAATTACTACTTTCGGTGCCTTTGTTGAAATACTACCTGGAAAAGATGGACTTGTTCATATTTCAAAGCTTGATTCTAAGAGAGTTGATAAAGTTGAGGATGTTGTAAATATAGGTGATGAATTGCTTGTAAAGGTAATGGAAATTGACAAGCAAGGACGAATTAATCTTTCCCACAAAGACGCTTTATCAGAAAACAGCTAGAAATCAAGATTCTTTATACTTCTTTTATTTTGTGGGCGTAGACTGTTGTTTACGCCCCAATTATTATTAAAAAACACCTCCTTTACAGGAAAACAGTGTTTTTCTTTAAATTGCTGGCTTATAAGCTTGATAAATAGAAGGTGTAGTAGAATTAATATAACTACGGAGGATTAAATGTTCAAAAAGAAAGTATTAGATAATGGAGTACGACTTGTATATGAAAACATTCCATATGTGAGATCTGTATCTGTTGGAATATGGGTTGGTACTGGTTCTAGAAGTGAAGGCTTAAATAACAATGGAATTTCACATTTTATTGAACATATGCTTTTTAAAGGAACAATAAATCGTTCAGCACGAGAAATTGCCGCTACTATTGACGCTATAGGCGGACAAATAAATGCTTTTACAGGTAAAGAGTGTACTTGCTACTATACAAAGACACTTGATACTCATCTTAATATTGCTCTAGATGTATTGTCTGATATGTATTTTAATTCAAAATTTGACAATTCTGATATAAATACTGAGAAAAAAGTTGTGGTTGAAGAAATTGGAATGTATGAAGATACTCCTGAGGAGCTGGTACATGACATATTTTCTGAAATGGTTTGGCATGGAAATTCATTAGGTTATCCTATACTTGGGACTCAAAATTGCATAAATAAATTCAATAAAAAAATGATAAAGCAGTATATGAATGAGTATTACACCCCATATAACACTGTTATTTCAGTTGCAGGCAATTTTGACGAGAGTGAATTGGTAGATTATGTCATTAAATATTTTGGTGACTGGAAATTTGATGGCCAGTTTAATTTAAATTACACTCCCGTAGAGTATTTAATTGATGTAGATATCCGTCGTAAAGAAACAGAACAGATACATTTATGTATGGGTTTTGACGGAGTACAGCATGGAGATGACAGAATATATCCATTACTCGCTCTAAATAACATATTTGGTGGAGGAATGAGTTCTAGACTATTTCAAAATATAAGAGAAAAAAAAGGATTAGTTTACTCGATATATTCATATCCATCAACATATATGGGAGCAGGGCTATTTATGATTTACGCTGGTATGAATCCGGAATATCTACAAAAAGTAATGGACCTTACAAAAAAAGAAATTAAACTACTGGTCAAAAATGGTATATCACAAGATGAGCTAAATAAGTCAAAAGATCAATTAAAGGGCAGTTATCTATTAGGACTTGAGAGTATTGGAAGTAGAATGAACAGCATTGGTAAGTCTGAGCTAATGCTCGAAAAAATTGAAACTCCTGAGGAAGTAATTTCAAAGATGGATAATATAAAAATTGATGATATATATGAAATAATTGAGAGCATATTTAAATATGAAAAAATAAGCTTATCAGCAGTAGGCAATTTAAAAAATGAAATAGTTTTATAAAGAGAAACCTTTTAAAACACCTAAGATATTAGTTAGGTGTTTTTTTGTTATATAAAACTTGTACAGGCACTTGGCATTTACTTAGTACATAAGATATATTAGTCGTCATAATTGGTATATTATTCAATTATATCGAGGCACACTTTTATAAGTGGCTGTTACTACTTTGATTTTCAGGCGGTGAGGATATCTCCAGCCTCGATGAAATACCGCTGATGTAATGAAATTTTTCAACATGCAAAAAATTTCATTTGAATCTAGGCGTTATGATACTGTTTTCGCATTAAATTACAGAAGTTATATTTATCACCACATGCGATGCACTGCTCCAGCAGTGGCTTATAGCTTAAAAAATGCGAAGTTTACATTTCGTGCATTCATCATACTCTTCGCATATCAAAAAGCTGAAAGCAGCTTTTTGCGGATTGAGCAATCAAGCAGAAAAAATACTGCCTACTTCTGAGAAGCAGAGGTTATCCACTGAAAGTATTACTTTAGTTTGTGCTAAGCTTGAAAAGCTCGATAATAAAGTTTGTACTAACATGGTGCGTTTTCGAGCCACAAAAACTACAAGTGGTTTTGCAGTGAAAGTTATATATAAACAGGGTGTGGGTGGTTAGTATTGAAAAACGTTTGAGGGCTTTGTTCAGCAAATTAAAATAAGATGAGGAGGACTTTGAGTGGGAGACAAAAAATTTAGCATTATAGGCGGAGACTTAAGAAGTGTAAAATTGGCTGAGTTGATTGCTGCTGAAGGCAAATCTGTTAATATATATGGCTTTAGTAATGCAGGCTTCGAAATAAAATTAAAGCAAAGTAATACTATTGCGGAAGCAATTAACCAGACTGATGTTGTAATTGGCCCTATACCATGTTCAAATGATAATGAGTTGTTAAATGCACCATTTCATGCCGATAAAATCTATATTAACGAAGTATTCAAATGTATAAATAAAAACCAATTGTTTATTGCTGGCAGAATAAGTGAAAAAATCAGCCATATGGCACAGGTTTACAATGTTTATACAGTTGATTTATTGGAAAGAGAAGAAATGGCAGTGTTAAATGCAATTCCAACAGCAGAGGGAGCAATTCAAATAGCATTAGAGGAAATGCCCACTACTTTACATAATAGTAATGCACTAATCCTTGGCTTTGGTAGGATAGGCAAAACTTTAGCTAAAGTGCTAACAGGAATGGGCGCTAATGTCTATGTAGAAGCAAGAAAATATTCAGATTTAGCTTGGATAAAGAATTATGGATATAAGCCAGTTTTATTGAGTGAGCTATCTAACACAGTAAAATCAATAAATGTTCTGTTCAATACTATACCATCTATTATATTAAATAATGAAGTTCTAAAAGCTTTAAATTCTAATTGTTTAATTATAGATTTAGCTTCTAAACCGGGTGGGGTAGATTTTGAAAAAGCTAAGGAACTTGGCTTAAAAGCAATATGGGCGCTCTCGCTTCCAGGTAAAGTTGCTCCTGTAACAGCTGCAGAATTTATTAAGGACACCGCTTACAATATTATCGAAGAGTTGGGGGTATAACAATGCTACTTGAGGGAGTAAGAGTTGGATTTGCAATTACAGGTTCATTTTGTACCTTTACTAAAATAATTCCACAGATTGAAATTTTAGTAAAGGAGGGTGCAGATGTATTGCCTATTATTTCTGAATCTGTAGATAAATTTGATACAAGATTTGGAACAGCAGAAGATTTGAAAAAAAAATTAACGCTTATAACTGGCAAGAAACCTATTAATACAATTGTTGAGGCTGAGCCAATAGGTCCCAAAGGCTTATTAGACATACTGGTTATTGCACCATGTACAGGTAATACGATTGCAAAAATAGCAAATGCTGTAACTGATGGTACCGTTACAATGGCATGTAAAGCACACCTTAGAAATATGCGTCCTGTTGTTATAGCAGTTTCAACAAATGACGGGTTAAGTGCAAATGCTAAAAATATTGGAGCTTTACTCAATATGAAAAATATATATATGGTTCCATTCGGTCAGGATGATCCAATAAAAAAATGTACTTCACTAGTTGCAGATTTTGATCAGATATTGTTTGCAGTTCAGAGCGCATTGCAAAGTATTCAAATGCAGCCAATACTCATTGGTAACAATATCTAAAAATCATTAATATAATTTATTTTAAGTAGAAAAGCTTATATTTAATGCATGTAATATATGTATTTGGAAATATAGGCTATTTTTATTAGAATAATAACTTATCCTAGCAATAATTATGTAATGTTGTAATGATGTTATTAATATTAATAATAAGTTTAAAATATGTCTATGCGTATTTATTTTGATAAAAAATATATACTAATATAATGTAAATGCTATTACTTTGCTGAGAAGCATAATACGCAGTAATTCGTAGAGTTATTCACATTTTGAAAGCTTCACCAAACGTTGATATAAGCTCATTTAAGTATAGCAATGTAAACTTAGTAGCATAATATTGAAAGCTAAATTTTAATACATGATAAAAATTATATAAACAAAATTTTTAAAAAGAGGGACAAACAAATTGAATAATAATACACAAACACCAGATACACAACCTGCAGAGAATGAAAAACAAAATAGTGAAGTTCAACAAATAAAGGAATTAGGCACAACAAATTTGCCTCAGGAAGAAAGCAATATCCATTGTCTATCTATAATAGGACAAATTGAAGGCCATATTCTTTTGCCGCCTCACAATAAGACTACAAAATATGAACATGTTATTCCTCAACTAGTTGCTATTGAAGAAAGTAAGCAAATTGAAGGCTTATTATTGGTACTTAATACTGTCGGAGGAGACGTTGAGGCTGGGCTAGCAATATCTGAAATGATAGCAAGTTTATCTAAGCCTTCAGTTTCAATAGTATTAGGTGGTGGTCATAGCATCGGAGTTCCTATGGCAGTTTCAGCTGATTACTGTTTTATAGCAAGTTCTGCAACGATGACAATACATCCTATCAGGCTTAACGGTATGGTTATAGGAGTGCCTCAAACATACGAGTATTTTAATAAAATGCAGGAAAGAGTTGTTAAGTTTGTATGTAGTCATTCGAACATTACAAAAGAAAGATTTAAGGAACTTATGCTCAAAACTGGGGAATTAGCTAATGATGTTGGTGTTGTCTTGTTTGGTGAGGAAGCAGTTCAAACAGGCTTAATTGATGCCGTAGGCGGTTTGTCAGATGCAATTGCCAAGCTTAATGAACTAATAGAAGAAAATAGAAAGAAAAAGGCTGAAACAAATTCAGGAGGTACGCTGCAATGATTTTTTATTCTATTTATGATACAAGCGTTGTTTTCGGAAACCGTGGCTTTGATGATATTTCAGCAAATACAAGCTTTTGTGAAATGAATGTTGATGGAGTAATGGTACAGGTTTCTAGGTCAAACAATTCAGAATTACGGATAGAAAGAATATTGAGTACAAATCCTAAAGATTATCTAAACCCTAAATTGCAGCCAGGTTCAATAGTGTAGTATAAATTCTTAAATATCTCAGTTACTATCGGCTGAAAAATTCTAATTCCATCAGCCGATAGTATAACTTTAAAGCTAAGCACTAGCAAAATCTATTGTATGCCATTAAACTAAATCAATCGTTTATTATTTGACTGTTCCTTCTAAAAAATTAATTGTTTTATTTATTCTGTAACCTGTTCCGCTAAACTTAGCTACAAGTGTTCCATCCGCATCAAGAACCTCAACATCGCAGCCGCAAATTCTCTTTTCTGCAGAATTTAATTTAGCATGAGCAGTAATAGTATTGCCTTTTGGAGCTTTAAAGTAAGTAATGCTGCAATTTATTCCTACAGTAGCAAGTCCATTAGAGTTTGTTGCTGCTGCAAAAGCAAAATCTGCCAAGGTATATATAGCACCACCCTGTACAACATTCAATCCATTTAAATGCTTATCTGCGAGTTTTAAGCTGGTAACAGCATAACCCTGTTCAACTTTTACAAGCTCAATTCCAACATAATGCGCAAATCTATCTTTTTCAAAGAACGTAATAATATCTTTTTCCATTGTTTTCTCCTTGTAAGTTTTTAAATCTTATTTTCAATTATCTTACAAATAGCTCCAAGCATCATTTGAAACAATAACATTATTTGCCATAGGCTAGAATTAATTATATAGCAAAATGAAATATAAATTCAACTTTGTTTTTTTAAAGTATAATATAAATATCGATAATATTAAGCCAATAGCTAGTTGATTGGAAAATAACAGCAAATAATGTTAATATATATAACTTACTAAAAAAGCTCTAGCTGGCAAAAAAATTATCGACAGTCAGAGAATTGGCGGGGTGATATAACTTATGGGCGTACGTTTAGCAAGTATTAATGATGTAAAAGCAATGAGCTATGTACATGCTAGAACATGGAAAGGCGCATATGACAAATATATTCCAATAGAATACCTAAATAATATTTCAGATGATGGCTGGATACCACTATTTACAAAAGCAATTGTAAATAATATTCATGAAGCAGCTGTTTTTGAGCTGGATGGAAGGATTACAGGTACAATTAGCTATGGTATAGAAAGAACGGAGTTAGATTGCTCAGATTGTCATGAAAGCGAGATAATTTCATTGTATGTATTGCCTGAGTACTGGTCGACAAAACAAGGCTATGAATTGACTAGTTTTGCTATAGACAGATTAAGGCAGCAGGGCTGTAAAAGCTGCTATTTATGGGTTATTAAAGAAAACGATAGAGCTGTACACTTTTATAAAAAATTTGGATTCTTTAGTACAGATGAGATAAGTACTTTAGTATATGCTGGACTTGATGTTGTAATAGAAAAATATAGAATGTATTTATAATATTTAAATTACGAAATTTTATGTTATAATAGCTTCTGTATGTTATGATATTATTTAATTAACGTTAAACTATGGAGGAATAGTTTTGAGCGAAGGAAAAAGAGTTACAACAAAAGTATCTGCAGAAGAAATTAATGCGCAGTACAAATATATAGAAACTATCAAGCAATACGTTCAAGATTTGACTATAAAGCTAGGTAAGCCAATTAGATACAGTATTGAGACTTTTGGTTGTCAAATGAATGAAAATGATTCAGAACGTCTTGCAGGAATTTTATCCGAAATGGGATATTCTGAATGTGATATTCGTTCAGACAGTGATTTGGTTATATTTAACACCTGCTGTGTGCGTGAAAATGCGGAGCAAAAGGTTTATGGACATCTAGGGGCTTTAAAGAAATTAAAAGAAACCAACCCAAATCTTATTATTGCTATATGTGGCTGTATGATGCAGCAGCCCGAAGTTGTTGCACATATTAAAAAGGTATACAAACATGTTGACATAGTATTTGGAACACACAATTTATATAAGTTGCCTGAATTGCTAAATACTGCTATCACGGCTAATAAAATGGTTGTTGATGTTTGGGATTCCACAGGCTCAATTGCTGAAAACATGCCCATTATCAGGAAAGATAAACTCAAGGCTTGGGTAACTGTCATGTATGGCTGTAACAATTTTTGTTCCTATTGTATTGTGCCATATGTCAGAGGCAGAGAGCGCAGCAGAGGAATTGATGAAATAAAAAATGAAGTTATAAAATTGGCTGAAGATGGGTGTAAGGAAGTAACGCTTCTGGGTCAAAATGTAAATTCCTACGGTAAGGACTTAGAAGGAGATTTTACATTTGCTAATTTATTGAGAGAATTAAATAAAATTGATGGATTAGAGCGCATTAGATTTATGACTTCTCATCCTAAAGATATATCTGATGAATTAATTTATGCGATTCGTGATTGTGGCAAGGTTTGCGAGCATTTACATTTGCCTGTTCAAGCTGGAAGCTCCAAAATTCTTGAAGATATGAACAGAAAATACACAAAGGAGCAATATTTAAGCTTAATTGAAAAGGTTAAAGAGCAAATACCTGATATTGGCTTGACTACTGATATTATAGTTGGATTTCCTGGTGAAGCTGAAGAGGACTTCGCTGAAACTTTGGACGTTATCAAGAAGGTAAAATATGATATGGCTTATACTTTCCTTTATTCAAAGAGGACAGGTACACCCGCAGCCAAGAATCCGTCACAAATTCCGGAAGAGGTTATGAAAGATAGATTTGAGAGGTTATTAGAATTGCAAAACTCCATAAGCCTTCAGATTAATAATGAGCTTCTGGGCAAAGAAGTGGAGGTACTTGTTGAGGGGCTAAGTAAAAACAGCAAAACCACTTATACTGGCAGGACAAGGCAAAACAAAATTGTTAATTTTAAGGGCAGTCCTGATTTAGTTGGAAAGCTGGTAAATGTCAAAATTGATGGAATACAGACATGGTCATTAAATGGAAAACTTGATTAACTATATAAATAGTTTGTTTTTAGTTTAACAAATACTGTGTACTGCTTATTACAAGGTATTTGAGGAAAAACAATTCAACTTTCGCAATTCAAAATTGTAAATGCGGAAAATTATCAATTAAATTTCATAAAGTAATTTTTTTAAAATGTAATATTAATACTGAAACAAAAAATAATATACTGAAACAAAAAATAATATATAATGTAATCCTATAATGGAAAATAGAAAGGTGACTAAAATGGATATAACTGAAAAGGCAAGAGAACTTGGTTTAATGTTAGCAGAGTCAAAAGAAATGAAGGCTTATACAAATAGCGAAGCTACAATGAAATCAGATGAAAAATCAACTCAGCTAATGAAGGAATATAAGCAGCTTCAAATAGAAATGGTTAAGGTTACTAGAGATAAGGCAAGCACTGAAATAATTGATAATGTTAGAGTAAAATTACTTGAAAAGCAGCAGGAAATTAATGATTATGATGTTACTAATAATTATCTTGTTTCTAAGTCAAATTTAGAGGCATTAATGAAAAAAGTAAATGATATAATTGTTTTCTCAATATCAGGTGAAACCGGTTGCACTGATGATAAATGCAAAACCTGCGGTGGTGGCTGCAAAGGTTAATCATATACTTTACGAGATAGGTGGGGTTTTATGGCTACTGTTACTCCGATGATGCAACAGTATCTTGATATAAAAGAGCAATATAAGGATTGTATTTTGTTTTTTCGCTTAGGTGATTTTTATGAGATGTTTTTTTCTGATGCAGAAATAGCATCAAGGGAGCTGGAAATCACTCTGACAGGAAAAGATTGTGGGTTAGATGAAAGGGCTCCGATGTGCGGTGTCCCTTTTCATTCAGCAGATGGATATGTGGCGCGTCTTATTTCAAAGGGCTTTAAGGTTGCTATATGTGAGCAGGTAGAAGATCCTGCTACTGCAAAGGGTTTAGTTAAAAGAGACGTAATCAAGGTAGTAACACCTGGTACTGTTACTGATATTGCAATGCTTGATGACAGAAAAAACAATTATCTTATGTCAATATGCAAAAATGGAAATTTTTATGGGATTGCTGCTGTTGATATAACAACTGGTGATTTCAATGCTACTAGAATTACTTGGGGGAATACCAAAGGCAAGTTGCTTGATGAAATAGCTAAATATTTGCCTTCTGAGATGGTTGTAAACAGTGAGTTTAACAAGGATTCTGAATTTCTAGCTCAATTAAATATCAGATATAATATATATATAACAGTATTAGATGATAGTACCTTTGAGTATGGATTTTCAACTGATATTCTCAAGTCACATTTTACGGATTTGCAAATGATTCTGACCGAGTATGATATTTCAATTAATGCTTCTGGTGCTTTATTAAAATACTTGGAAACAACTCAAAAGGTAAGCCTTAGTCATATACAGAATTTTAATTCTTATAACATAGAGGAATACATGGTTTTAGATGCTGCCACGCGCAGAAATCTTGAGCTTACTGAAACCATGAGAGAGAAGTCAAAAAGAGGCTCATTACTGTGGGTTCTTGATAAAACTATGACTTCTATGGGTGGCAGGCTTATCAGAAAATGGATTGAGCAGCCCCTTGTAAATCTTGGAGATATAAAGCTGCGCTTAAAAGCAGTTGATGAATTCAAGAATAAATTTATGGCTCGTGTTGAAACCAGAGAGCTTTTGAAAAGAGTGTATGATATAGAGCGTCTAATGGGCAAGGTAGTGCTTGGCAGTGTTAATTGCAGAGATTTGATTGCTCTTAAAAATTCCATAAATCAGATTCCATACATAAAAGATATTTTGAAGGAATTTGAAGCCCAACATAACAAATACTGCTTCGAACAGTTGGATTCCCTCGAAGATGTCTGTAATCTAATAGAAGTTTCAATAATAGATGATCCTCCCATCACAATAAAAGAGGGCGGAATAATTAAAGCTGGCTACAATGATGAGGTGGACAAGCTAAGATTGGCATCTACGCAAGGTAAGGACTGGATAGCTGCTATAGAAGCAGCTGAAAGAGAAAAGACAGGTATCAAGAATCTTAAGGTTGGATTTAATAAAGTTTTCGGCTATTTTATAGAAGTTACAAAATCATATTTTTCTTTAGTACCAGCGGAGTATATTCGAAAGCAAACTCTTGCAAACTGCGAAAGGTATATAACTCCTCAGTTAAAGGAGATAGAAGAAACCATTCTTGGGGCAGAGGAAAAAATAGTTCAGCTTGAATACAGCTTGTTTATAGAGATCAAAGAAGCTATAGCTGCTCATATAACAAGAATCAAGTCTACAGCAAAAGCATTAGCTGAGCTGGATGCGCTGGCATCCTTAGCCGAAGTTGCTGACAGAGAGAATTATTGTATGCCCGAAGTAACTGATGGCGATGAAATACAAATAGTTGACGGTAGGCATCCTGTGGTTGAAAGGATGGTTGATAAAAGTAGCTTTGTGCCAAATGACACAGTGCTGGATATGGAGGAAGACAGACTTGCCATTATCACAGGTCCAAACATGGCAGGAAAGTCTACTTATATGCGGCAGACAGCATTAATTGTACTTATGGCACAAATTGGTAGCTTTGTACCTGCAACTACTGCAAAAATAGGTTTAGTAGATAGAATATTTACAAGGGTAGGAGCTTCTGATGATTTGGCTTCTGGACAAAGTACATTTATGGTTGAAATGTCTGAAGTGGCAAATATTCTAAAGAATGCAACTAAGAATAGCCTACTTATACTTGATGAAATAGGAAGAGGAACCAGTACCTTTGATGGGCTCAGTATAGCATGGGCTGTAATAGAATATATAGTAAACAAAGAGAAATTAGGCTGTAGGACACTTTTCGCAACCCATTACCATGAGCTGACTGAACTGGAAGGAAAGCTCTCTGGCATTAAAAATTATTGCATTACAGTCAAGGAGAAGGGCGAAGAGGTTATATTTCTTCGAAAGATTATCAGAGGTGGTGCTGATGGCAGCTATGGCATTCAGGTTGCAAGGCTTGCTGGTGTTCCGCTAGACGTAATAGACAGAGCAAAAGAAATACTAGTGGAGTTAGATGCAGCTGATGTTAACAAAAATGGAAAGTCCCATAAGACCAAAAAGCAGTTTGATGGTCAAATGGATTTGTTTGCAGCTGCGGCTAAAGCATCGCAGAACAATGAAGTGTTAGAGGAAATAAAGAAAATTGACTTATCAAGGTTAACGCCTATTGATGCAATGAATATTTTGTACGATTTGCAGAGGAAGATGAATGCGTAACTCAAACTTTTTTATTTTGAATCTAGGCGTTAAAGTATCGCTATACAGAAAGGGTGACATGAGTGGGACAGATAATTGTGCTGGATGAAAACACATCAAATAAAATAGCAGCAGGAGAAGTGGTTGAAAGACCAGCTTCTGTTATTAAAGAGTTAGTTGAGAATTCTATTGATGCCGGTGCAACAAATATTTCAGTAGATATTAGAAATGGTGGAATATCCTACATTAAGGTTACTGATAATGGCAGCGGTATGGATGAGGATGATGTGGAAATTGCTTTTGAAAGACATGCTACCAGTAAAATTAAAAGAGCAGAAGATTTGGACTCAATAATTACAATGGGGTTTAGGGGAGAAGCATTGGCTAGTATTGCAGCAGTTTCCTCTGTTGAACTTCAAACTAAAACTACAAGCAGTACGTATGGAATGTATGTTTATATCGTTGGCGGTACATTTAAGGAAGTAAGGCAGACAGGATGTCCTGTCGGCACAACCTTCATTGTTAAGGATTTATTTTTTAATACACCAGCAAGATATAAATTTTTAAAAAAGGATTCTACTGAAGCCACTTATATATCTGATACTATATCTAGAATTGCCTTAGGAAATCCTAATATAGCTTTTAAATTGACAAGCGGAAAATCTACTTTAGTACATACCCCGGGAAATAATGATTTAAGGAGTGCTATTTTTAGCATATACGGAAAAGAAATTATTAAGGAGCTCTTAGAGGTCGAGTATCAGGACGAAAGATTTAAAATTTCTGGTTATGTGGGAAAACCTGAGTCAGCTAGATCAAACAGAAATTATCAATCACTTTATATAAACAAGAGATATGTTAAAAGTAGAACTGTTTCATACGCAGTAGAACAGGCGTATTCCAGTATTCTTATGAAAAATAAGTTTCCCTTTTTCGTTTTGAATATTGAACTTAATCCCGGGTTAGTTGATGCCAATGTACATCCTGCAAAAATGGATGTTAGGTTTGCTGATGAAAGTTATTTATCAAGAGCTGTATATATGGCAGTTTCAAAGGCACTTAACTCAAGTAGCCTGTTTAATCCTGTTTCAGTGCCTGCAAAGGACAGAGAACTGTTTAAAATAAAAACTGCCGATATCCAAAAGGAATATATTCAGGATCAGCTTATAAAACAAAATATTAGTATGAATGAGACTTCTGATTTTACTGTAGCTACGGCAACTAGTAAATTAAAGCTTCAAAATTCAGCAGATACAGCTTTAATTGAACAGCAAAAGTATATTCAGTCCCAGTATGGTGAGTTTGCTGCGTCAAAAGAAAAAGTTACGGCTTTAAGTGATATTTCAAATAGCGATATTGACAAATCCTTTGAAATCAGGATGCTTACAAAAGCTTTAGAGCCTTTGGCAAGGAAGGATAGCAAGAATGTGTCTGTAAACACTGAAAAAGCAAGCACTGACCATATAGAAAAAGCTGATTATGCTCTGGGCAGTATCTCTGATAATAATTATGCTAATCAAGATATGACCTGTTCTGATAATACAATTGCAAATGATATTTACGCTAAAAACAGCTGCAATGCTAGAGATACATTGTTTTATAATACGGACACTAGCTCTTTTGTTGCCTCAGACAAAGAACGTAGCAAAGAAGTTAGTTCAGAAAAGAATCAAGGTTTTGACAAAACATATTATACTGATTCATTATCTGCTTCTAGCTCTGAAAAAACACAGCTTGAGCTGGTAGATATGAAATATATAGGACAGGCTTTTTCGACCTACATAATACTTCAAAATGGTGATGAGCTAGTGCTGGTTGATCAGCACGCTGCACATGAAAGAATAATATATGAAAAGTTAAAAACAAAATTTGAGACACAGGAAAATACAACTCAATTGTTGCTTGAACCTGTTGTGATTCAGCTTCAGGCTTTTGAACTTGATACAATAAAAACTAATATTGACCTATTTAATAAAATAGGTTTTGTATTTGAAGATTTTGGTAACAATTCAATTATAATAAGGGGTATACCATATCTAATGGAGGGGTATTCACCAAAAGAAATATTTCTGGAATTAGCCGATAAAATTCAGGAATCTGTTAAGCCTGTTAGTACGCCAGTTGCAGACGATATAATTCATACCATAGCGTGTAAAGCGGCTATAAAAGCAAACAAAAAACTCGATAATAAAGAAGTTCATCAGCTATTAACTGAGCTGGCTAAAACAGGCAGGAGGTATACTTGCCCGCATGGCCGTCCAACAGTAGTACGCTTAACAAAATATGAAATAGAAAAAATGTTTAAAAGGATTATATAACGAGGCAAGAAAATGTGGCGGATACCGCTTTTGTTTTCAGGCGGTGAGAATATCTCCCGCCTCGCTTACACGACGCTGATGTAATGAAATTTTTCTACAATCGATTAATTTCATTTTGAATCTAGGCGTTAAAAGCAAAAGGCTATCGGAGTGAAAGAAAATAATAAATGGAAAAGGAGTTACCTTAGCCCATGTCATTTCTGTAAAGGAAGGTATATTTACTTGATGTTGTTGTGTGAAAGGCTGGGCATGGGCATATTTATGAACCGTGTAATTGTAATAGCAGGGCCTACTGCTTCGGGCAAAACTATCTTATCAATTGAGCTTGCCAAAAGATTGAATGGAGAAATAATATCAGCAGATTCCATGCAAATATATAAACATATGGATATAGGTACGGCAAAGCCAACTATAGATGAAATGCAAGGAATTAAGCATTATTTGATTGATGAGGTATTACCTAACGAAGAATTTAATGTTGTAAAATTCAAAGAGCTTGCCGAAAAATATATTGAAGAAATTATAGCAAAGGGAAAATTGCCAATTATTGTCGGTGGTACAGGACTATACATTAGTTCACTAATTGATAATATTAATTTTAGTGAAAGCCAGTGCAATTGGGAGCTTCGTGAAGAATTAAAAAAAGAAGCAGAAGAATTTGGAGCGGAGTATTTACATGATAAGCTAAAGCAGGTTGATGAAGAGGCTGCTAATAATATTCATCCCAATAATATAAAACGTGTTATTCGTGCTTTAGAGGTTTACGCCCAAACGCAAAAACCAATTTCATATCATAATGAAATATCAAGAGGAGTACCTTCAAAATATAATTTTATACTAATTGGCTTAACAATGGATAGACAGTATTTGTATGAAAGAATAAATAAGAGAGTAGATATAATGTTGAAAAATGGACTTCTTCAAGAGGTTAAAGGCCTTGTTGAGCTTGGTTTTTCTGATTCAATAACAGCTATGCAGGGAATTGGTTATAAAGAGATATTAGCTTATCTAGAAGGTAAGAATAGTTTGGATGAGGCAGTTGAAATTATAAAACGTGATTCTAGAAGATACGCCAAGAGACAATTAACTTGGTTTAGAAGAATTAAAGAGATTAAATGGTTTAATATTGATGTTTTTGGAAATAATCATAATATTATTGAGGACGTTACAAATTATATTAGTACTTATTGATTTTATTTTATTAAATCGACTTTCGCACATAGAAAGTATATCGGTGCAGAGAATTATCAGTGGTTTTTTACTGAAATAATTGCAAGGAATTAGTAATAGCTAGGAACTAGCTTGTTTATTCTCAGTGTTTTAGCCGTCTTACACATTCACCATGCATGGTCCATAGTGTAAAAACCCGACATCATGTCGGGTTTCCGGTAAAACAATTAGAGCTAATTATCTAGAATTGTCTTAATTTATATTACCCTAAATATTACCGTTCATTGTATATAGATAATAATGACGAAAATATTTTGAAGTAGCATTCTAACTATGTTTGAGTTTAGTTAGTACTATATTCTTATTGCAAAGACTGGAATATTCTAGTAAAATGAATATATTATTTTTCACAAGTCCTATTGTTAGAAATAGAATAAGTAAACAAATTATTATGCTTATAGGTTAATAATAGGTATTAGGAATTGAATGCATGCCTTACGCTATGAATATTTAAGTACTAAACATAGATAAAGGCTTAAGCACTAATAAATAATCATTAAATCCATGCCGCACTTATTGAAGTTTGTGCCTTATTACAGAGTATGGATACTAATGAAACTAATATATAAAACAAAGGAGTGGATACTTTGGTAAAGAATACGATTAATTTGCAGGACATTTTTTTGAATCAGGTCAGGAAAGAGCATATAGCTGTTACGATATACTTAACAAACGGATTTCAGCTAAAAGGAATGGTTAAGGGCTTTGATAACTTTACTGTTGTTTTAGATAGCGATGGAAAGCAACAGCTGGTTTATAAACATGCAATTTCTACAATAACTCCTATGAAGATGGTAAATTTAATATTTAATGAACAAATAAAAGAGTAAGAAGTTTACGTATAGGTTGAACAACAACTTTTTTCATAAAAATAATTTAGCATAGAATTAAACTAACATGAAAAAATAAGAATGAAAAGAGTGGTTGGGGAATATAAAAATATGGCTGTCACAAAAAATAGTGTGCTTTTGTGACAGCTTAATTTTTACATGCGTCTAAATACACCTATTACCTTACCTAAAATTGAAAAATTGTCTTTTACAATAATGGGTTCCATACTGCTATTTTCAGGCTGTAATCGGATATAGTCCTTTTCCTTGAAAAAAGTCTTACAAGTAGCTTCCTCTCCAAGTAAAGCTACAATAATATCACCATTATTTGCTGAAGCTTGCTGCCTGACTAATACTAAATCCTTATCTAAAATACCAGCCTCAATCATGCTATCGCCTTGTACTTTCAGCATAAAAGCATTGCCATTCTGAACAAATTCAACTGGAAGAGGAAATGTGTCTGTGATATTTTCAACAGCTAAAATAGGCTGACCAGCAGCAACTTTACCCACTATTGGTACATTAACCATTTCACGTGATGTATAATAGCCTTCCTTATAATTTTCAGTAGATTCCTTTACTTGTAAATTTGAGTTGTCAACAATTTTAATGGCTCTAGGCTTTGTTGGGTCCTTCTGCAGAATACCGCTATCGGTAAGCTTTTGTAGATATGCATGGACAGTAGAGGTAGATTTGAAACCAACAGCAGCGCATATTTCTCTAACTGATGGTGGATATCCGTTTTCACTTACACATTTAGATACATATTCTAGAATTTCTTGTTGTTTATCTGAACTTTTCTTTGACATATTAACCTCCCACGCCGACTTTCGGCAAAAAAATATAGTGAAACTATCAGTGGAGAACCTCAGCTTCGCAGAGGTATGCCTCCTTTTTGACGGTTTAATACCACTTTCTTTTAAGCTAACCTCCTACACCCACCTTAGACAATAATTATAGTAAAATACTTTATAAAGAACTTTTGCTTCATTTTGCCTTCACGCAATATTTATGTATTAAATTCTTTTGTAATTAACCCCTAACAAAACAAATAAAGCAATTAACTAATAAATTTTGAAAGCATGTATATTTTAGATGGGTTAATATATATTGCATGTTTAGCAAATTTACCTATTGTAATTAAGTTCACTTTCTCATATTAATGTATCTGAATGAATTTTATCAATGGTTTTTCTGACAAAATAGTTTATTGACATGGTATTGGCTCATCTCAACGTTATAGACGTGGTTCATTAAGTAACAATGGTCAAAGCGTGCTAAAACCGATATTGAGTCATTCATACAAAAAAACATAGGTTTACCAACTAATTCATAAAATTATTCTAACCCGACTTTCCACTGATAAATTTCACACATCTACAATATTAAAGTTGAGTAATTAACTAAACGTAGCTGTGTTTGTAACATTCTCAGATAATAAACTTTATAACAAGTATAACACAATAAATTATTAAATCAAACTAATGTTCGAATAATCTTATAAAAATTTCAAAAACTATTGACAAGGGAACACATGTTCTGTAATATGTACTTTATAAAGAACATATGTTTGGAGTGATTGATATGAAGAAAAAATATATTTTAAAAAACAAAAGAAAATTTTTCGGCTTTTTATTTATACTCTCGCTTATTACTTTTATAATGATTTATACAAATGCAGTTTCAGGCTATAAAGAGCCTCAGTATCAGTCTATATTAGTTAATTCAGGGGATACTCTTTGGTCCATAGCTGAGAAATATGGAAGCAACTATAATATTCGAGAATATATACATAATTTAAAGGAAATTAATAATTTAGAGTCAAGTCTTATTCTTGAAAATACTGCTATTTTAATTCCCTTTGATGGTACTAGTATAGAATAACCGAAACGTTTAAAATTGGTTTTGTTTGATAAATTTTATTTTATCAAAATCAAGATTTAAAAAATCTGAATATTTGACATTTGTAGAATGGGGTAGTATTATATATGCTGTGCTAGACAAGAACTTAGTTGCTTTAATTGGAGGTTTTGTTTCATGACAGCAAATAATCTAATAATATTCTTTATCATATGTGTGTTAATTTATTTAATTGGTGGTCTCTCTTCATTATTTACGTTCTCAGTACCTAAATTATCTAATAGATTATCTAACACATGTGCAATGATTGCTAGTGGATTTTTAAGTATATTAATGGCTTATAAATTGATTATTCTAAAGGATTTACCCTTAGAATTAAAGTTTAATAATAATATCCCATTTCTTACACTTTATTTTAAAATTGATAATCTTACTGCTTTTTTCATCTTAGTCATCGCTATAATTTCATTTGTTGTTTCTTTGTTTTCGTATACATATATGTCTCATTACTTTTTTAAAAGAAATATTTCAATTTTCGGACTTTTATATAATCTCTTTATTATTTCAATGATTCTTTTAGTATCTAGTAGCAATTTACTTTTGTTTTTAGTTTTTTGGGAAATTATGTCCCTGGTTTCGTACTTTTTGGTCAACTATGAAAGTGAGATAAAGGAAGTCCAAAAGGCTAGTAGGATTTATATTATAATGACATATGCAGGTACAACTTTTATAACCGCAGCTTTTGGCTTAATGGCATATTTTACAAAGAGCTTTACCTTTGATTTTTCTACTATCAGTAGTGCCTCAATTCCAAATAACTATGCTAATATAATATTCATATTTTTGCTTATAGGTTTTGGAACTAAAGCAGGACTAATACCAATGCATATTTGGTTACCATATGCTCATCCTGTTGCGCCTAGTAATATATCTGCATTAATGTCAGGTGTAATGATAAAGATGTCTATATATGGTTTGCTCAGAGTCATTTTAGACTTTTTGCCAAATAATCCAATGTGGTGGGGCGTTTTGACATTAATTATAGGTTCTGTTTCAGCAATATTTGGGATTGCGTACTCAATTGCATCTACTACAAATATTAAGAGATTGTTGGCTTATTCAAGTATTGAGAATATGGGGCTTATATTCTGTGGGATTGGTATGGTTCTTATATCGAGAGCCACTAATAATTCCTTCTTACTTGTATTGGCATTAACAGCAACGCTTTTACATACTTTAAATCACGCAGTTTTTAAATCTTTATTATTTATGGGTGCTGGAGCAATACAATATAGTGCTCATACCAAAAATATGGAGAAGTTAGGCGGATTGATAAAGAAGATGCCAATTGCATCAATCTTTATATTTATAGGATGTTTGACCATTTCTGCAGTACCACCGTTTAACGGTTTTGTTAGTGAATTTATTATTTTTCAAACTATTATAAATAGTATTGTTTGGTTTGCTGATAATTCATCAATAATTATATTGTTTATGATTGTTGCGGCTGCTTTATCTTTGACAGGTGCTTTAGTTGCTTTTTGCTTTGTAAAGATGTTTGGTATTTCCTTTTTAGGTATGCCTAGAACTAGTGAGGCTGAGAATGTAAAAGAACCTGAAAAGCCAATGTTAGTCGCTCTAGGTATTTCGTCTTTTCTTTGTTTAGCCTTGGGTATTTTTTCAAAGTATGCAATCAGCATAATAGATAATGTAAGTAAAGAGCTTTTAAATATAAAGCTTCTATCTACTGATTGGTCGTTAACTAAGTTTGTACACTATCCTATAGGTGAGAGCAAACTAGATATATCAGTTGGTTTATTATCGATTTTAGTATTGGTTTTGTCTGGTATTATGGTGCTTATAGTGCTTGCAATACGGAAAAGAACATCTGTAGAGCGCTATAATACCTGGGATTGTGGATTTACAAATATTAATTCTAAAATGCAGTACTCAGCAACAGGCTTTTCAAAATCAATCAGAATTATCCTTAGAGGAATATTTAAACCAAATAGAGATTTAGTTGTTACAGAAGGACATGGCCCTTATAACATAAAGAAAGGGATATATACAATGTCAACTGAAAAGGTATTTGAGAAATATTTATATGTTCCAATTATAAAGTTCATAATTAACTTTTCTAGGAATTATAGATTTAAAATACAAACTGGTAGTATTCATACTTACTTGCTTTATTTCTTCAGTATTTTGGTTTTAATGTTACTTTACTATTCATTTATGGCATAATTTTAACATTTATTGTCTGCATTCTTTTGCAAAACTTATTTTGAAATATTACACCATTGGAAGGTTGCAGTAAATTTAAATATTTATACAGGAGGTGCCGAGTCCGTGTTATATCTCTATGTTGTTTTGTAAAATATGGGACATGGACATATATATGATTGTTTCAATAATAAAATTAATTATTCAAATTATATTAATATTATTTATATCGCCAATTTTTACCGGTGTTATTAATGTATTTAAGGCTAAGGTACAGCATAAGATTGGGCCGTCAATTTTTCAGCCATATTATAACTTGATCAAGTTATTTAAAAAGGATTTAGTAGTTTCATATACTTCATCCTGGATATACAATATAGCTCCATATATATATTTTGTAACATCATTGACAGCTATACTTTGCTTACCAGCAGTACATCAGCTTATAGGGTTTACTTTCTATACAGATTTATTGATTATAGTATATTTATTTGTTACAGGTCGTGTGTTTATGGCATTATCAGGCCTAGATACTGGTAGTGCATTTGGTGGAATGGGAAGTAGTAGAGAAATGCTAGTCTCTGCATTGGCAGAACCTGCATTATTTATTATAATTATTACTGTAAGCGCAAGAACTGAAATTGCATCTACAAATGTTTCATCAATATATAATTATATAGTAAATCATACAGAATTAGCTTTTACTCCGGTTAATCTATTATTGTTTGTTAGCATGTTAATGGTTTTGATAGCTGAGTCTTCCAGAATTCCAGTCGATGATCCTTCTACCCATTTAGAACTTACAATGGTACACGAAGCAATGGTCCTTGAATATTCGGGAAGGCATCTCGCATTTATTGAGTTGGGAACACATATTAAGCAGATTGTTTTTATGACATTTATGGCTAATATTTTAATTCCTGTAGGATTTAATGCAGCAAATATATTTCTGGGAATAGGAATCTATTTGTTAAAATTATTGGTGATTACTGTACTTGTTGCACTTGTTGAATTAAATACTGTAAAACTTCGATTGTATAGTATTCCTAATTTTGCAGCAATTGCTTTTATAATATCTGTTTTAGGTTTTTTAACTAGTTTTATTCTTAAATAGGAAACTGGGAGTTGGAGATGGCTTTAAAGTAAGTCAAACTCATAGGAGGTTATTATGTACAACAATGCTTTAAACCTTTTATCTATTTTAATATTGATTTCTTCATTTGTTTTAATTGCTAATAAGAGACAAAATTCTTATATAACTACTTTCAGGTTTCAATCACTACTGCTTGCTTCAGTATCACTTTTAGTATCAATTAGAGGTATGCTTGTACATAAGAAGTTTGACGAAGTTATTATTATATTTTCTCTAATCGTTTTGTTTAAAGTGATTTTAATTCCAATGGTATTAAAAAGGACATCACAAAAGGTAGAATATACAGTTGAAAAAGACTTTTTTATCAACATTCCTATTTCAATGCTTATTTGTTGTGGGCTTGTTGTACTTAGCTGGTATGTTATATATAGTATTGAAGGAATTACAAATCTGGATACCAAAAATTATTTGATATATTCAATGTCAGTTGTTATGATAGGATTGTTTTTTATGATAAGTCGTAAAAAGGCAATTGGTCAGATAGTTGGATTCTTAGTCATAGAAAATGGCATGTTTTTAGCTGCCATGTTGACCACTGAAGGTATGCCTATGTTTGTTGAATTAGGATTGTTTTTTGACTTACTTACAGCTTTTCTGATAATGGGTATATTTGTGTTTAAGATAAATGATACATTTGATTCAATAGATATTAATAAGCTAAAGAATTTAAAAGGTTAGCCTTAAAAATGGGAGGATATATGATTTTAGCATTTTTAGCTATTCCTGTAATAGCAGGTGGGTTAGTATGGATATCCAAAAATAAAACTGCAATACATTTAACTAATTTAATAGGAGCATTGTTAATCTTAGTCTCTTCTATTTTAGCACTAATAAATATTAATAAATCTAAAGCAGTTTCTAGTGTTGGAATATTTAAGGATTTATTTTATATTGATTCATTAAGCGGTTATATATTATTAATTACAACTTTGGCATTCTTTTTAGTTTCATTGTTTTCTATCAGTTATTTTGGAGAAGAACTAAAAAGAAATGTAATTACATTAAAAAAGTTAAAGCTATTTTATAGTCTCTCTAATGCATTTGTTTTGGCAATGATTCTAGCTTTAATTACTCAAAATATGGGTGTAATGTGGATCGCAATTGAGGCAACGACTCTTGCATCTGCTTTCTTAGTAGGTTTCTATAACAATAAAAGATCTATAGAAGCTGCGTGGAAGTACTTGATAATATGTTCAGTAGGTATTGCTTTTGCAATGTTAGGCATTATTTTGCTTTATTATTCATCAACTATAACACAGGTAGGGAGCAAACTTTCTGGACTAAACTGGAATTTTTTACTACAGAATGCTTCATCACTTGACCCAAGTATTTTAAAAATAGCATTTATATTTATATTAATTGGTTTTGGAACAAAGGTTGGTTTTTCTCCTATGCATACATGGCTGCCAGATGCACATAGTCAAGCACCATCACCTGTAAGTGCTCTTCTGTCAGGAGTGCTTCTAAATACTGCAATGTATGGCAATATAAGAGTTTTATCTATTGTAAACAAAAGCTTGGGAAACAGTAATTTTACAGGAAATCTGCTTTTGTTACTTGGAATATTATCCATTGCGACAGCTGCTATGTTTGTTTTAGTACAGCAAGATTATAAAAGGATCTTAGCATACTCTAGTATTGAGCATATGGGAATTATCGCTTTAGGTTTAGGTATATGCACCCCAGTAAGTATTTTCGCAGCATTGTATCATACCTTTAATCATGCTATGACAAAGTCAATGCTTTTCTTGGCTACCGGTAATGTTTATTTGAAGTATCATACAAAAAAAATAGCTGGCATACGTGGACTGATAAAAACAATGCCTGTAACGGGTATAGTTTTTCTTCTTGGCGTTTTTGCAATAACGGGTATGCCACCATTTGGTATTTTTATGAGTGAATTTAGTACAGTTGTTGGAGCTATACAGTCAAAACACTACATAATTAGTATGCTGCTTTTATTATTCTTAGCAGTTGTATTTGCAGGATTTGTTAAGCAGATAAGTAAAATGTTTTATGGAAATAACCCTAATTCCGAAATAAAAAAAGGCGAGCTAGATTTTATTGGTCCCACAGTTCTTATTATATTGTTATGCATTGTAATATTTGTGGGAATATATATACCAGCCCCGTTAAAGTCATTAATGGATTCTTGTACTGAGATAATTTTAGGAGGGATATAAGTGGTTTCCGAAGCTATTTTTGATGCAATAAGCAGACTATTATCTTCACATGCAATTGAAAGCAAATTGCTAAATGAGAATGAGATATATTCAGAGGTAACACAAGCATCTATTAAAGATGACTGTATTAGCATATATAATAACATTGACTGTGTTCTTGTTGATTTATTTGGAAATGATACTTCTCTAATAAATAATTGCATTACTGTTTATTATACCTTTGCAGTTAGGTCATCTAATACACTAATTACGATATACGTTAATCTCGATAAAAGCAGTTCTTTGGAAATAGAATCAATTGCAAAGGAAATTCCTGCTGCAAGCTTGTATGAAAGAGAGATACAAGATATGTTCGGAGTTTCGTTTGTTAATTCAATAGATAACAGAGAATTAGTACATCACGGAAATTTTCCACTGAATGTACATCCATTAAATAAGGATTTTAAAGTAAATACCAGATTAAACTTTGAAAAACGGGAACAAAACTATACCAGTATTTCAGGTACAGGGGTCTTTGAAGTTGCTGTAGGACCTGTTCATGCAGGAATAATTGAACCTGGACATTTTAGGTTTAGTGTGGCAGGAGAACCAATAATTAATATTGAGGCAAAGCTATACTATACTCACCGTGGATTAGAAAAGTTATCAGAGAATGAAAATTATATGAAAGTACTTTTGTTTTCTGAGAGAATATCTGGAGACGAGACTTTTACAAATTCTTTAGCCTACTGTCAGGCAATCGAAAAAATTAATGGAATAACTTATCTTCCTGAAAGAGCACTTTACTCAAGAACTATATTCGCTGAGTTTGAGCGCATTTGCAGTCATATTGGAGATATTTCTGGTCTATGTGTTGATACAGGTTATATTTTTGCAAATGGACAGTTTGCTATGATGAGACGCTGGATATTGATATTATGCGAGCAACTTACTGGAAGCAGATTTTTAAGAAATACCAATAAGCCAGGGGGCTTAAGGAAAGATTTCATAAGAAATAATGAAAAATTAATTTTAGATTGTTTAAATAACTTAGAAAAAGAGTTTAGCGATACGGTAAATATTATTAAAAATAATGGTATGTTTATTGATAGAGTTGAGCACACTGGAATTTTATCTAATGCCATTGCTGCTGATTTAAATGCTGTTGGTCCAGGTGGCAGAGCTAGCGGTATTAATACTGATGTTAGAAAGGAATTCCCATATGCCGCTTATTCAAGGCTTAAATTTAATGTACCTCAACATAGTAACTGCGACATTAATTGCAGAATGAATGTTAAAATTGAGGAAATAATTGAGTCTATAAGCATTATTAGGCAAGCTATTGAAAAAATGCCTGAGGAAGGTTCTTTTTCTATTGACATAGGAAACCTTAAGCCTTATTCTTACGCCTTTGGTATGTCTGAGTCACCAAGAGGAGAGAATATTCATTTTGTTATGACAGGTGATAATAATACTATTTTAAGATATAAAGTTAGGACGCCGTCATTTTGTAATTGGCCTGTACTTTGCCATGCAGTTAACACTAATACTTTAACTGACTTTCCACTAATAAATAAGAGTTTCAACCTTTCATATGCTGGAAACGATTTATAATTTAGAGAGGTTATATGATATAGTTTTTCCAATTTAGATGCAGAAAGTCGGCGTGGCCGTTAGCTTACCTTTGGAGGTAGATGTAATATGTATAATATAATTAAAAAGATTTTTCAACATGGTACTGTTACTGTTGAGTACCCTAAAAAGCCAATAAAGAGTTCATATATTACTGGTGTGCCAGAATTTGATTATACAAAATGCAAAAGGTGCTTGAAATGTATTAATTCATGTCCAACAGGAGCTATTGTTTTAGTTGACAATGACAGGCAAAAGGAAAAGTCACCTGAAGTAAATATTGACGAATGTATTTTCTGCAGATTTTGTGAAGAAGCGTGTTCAAATGGAGCCGTATTACTTTCAAACAAGTTTGAGCTGGCACAGAAAAGCAGAGCAGCCTTAAGAGCAACACCATTATTAGTACAAGATGATGATGTTAAGGGTTTAGATTATGAGCTTTTAAGTAGAAAATTAAAGGAGAAAGTAAACAAGTTATATGGCAAGAGTTTTAATATCAGAGAAGTAGATGCTGGTTCTTGTAATGGCTGCGATTATGAATTAAATGCTTTGGGATCTCCATACAATGATTTGGAGCGTTTAGGTATTCAATTTGTTGCTTCACCGAGGCATGCTGATATGTTAATGGTAACTGGTTGTGTAACCAGAAATATGGAGGAAGCTCTCATAAAGACTTATAATGCAACGCCTTCACCCAAATTAGTTATTGCTGTAGGTGCATGTGCTTGCAGTGGTGGCATATTTAAAAATAGCTATGCAGGCAAAAATGGTGTAGATTCTGTGTTGCCTGTAGATGTTTATATACCAGGATGCCCCCCTAGGCCTCAAGCATTAATATATGGTATATTAAAAGCAATAGGAAGGCTGTAAGAGTTTTGTAGAATATTTGTTAAAGTAATCGTACTTTTTAGTACAGTTGTTAAAAAGGAGGCGTACCTCCAAGATAGTTTAACTATAATTTTGTACTGAAAGTGGGCGTGGGAGGTTATTAATGAAAAATCAATGTGAATTATACAATAGAGAATGCATTAATTGCGGTGAATGTGATATTTGTGATTTAGACCCTAAAAAACATTGTGATAATTGTGGTCATTGTATTGATGAAGTTGATGATTACAGAAGTGTTACAATAGAAGATTTTATAAAATCAAATATTACAAAGGAACAAATTGATAAACTCAGAAATAAACTTTCTGAGAAGGAAAAAAATAATAATTGAAAATATTTAATAATATATACAAACTTCGCAGTTGAATATACTGCTTAAAACCTAGTAATATCAGGTATGGTAGCAATATCAAATGAAAAGTTATATAATTTTATAAGATAAATTAGTTTACTGAACAACAAGCTGGTAAACTTAAGCATAGCTCGACTCTCATTCGAAAGTTGGGTTATAAATAATTGCATGAATAATGCTAGTTCCTAGCACATACTAATTCTAGCAATTATTTTGGCAATAAACCATTGATAATTTTACCGCGTCAATAGATTTTATTTGTGCGAAGTTTGAGTTATATATTTTAATTTATAGTAGTTTTAATTTTGAAAGGGTAGATTTTTAAATGAGCCGTGAAATATATTTAGACAATAGTGCTACAACAAAGCCCTATGACGAAGTTATTGCATATATGAATGATGTGAGCAAGAATTTTTATGGAAATCCTTCATCTTTGCATACAAAAGGAATTGAGGCTGAAAATCTGGTAAAGCTTGCAAGAACTCGGATTTCTGATACACTAAAGGTAGACTCAAATGAAGTTGTATTTACGTCAGGAGGAACAGAGTCAAACAATCTAGCTATTTTTGGATTTTTAAAAGCAAATCCTAGAGCGGGAAAAAACATTATTACAAGTGAAATTGAGCATCCATCTGTGCTAGAAGTATTTAAACAGCTTGCTAAGGATGGTTACAAAGTTGACTATATTCCTGTAGATAACAAAGGTGTAATTAAGCTAGATGTATTAGAAAAGGTAATAAACAGTGACACTGCTTTGCTAAGTTTCATGCATACTAATAATGAAACTGGTTCAATACAGCCTATTGATGAGATTCATAAAATTAGAAAAGCCAAGTGTCCATCTGCAGTACTTCATGTAGATGCTGTTCAAGCATTTGGGAAAATACGTATTTATCCTAAAACCTATGGAATAGACCTTCTGTCAATTAGCTCTCATAAGATTCACGGACCAAAGGGAATGGGAGCACTTTATATTAGAAAAGGAATAAGAGTTAAGCCTGTTTTACTTGGTGGAGGACAAGAAGTTTCACTACGCTCAGGAACAGAGAACGTACCTGGAATATGTGGATTTGGTCTGGCTACTGAGAAAATTTTTACCGATATCGATGCAAACTATTCTCGCATTGTTTCTATAAATGAATATTTTGTACAGAAAATAACTGGTCTATTTGAAAATGCTGTAATTAATTCTCAAGATCAAGGTTTACCATACATTATAAATGTTTCTTTTTCTAATTTAAAATCTGAAGTTTTGCTACACCATCTTGAACAGAAGAATATTTATGTATCTACTGGTTCTGCTTGTTCATCTAATAAGAAAAGTCATAGTTATGTTTTAAAGGCTATGGGAGTTGATTCAAAAAATATTGATAGCTCTATTAGATTTAGTTTGTCAGCATCCAATTCTATTAGTGATATTGATGAAACAGTTACAGCTCTAAAAGAAATTATTCCTGTAATAAGCATCAAGCATAAAGGAAAAAGTTAAAAAGTACTAATGAAGAAAAGTACTAACGAAAGGAATGTATAAAAATGAAAAATATTATATTAGTACGTTATGGAGAGATTATATTAAAAGGCTTAAACAGACCGGTTTTTGAAGAGAAATTAGTTGGAAATATAAAAAGTGCAATATACAAATTTGGTAAAGTTAAGGTTTTAAAATCTCAAGGGAGAATTTATATTGAACCTGAAGAAGAAACGTACGAATTTGATTTGGTTATGCAGAGGGTCATAAAAGTATTTGGCGTTGTTTCTGTGAGCCCTGTTTGGAAAATTGAAACTGATTATGAACAAATAAAATTTTATGCATTAAAAATGGCTACGGAATTAGTTAATCAAAATGGTTATAAAACTTTCAAAGTTGAAACAAAAAGAGGTAATAAGAGATTTCCAATGCAGTCCCCTGAAATTTGTAATGATGTTGGAGGATATATTTTAGAAAATGTAAATGGATTATCAGTAGATGTTCATAATCCTGATTTTATTATATATATTGAAGTAAGAGAGAATTCATATATTTATTCAGAAACTATTAAAGGTCATGGCGGTATGCCATTAGGCTCAAATGGAAAAGCAATGCTTTTATTATCGGGAGGTATTGACAGTCCAGTCGCTGGCTGGATGATGGGAAAAAGAGGAGTTGAGCTAGAAGCTATTCACTTTCACAGTTATCCATATACGAGCGAAAGAGCAAAGCAAAAGGTAGTTGACCTTGCAAAAATATTAGCTGGATACTGCGGAAAAATGCATTTGCACATAGTACCTTTTACAGAAATACAATTAGCCATAAATGATAATTGTCCAGAAGACCAGCTTACAATTATAATGAGGCGTATTATGATGAAAATTGCTGAACAGATAGCGCGTAATTCAAATGCTATGGCTCTTGTAACGGGCGAAAGTATGGGGCAGGTTGCAAGTCAGACTATGCATGGCTTATATTGTACTGATACAGCAGCCAATATGCCTGTATTTAGACCGTTAATTGGTATGGACAAGGTAGAGGTTGTTGATATTGCAAGAAAAATTGATACATTTGAAACATCAATCCTGCCATATGAAGATTGCTGTACTGTATTTGTCGCAAAGCACCCACAAACAAAGCCGAAACTTGATAAAATCATGCTGTCAGAATCTAAAGTAGATTTTGAACCATTAATAAAAACAGCTGTTGAAACTACGGAAGTTATTGTGGTCAGACCATAAGAATATGCAGCTATACTATTTTTAACAGATAGAAAAGGGAGTAAATAAAAATAGTTCTTTTACTATTAATGCTGTAAATATACACATACTGCCACAATTTGATAATACTTGTCCTTTAGAAATTCGGTTTATTGTTTTGGAATTAGATATAATGACTTAACTAACACAAAATTGCATATAGTAGGAAGCCTCCGTTTAGTAGAGGCTTCCTACAGATAGTTGCACCATAAATTTGTAATAGTTTTAAAGAACTAATTTATTTAGATTTATTCTGAATCATTAGTATCAGTATCGAATGTAGGAGCTGTAACCACGGTAGTGCCCGTATCCACTGTAGCACCAGTGTCAATAGTAGGAGCTGTAACCACAGTAGTGCCCGTATCCACTGTAGCACCAGTGTCAACAGTAGGAGCTGTAACCACAGTGGTGCCTGTATCCAATGTAGTGCCAGTATCAACAGCAGGAGCTGTAACCACATTAGTGCCTGTATCCAATATAGGACCTGTATCAATAATAGGAGCTGTAATCACAGTAGTGCCTGTATCCAATGAAGCTCCAGTGTCAACTGTTGGACCCGTTATTACATTAGTACCAGCATCAATAGTAGGACCTGCATCAAAATTAGGACCTGTAATGACATTTGGTCCAGCATCAATAATAGGGCCTGTAAAAACAGTAGCGCCCGTATCAACACCAGTTCCAATGTCAACATTAGGACCAGTTACAATGTTAGTGCCTGTATCTAGCGTTGGACTTATTTGCTTATTGGGACCTGTAATTAAGTTAGGACCTGTATTTACAGTTGGGATTAACTGTATACCATTAGAACCTTCTTGGCTAAAAGGATTTAATTGACAAGGCGGGAAACTATAGCAGAAGCAACTAGTACAGCTAGTACATTTACCATGCATACATATATCTCTATATTTTGAACATTTATGACAATTAAAGCAACTGCAAAAATCTTCTTTACAATTCTCATTTTTCTGAAGACCTACTTTTGATTTTAAATTATCTGCTTTTGAAGCTTCGTTTTTTTTACCACGATGCTTATTAAAATGCCTTCTCATTACATATAACCTCCATATAAAACAGAGTTTAGTACATATTATTAAAATATGCTATAGAATGTTACTATTCTTGAATTTATAGTAAAAACTCAACTTTCCAAAGTTAATTCTCAGAAAATATAGTAACTATTTAGATATAATTACTAATTAAACTTTTATAAAACAATATATATACTGAACAAGCTTTCATATTTCAAGTAATACAAAATAAAATTGTACACAGTTAATAAAATCAAAGATATATAAATATATTTATTAATAGAATTGAGATTAATCCACTTATATTTTATTTTAAATAATTATATGTTTAAGAGTGTTACATAAGCATTGGCAAAGCTAAGTTTGAAATAGTACTAAAGTAAAATTTCATATGTAATAATTTATAAATGGAATTTTGCGCAGTATAGTCTAAAACAAGTCGTTTTTGCAAAGTATCTATGCGAACAGATTTTATTAAAGGGAGGGACCCAATCCATGTAGCAGTAGTTTTTGAAAATGTTACACATGGATATAAATATGTACAAAAAAATAATTAATAAAAATAGTATTACAATTAGAGGAATAAAAGTAGTATATTGCTCAACTATGGTGCTTCTGTTATTGATTTTATTAGCAGGAATTACCTTTGGATTTACTTGCTATAGAAAAATTTCATATAGATATTTTTACAATGGAATTTATGTTGATGGTATAAATATTTCAGGTATAACAAAGGATAATGCAATTAAAAAGCTTGAGGAAGGAATAAATTTGAATTATAAAAGCAAAACAATTTATCTAATATATAAGGATAAAAAATGGTCTCTACCTTTAGATAGTATAGACTATAAGCTTGATTTGGATGCTACACTAGATTATGCTTATAGTATTGGAAGGAAAGGCAGTATAATCCATCGTCTGAAAACAATTAATACAATAAACAACAAGCCTATTAACCTAATTTTAAATGCTAAATATGATAAAAATCAGCTTGTAGAAAAACTAGGGATTATTAAAAAAGATATAGATTTTTTAGGTATTTCCTCCACTTATAATTATAATTATGGTAAAATAAACTATACAAATGATGTAGTTGGAAGAAAATTGGATGTTGATATAAATATAAAGTTGATTGAAACACATCTGCTCAATAGAAATTTTGAAGGTATTCATTTAATTGTTCAACCAGTACAGCCTTTAATTACTACAGCAGACGTTAAAGAACTAAAGCATGTTCTTGCTTCATATACAACCAAATTTAATATAAATAATTACAGTAGGGCATATAATATTAAATTAGCATGCCAAAAAATTAACAATTATTTGTTACTACCTGGTGAAGAATTTTCTATGGATTTAGTGCTTGGACCCAGGACAACAGCTCATGGCTTTATGCAAGCACCAATTATAATAAAAAACTCAGTTGTACAAGGGACTGGGGGTGGAGTTTGTCAAGTTGCTTCTACTTTGTATAATGCAGTTCTTCTTTCAATGCTGCAGGTTACTAGTAGAATAAACCACTCAATAGCTCTTAATTATGTACCTCCTGGTCAAGATGCAACAATATCAGAGGGGTATATTGACTTTAGATTTAAAAATAATAGGGATTATACTGTTTGCATTGTGTCAGAAGTAGTTAATGGCAATTTAACTATAAAAATTATTGGAAGAAAGAGAAGCAATGATCCCATAGTTAAATTAAGACCTGTTATTATTGAAGAGTACGAACCTCCGTACCCTGAGTATGTGGTTGATGAAAGCCTATCAGACAATCAAGTTGTTATTAGAACTAAAGAAAAAAAAGGACTGAAAGTGGTATTATATAGAGATACTTATAACAGACAGGGTTTACTAATAAATACTGAAAAAATTAGTCAGGATATTTACAAGCCTGTTCGTGGAGTGCTTGCTGTAAACAAAAAAAGTTATAATTATTTAAAGTTAAATTAAAATTGTAATACATATATTAAACTACTAACGATTAGAGGTATTGACATGAATGATTTGCTTTATAATAAGAAAGTTATGTGTCCTGTATGTAACAGGGAAATAGAAGTTACAAGAGTTAAAACTAAGGCATGTAAGGTGCTTTCAAGAGATACAGATATGTGTGTGCATTATGAAAACATAAATGTACTTTTTTATGATGTATGGGTATGTGATAATTGTGGATATGCCGCCTTACAAGACAAGTTTGAAGGGTTATTTACCAGAGACATTAAAGCTATAAAAGAAAATATTAGCAACAGTTGGATAAAGAGGAGTTTTACTGGAGAAAGAGATGTAGACAAGGCAATAGAAGCCTTTAAGCTGGCACTTCTTACCTTAAAAGTACGAAATGCTAAAAACAGTGAATTAGCAAAGGTGTGTTTAAGAATAGCATGGTTATATAGATTTAAACAAAGTTCAAATGAAATTAAGTATCTCAATTTCGCACTGGAAGCTTATAATGATGCATATCAAAATGAGAGATTTCCACTGGACAAGCTTGATGAGATAACCTGCATGTATATAATTGCAGAGTTATTTAGAAGAGTAGGCAAGCTTGATGATGCTATAGTATGGTTTAGCCGTATTGTTGCATCTCCAGAGGCTAGAAGTAAGCCGGCATTAATTGATATGGCTAGAGACCAGTATCAGCTTGCTAAAGATCAGCTAGCAGAACAAAATACATAATAGAAAAAAATAAGTCATTAACTACTTGTAAATGTTGAAGGACAGTCAAGTAAAAATTAGTAGTTTCTGGAGTTAATTTTGGAGGAAAGTAATGGAATCTGGTAAGGTGCCAAATGACGTTTTAAATAAAATTGTTCTTAGTAAAATTAATAACTTTAGGGAAGAAATAATTCTTAGACCTGGAATTGGCGAAGACTGTGCAGCAATAGATTTTGGAAAATATGCATGTGTACTGTCAACTGACCCTATCACAGCAGCAGTAAATGATATTGGAAAGCTCTCAGTTCACATATCCTGTAACGATATCGCTTCAAGTGGAGTAGAGCCCTTAGGATTAATGGTCACTATCCTCTGTCCAGTCGGAACAAGTGAAGCAGAGCTGGAAAATGTAATGGAGCAGATATGTGTTACTGCCGCTGAACTAAATGTTGAAATAATAGGCGGACATACTGAGGTTACACCAGCTGTAAATCAAATTATTATATCTACCACATGTATTGGCAAGTCTGAAAAAAATGAAATAATATCATCTACTGGAGCAAAGCCCGGTGATAGCATAATAATGACTAAAAGTGCAGGGATGGAAGGTGCAGCTATAATTGCAACTGATTTTGCTGATAAGCTGCATAACTTAATAAGCGAGGAAGATTTATGCTATGCAAAAGACTTAGTTAAATCATTAAGTGTCGTTAAAGAAGGAGTGTTGGCAGGAAAATTCGGGGCTACATCGATGCATGATATTACTGAGGGAGGTGTTTTAGGAGCCGTCTGGGAGATTGCGGAAGCTTCGGGAGTTGGAATTGTTATAAATAAAGATAATATTTCTATTGATTCCGTCACCAAATCCATATGTAATGCATTAGATATAAATGTGCTGAGATTAATTTCCAGTGGGTGTATGTTAATTACCTGTGCAAATGGTGAAGGGCTTGTGAGATTGTTGGAAAGTAACAATATTAAAGCTGCAATTATCGGAACAGTTACAGCAAATAAAAACGAAAAACTACTCATTAGTAATAAGGAAGGTACAGTTCAAGAGATTGAACCACCATCTTCAGACGAGCTTTATAAGTTAAAATGATTCAGTCATTGGTGGAGAATAACATCAACCTCAAACTATAGATGATAGTAATTGGATTTAGTAAACAATAAAATTATCTGTATAAATATGTAATTTTTCAAACTATTTTGCATAATTATTTGTATATTCAATTGACATAAGTGTAGCTATTTTATTATAATTTTAATAGTATAATTATTAACAAATGATGCCAAATTGAGTTTTGGCATGGAGTGGAGGCAAAAGTGTATAATATTGATACAATAAAAAAAATGGATCCTCAAGTAGCTGAGGCTATTGAACTTGAGGTTAATAGACAAAGAAATAAAATAGAGTTAATTGCTTCTGAGAATTTTGTAAGTGATGCTGTTATTGAAGCGCTGGGTACTCCTTTAACAAATAAATATGCAGAAGGCTATCCTGGAAAGAGATATTATGGTGGTTGTGAGCATGTTGATGTAATTGAACAACTTGCAATAGACAGAGCTAAAGAAATATTTGGTGCAGAACATGCAAATGTTCAGCCCCATTCTGGAGCACAGGCAAATGCAGCGGTATTTCTTGCATTCTTAAACCCAGGTGATACTTTCTTAGGTATGAACTTAGCACATGGCGGTCATCTTAGCCACGGAAGTCCTGCAAATATATCTGGAAAATACTATAATGTTGTACCTTATGGTGTTAGAGAAGACAATAGCTATATAGATTATGATGAACTCAGAAATCTTGCTAAGGCAAATTCTCCAAAGCTTATTGTAGCAGGAGCAAGTGCCTATCCAAGAACACTTGATTTTAAGGCATTCAGAGAAATAGCTGATGAAGTTGGAGCAATACTAATGGTTGATATGGCACATATTGCTGGTCTTGTTGCAGCTGGTAGCCATCCAAGCCCAGTTCCTTATGCAGATGTTGTAACAACAACTACTCATAAAACACTAAGAGGTCCAAGAGGCGGTATGATTCTTTGTAAGGAAGAACATGCAAAGAAAATTAACAGTGCTGTATTCCCAGGAACACAGGGTGGACCTTTAATGCATGTTATTGCTGCTAAAGCAGTTTGCTTCAAAGAAGTACTATCTGATGAGTTTAAAACATATCAACAGAACATAGTTAAGAATGCAAAAGCACTTTCTATAGCTCTTATGGAAAAAGGTTTCAAACTAGTTTCTGATGGTACTGACAACCACTTGATGCTTCTAAATCTTACAAATATGAATATAACAGGTAAGGAAGCTCAGTTAAAGCTTGATGATGTCAATATCACATGTAACAAAAATGGAATACCTTTTGATACACAAAGCCCATTTATTACTAGCGGTATCAGACTTGGAACACCTGCTGTAACAGCAAGGGGTATGAAGGAAGAGGACATGAAGGAGATTGCAGAGCTCATTCATCTAACTATCACTGACTTTGATAATTCCCAAAGTAGTATTATCAATAGAGTAGAAGCTCTTTGCGGTAAGTATCCATTGTATAGATAATTGGAGAGTTTTAGCAATTAGAATTTATTTTCAAGGATGTATATTACTTAAAACTATTAGCTATTCAAGCTCTTGCATGGCAGGATATTGAGACGATTGAATATTGCGTTGATAAAAAAGGTTGTTATATGACTTTGAAAACTGCCTATGGCTAAAATAGCAGACTTTAAGCTGATGGTAATTGTATAATTGTATTTGTTTTATTTGATATTTAATAAAATTCTTATATTAGAAAGAGCTAGAGCAAAATATATCATATATTTTGTTCTAGCTCTTTTGGTTTTTGTTGATTATATATGTCTTTAATTATTTATATTTATGTAATTAGTCCTCAGATATATCATTCTCAAGGCTTTTATGATTTCTCCTGCTTTCCGGAATAAACTGATTAAGCGGATTTCTACTAACCGCATCACGGAGCTGCTCTTGGTCAAGGTGAGTGTATATTTCAGTGGTAGCAATACTTTGATGTCCTAATAATTCCTGCAATGCTCTTATATCAACCTTTCCATACTTATACATCAAAGTAGCTGCGGTATGTCTAAGCTTATGGGTTGAATATCTCTGAGGATCAAGCCCAGCTTCTTTAATATATTTTTTTACAATTTTCTGAACTGATTCCTTACTAATACGCTGTAAACGCTTACTCAGAAACAATGCATTTTTATCTTTAACATTGTTAACAGGGCGAACCTTCATATAATCAGCAATAGCATGTTGGCAAGCATTGTTTAAAGGTATGCTGCGTTCCTTGTCACCTTTACCGATAACAGTAAGGCTGTTATTTTTAATGTTGCTTAAATTTATTCCAACTAATTCTGATAATCGTATTCCACAATTTAAAAATATAGTGATTATTGCGTAATCTCGTGAGGAATACTCACTATTCACTAAATCAACAGAATCTAATAAATCCTTGCTCTCTTCAACATTCAAGTATCTTGGCAGTCTTTTAATGATTTTAGGTGATTCTAATTCACTTGTAGGATTGACATCAATAAGCTTGGCTTTGTTTGTAAGATAATTGAAAAACGCTCTCAAGCTTGCAACTTTTCTGGCACGGGCATAAGCTGTATTATCACGGTTACTACTTACAAATGACATGAAGGAGTATAAATCACTCAAAGTAACAGTCTTTAAAATATCTATGTCAACATCTGAGATATCTATTTCATCAAATTCAATTTGTTTATCAACTAGCTTTCTGTGAATTTTCAAAAATCGAAAGAAAACCCGTAAGTCATAAAAATACACTTGCACAGTATTTATTGATTTTCCTTTAATTGTTAGAAGATAATTTAAAAAATCTCTTAGTACTAATGGCATTTCAAAATCAGAAATATTTTTCATAGTGACTCCAATTCATCTTTATAAATAATTTATCTTAATCAACTTTTTAACATTAAGTCTTTCGTTGCGAGAGAATTATCGATGGTTTATTACCAAAATAATTGCATTAGTAATTGAAACCAGCATTGCCATTCGAACCTATACTTTTAAATGAGGTAGTTGAAATCTTAATATTAATTTATAACTTATACTCAAATTATTAGTGCAAATGAGCTTTAAACAATTCTATTATACCAAAATTACATAGATTTTTATATGCTCGGACGGATTTGTAGTAATTCAATAAGCATTTTGGCACAAAGGGTATATAGGTAAACTATAATTGCTGTAAAATTTGTTTAATCAGTATAGCCTTATTTGCTTTTTCGCTTCATACATATGTATATTCAATTCCAAAGCTTATTCCAGAATAACATAAAGATATTTTTGACATTCAAATATATTTGCCTTAAACTATATATAATTGTAAAATAAAGAAATGGGAAAGCTAAAAGCAAAAAGATAATTAGTTGAATGACTTTTTAAATAAATTATGGCCTTGATGGCATGTTGGCATGAGTCAGAAAAATAAATTTGTATTTGATATTAACTATAGCTCGTACTTTTGATAGTAATAAAATATCGTGGAATACATTTTTTGTAAGAAATTGTTTTACAATACTTTTAGTAATATCATAACAAATTTTCAGACTCATCTTTCGCCGTTGATAATTGTAGGTGTTCAAACTAATCAATAGAAAGTTGATTCATAAAATATAACATTAATGGAGTGACTAAATTGGCAGATACTTCATATAGTAAAATTAAATATTTTGATAATATTCCAGCTGCCCCTAAAAGAGAGCTAATACTTACAAGATTGGGTTATAAAAAAGGTGTTACCGAGTTGAATACATATGATACAACATTAGTTGAAGAAGGTATCCGACAGGGTGAATACTTATGTAAGCCAGCAGGCGCATATCTAATTGTTCCTGTTACATCAATTAAAGGCTCTGTTGTAACCCTTGAAAACGGAATAAGCTTTGATAGCTCAGGTCTAACAAAGCTTTTGTTAAATAGTAAAAGTGTTGTACTAATGGCAGCTACTGTGGGAAGAGAAGTCACAGACAAGGTATTTAATGATATAGAAAAAGGTAATGCCGCTAATGGCTTGATAATTGACTCAGTAGCCTCTCAAACTGCTGATGCAGCTCTTGACTGGATGGTGCAGCTATTAAGGAAAATTCTAATCCGAGAAGGAAAAGTATTAACAAGGCATAGATATAGTCCCGGCTACGGAGACTTGCCGCTATCATATCAGAAGGTTATTTTTGATCTGCTTCAGCTTGAAAAGTTGAACATAGCATTAACTGAAAAATTCATGCTAATGCCTGAAAAATCAGTTTTAGCAATTGCAGGTATTGAAGATAAGGGGGAACAGGATAATAATGAATAAAGCTAGGTTTAGAGAACTTATTTCAAATAATATACTAATACTTGATGGTGCTACAGGAACGGAATTACAGAAAAAGGGCATGCCTACAGGAGTGTGTCCTGAAAAATGGGTTTTTGAAAACCCTGATGTGATAAAAAGTATCCAAAAGGAATATATAGAAGCAGGTTCAAACATAGTTTATACTTGTACTTTTGGCGGAAATCGCATAAAACTTGATGAATTCGGTATTGGAGACAGAACAGTTGAACTAAACAAGTGCTTAGCTCAGTACTCCAAGGAAGCTGTAGGTGATAACTGCCTTGTTGCAGGTGACTTGGCCTCTACAGGTAGATTTATTAAACCTCTGGGAGACATGGATTTTGAGGAATGTGTTAATATATATAAGGAACAGGTTAAGGGCCTATTAGAGGGAGGCGTAGACCTTTTTGTAATAGAAACTATGCTTGACATACAAGAAGCGCGAGCTGCACTTTTGGCAGTAAAAGAAAGCTGTGATTTGCCTGTTTGTGTCAGCATGAGCTTTGATGAGAATATGAGAACCTTAACAGGTACTGACCCAATTACAGCTCTTATTACGCTTCAAAGCCTTGGAGCCGATGTTGTAGGATGTAATTGTTCTACAGGCCCAATGCAAATGGTTAAAATAATATCAATGATGAAACCATATGCTAAGGTGCCGCTAATGGCAAAGCCAAATGCTGGACTGCCAAAGCTAATAAATGGTAAAACAGTTTTTGATATGAAGCCTGAAGAATTTGGATTATATACTAAAGAATTTATAGATGCAGGAGTAAACCTATTAGGGGGCTGTTGTGGAACCTCTCCTGATTATATCAGACAAATATATTTAGGAAGTAGAGATTTAAAGCCGGTGGCTCTGCCTGCTGAACCTTATAGTGCCATAACCTCCTCTCGTAAAACTGAATTCTTTGGTTTTAACAAACCGGTCGCTATTGTTGGAGAGAGGATTAATCCTACTGGAAAGAAACAACTGCAAGCTGAGCTGAGAGAGGGTTCAACCCATGAAATAAGAAAATTTGCTGCTGAACAGGTAGAGAAGGGCGCTAACATTCTTGATGTTAATGTTGGTATGCCGGGTATTGATGAAAAGGAAACGATGGTAAACACTGTAAGCTTATTGAGTTCAATAAGCGACGCTCCTCTTTGTCTTGATTCGTCATCACCTGAAGTCCTTGAAGCAGCACTCAGAATTTATCCAGGAAGAGCATTAATCAATTCAATATCTCAGGAACAGGTAAAGTTGGATAAGCTTTTGCCTGTTGCTGCAAAATATGGTGCTATGTTTATATTGCTACCACTGAGCGATGAAGGCGTTCCTGAAAAAGCTCAGCAAAGAAAAGTAATTGTTGAAAAAGTTATAGAAAAAGCAGCTCAGTATGGTTATCAAAAATGCGATGTTGTAGTAGATGGTTTAGTTATGACGGTATCTGCAAATCAAGAAGCCGCTATTGAGACTTTAAAGTTGATTGAATGGTGCAGCAATGAATTGGGTTGCGGAACTATAGTAGGGCTATCAAATGTGTCCTTTGGTTTGCCTGAAAGAAGCTGGGTAAATGCAGCTTTTTTAGCTATGGCTATAGGTAAGGGACTTACTATGGCGATAGCAAATCCATCTAGTGAGCTATTGATGAACATAAAAATGGCTTGCGATGTAATAACAAAAAATGATACTAACAGCAGAAACTATATTTCATATTTCGCTAGCCGTCAAATGCCGTTAACTGGTGAAGTTCAAATAAAATCAGAAGACAAAAAAATAGGCGAGAAAATATTTGATGCAGTTCTTGCTGGTGACAGTGAAATCATTGGAGTCCTTATAACCAAAGCACTTGATGAGGCTTTAAGTGCACGTGAAATAGTAGATAACCATTTGATACCTGCAATAAATCAAGTAGGAAAACTCTTTGATGAGAAAAAATATTTTCTCCCTCAATTAATTCAAAGTGCAGAAACTATGAAAAAGGGTTTTACTTTCGTTGAGCCGTTGCTTAAACAAGCAGATGCAGTGGAAGAAAAAGAAGTAGTCATATTAATGGCCACAGTAAAAGGTGATATCCATGATATAGGTAAAAATATTGTTGCACTTATGCTTAGAAACTACGGTTTTAAAGTATATGATTTAGGAAAGGATGTAAGTGCTGAGACAATTATAAATAAGGCAAAAAGCTTGAATGCACACATTATAGGTTTATCTGCTCTTATGACAACAACTATGGTAGAAATGAGAGATGTTATCAAGCTTGCAAAGGAGCAAAATTTGAATTGTAAGTTTATGATAGGAGGAGCAGTTGTAGATGCCGAATATGCAAAGGAAATCGGGGCTGATGGCTATTCAAGAGACGCATATGAAGCTGTAAAACTGGCGAAGAGACTTTCAGAATAAAAGTTGCGAAAGTTGCTTCAATTTTAAAACCAATTAGAAAACAAAAAATCAATTGAGGTAAAATTGTGTTGCTTTTAAATACAGTTTACCTCTTTTCTTTTATAAGCATTTGAAGCTCAAAATGAGTTTTTATACGCAGTGAGCTATAAAGTTTTATTGTGATATGAAGCCTTCCATTACTCACATAAGAGTATGCGCATTAACAGCAGATTGCTTTTTTAACCATATGTTTTGTTAAATAGATAGGTAATTATTGTCGCAATTTATGTTAACCGTTCATAACTTATATTAAGGGAATTTCTTTTAGGAGCGGTTATAATGTTTAAAAGAAGGAGAAAAAAATTAAAAATATTTCATATATTTAAAAAAGTTAGAAAATCTAGAAACAGCAAAACCCAATTGGATGAAATTTATAAAAGGGTTGATGTGTCTGAGCAACTTGAAATAATACGTAATCATAAAAAAGATAAATTTGCTGATAAAACATCTATTGAACTAGCATCACCAAATAACACCCATTGCTGTTTATATAATGCAGAAAATAATGATAATCAGCATTTAATAAATACTCATAAAACCAGGATAAAGCTTAAAAACAAAGAAAATCGGGAGTATGTTGAAAAAGTTAGATATCAGGTAAAAGAGGTACTTCAAGAAAAGTATGACGATAGTATTGATAATCTATTTAGTCAATTTGAAAATAATGGCTATATAAATAAAGATAATTTTTTATTTCGACTCATATTTATGATTCTGAAGAAATATGGTTATATAGATATATTTGACGATAATGGTGAAATAGACCCAAATGCAATAGATGCAATATTAAAATCAATAATTAAGGATGCATACAAGTACATTAATGAAAATGAAAAAGAAAATGAGTCAGTTAAGGATCAAGATAATTGCTATATAGAAAAAATTAGCAATAATAGTTGCAACGATAATTTTTACGAAGATGAGTAAAATAGTCTGTTAGCTGATTAAGTGAGTACTTATTAATTACTCAACTTTCGAATGAAAAGTCTATCCATGTTTAAGTTTGCCAATGGCTTGTTGCTAAGTAACCCAATTTATTTTATGAATTAATTTAGCTTTTCATTTGATAAGTCACACACACCTGCAATTTTCAACTGAGAAAGTTGAGTATTGAAAAAATGAAATTAGTATAAGCAAAATAATAAGCTTCAGATGGAAACCCTCATATCTGAA
>JAEZIB010000114.1 GCA_023416275.1 Bacillota bacterium | reverse complement strand
GTTGAAGGGCACTGGTCAAAAGCTGCTGTTAACGATATGGGTTCAAGACTTGTTATAAGCGGAGTTGGAAATGCGATTTTTCAGCCAGACAAATATATAACAAGAGCTGAATTTGCTGAAATAGTAGTAAATGGTTTGGGATTAATGAGAATAGGAACATTTAAGTCAAGCTTTGACGATGTAGATAAATCTGCATGGTACTATAATTCGGTAGCAATTGCTAGTGAATATGGCTTGATATTAGGCTACAATAATAAAGAATTTAGGCCAAATGATAGAATTACTCGAGAACAAGCGATGACCATTATTGCTAAAGCAATGAAAATAACAGGGCTGAAAGTTCAGTTTACAATTGGAGAAGTGGAAGATATTCTTAAAGCATTTGGCGATACAGAACAGGCTTCTTACTGGTCAAAAGAAAGTATTGCTGCATGTGTTAAATCAGGTATAGTATCTGGAAGAAACGGTCACATGATAGCTCCTGATGGCAATATGACAAGAGCAGAGACAGCAGTTATTGTAAGGAATTTGCTCAGGAAATCAGATTTGATTTGATATTTAGCTTCAGTATATAGCTAGCTCAGAGCTTCTAAAAATTTATATTTATGGTTCAAAGCCTTAAAGCGATATTCTATGGAATTATGGGATGTCGCTTTTTTGATGGCTCCTTTTGAAATAATTCTAATAATAGTTTAGATTATTTTGTTAACAGAGTATTTTTATTTTTTTAACGAATATATTATCAATGAGGATTTTATTACAGTGGGAAATAAAAAAGTCAATTAATAACAGATAAATATCAGATGATATAGGACGAAGGCTTTCAACCTTAATTTACTTAGTAAATTTACATTTTTAGAATCTGATTATATAGGGCTTTTAAGATAAGGTATGTTAAAAAATCGTTAACTTTTTAATAAAGGGTGTACGAATTGAGACTTTTAGTTTAAATTGTAGTATATAGATATGATAATATATCTATTAGTTATAGAATAATTAAGACAAAAGAGTAAAGGGGCTTGGTAATGGATACAATAATGCAATATGTAGTAAAGTTTATTGATTTAGTATTACACATGGATGAGCATTTGCCTCAGATTATTAATGATTTCGGAATATGGACATATCTGATTTTATTTCTAGTAATATTCTGTGAAACTGGCTTGGTTGTCACGCCTTTTCTTCCTGGTGATTCATTAATATTTTTGCTTGGAGCTTTAGCTAAAGCAGGAGACTTAAATTTTCCAGCTATAATTGCTGTGCTGATGCTAGCTGCAATACTAGGTGATTCGTGCAATTATGAAATAGGAAAGTTCTTTGGTGCTAAATTATTTAAAAATGAGAACTCAAAAATTTTCAAAAAAGAGTATCTTGATAGAACCCATGAATTCTATGAAAAGTATGGTGGGAAAACAATTATAATTGCAAGATTTGTTCCTATAATTAGAACCTTTGCGCCATTTGTCGCGGGAATGGGTTCTATGAGCTATAAGAAATTTTTTAGTTATAATGTTTTTGGCGGAATAGGCTGGGTTGCTATTTTTTCTTTTGGAGGATTTTTCTTCGGTGGAATCCCGTGGGTTCAAAATAATTTCTTTATCGTAGCGATAGTTATAATATTAATTTCACTACTGCCAGCAGTTATTACCCTCTTGAAAAATAGAATTGGTAAGTCAACAAAATAATCAGCCATAAAAATATTTACCTGAAGCCTAGCATGCAACTTTTTGTGTTAGGCTTCAAAGTTATATATAAAAATTTAAATTTTTGGAAATAATGATAAACATTGTTATATAAAAAATTTTTTTTAACACAATATTTATACGATAGATGAGAAAGATATTGTTGAAGGGAGGTGATAGTTTTGAAAAAACTTCAGATTCTAATTGCTATCGCTTTTATATTCTCAATAATATCTTCAAGTACATTTGCAGCTAAAACTATCAATAATGTGGAACAGACAGGTGCAGCTGAACAGGATGCAGGCTTTTTTAAGAATAAGCAAAAGCATGATAAGTGTGAAAAGGATCCGATAAAAAGACTTGAGGAAAGAAAAAATGATATTGAGAAGGAATATAAAGAAGGTAAGATAACAAAGGAAAAGGCTGATGAACTAACTAAAAAAATTGATGAACGAATAGTTAAAATAAAGGAGTTCAACAGTCTTACATTGCCACAGAAAAAAGAGCGTCTTAATCAAAAATTCAAGTCTCATATCGAGCAGAATGTAAAAAAGGGCAATATGACAAAAGAAGAAGGCGATAAGGCTATTCAGGAATTCAATAAATATTTAGAAAACTGGGACGGTAATAATTTTCCTAAGTTTAAGGGGAAAAGTGAAAGACACAGATAATAAATGACTATAAACACGCATGTAACGCAATATCCGGTATAAATTTTGGTATTGCGAACATGCGTGTTTATTTTTTTACATTAAAACTAGAGAAAAGATGTTTGTAACTATGTTTCTGTCGATACAATATAAACTTATAGAAAATAGCTGCTGTCGTTAAATAAAATATACAATTTAAATTGACCACGCGCCCGGAGTTAAGTTAATGAGATTTACACCTACCGACACTAAAAAGTTTCCCAATAAAGCTCGTTGCTCTTCGCTTAAGTTTTCAGCAAGAATAAAGGAAGTAGCCACTGAAAGTAACGTGAGTTCACATGGATTCAGAGAAAAGAAACCATTTTCTTTATAGCTGTCACAATTTTTATTCAATGTCTACTCCTCCTATATTCAAGTGATTTACCATTCAATAATTCATGTAATTACTTTTAACCCAACATTCTATTAATAAGTATCCAACACTTGCAATTATTGCGAATGATTGAATAGTAACATATGTTAATTTAGCTGATAAATTAATTTATAAATACAGTATATGTGTACGAATGTGAAAAGGTTAATTATAAATGCAAGCCACAATATTGGAAATTCTTCAGCCGCCTATACTTTTGTATTAATCTGCAATAGTAGTTTTGCCATGCGTTTTTTGAATATATGTGGTGGCTTAAAGGACGATATTATAACAGCGAATAGGATAATAAAGCAGCCTACTATTGCATGGGTTCCAGTAAATTTCTCGCCTAAAATAATGGCTCCAAGCAATGCAGTTGTCACAGGCTCAAAAGAATAAAGAATGGTGGCGTTTTCGGGACGTACATACTTTATTGCAGAGCTTTGGAACAAGGATGTAAATATTATCACTATGGCATTTAGCCCAATTAACACAAAAAACAAAGGACTTAAAGTATTCCTAAAGGAAACAGTGCTTGCTTCAAATATAAGTGCCAATGATAAAAAGGCTGCGAAATTAGTAGCGTGTTGAAAAAATGTAAACTGTATTGGACTAACTTCATGTAAAAACTTATTCTGCAATGCTATGTAAAGTGAAAAACACACAGCGTTGCAAAGAGCAAATATATCTCCTAAATTAACCTGTAACCCTTTCCCATAGCATGTAATCAAATATATACCTCCCATAGCCAGTAATGCGGAAATTATGATTTTTGGGGTAGGAGCTTTTCTGTCAAGTATGGACATTATTATTGGTGTAATTATAATAGAAAGCTGTACTATAAATGCAGTGTTTGCACTTGAGGTTCTTGTTAGTGCAAGCATACAGAAGGTATTGCTGGCTACAGAAACAAGACTTATCAATATACAAATTGCAATATTTCTTCTATTAAATGCTGTCAGATGCTTTTTAAAAAGAGCAATGGTTATTAATAATCCTAATATTGAACATATAAATAGGATGAAAAAAGGTGGCAGTAGTTTCAATAACATTTTTGACCATATGTACGAGGAACCCCAAAATAAGGCGTTTAGCAATAAGAAAAACTGAGCATTTGCTTTGGTGATTATTTTCATAAGCATCGCCGCCCGCATATTTATTTGCCTTACAGTATAGTATATTCTGAGAGTTGGTCAAGTTCTTTGCATAATATGCTTAAAAATGCGTAAAAGATGTCTTAATAATATTTCATGTGCTCTATTGCTGCAGACGTACTATTTAGAAGGCGATTCGAAAAGCTTAGGTCAAAAATTAATTGGTTTACATATAATATAATATATGTGTTGGCGAGTTTAAAAACAGAGAGGCTCATTTTAAAGAGGTGAAAAATGTTTACTGAACAAGGTGTTAAAAGAGGACAATTGAATAATGACTATAAACTTTTTCACTTAAAAGACAGGAGTGATATTCAATTTGAGTATCATTACCATGAATTTAACAAAATAATAATATTTATATCTGGAAATGTAATTTACAATATTGAAGGGAAATCATACAAGTTAATGCCCTGGGATATACTTTTTGTTCCCAGAAATCAAGTACATAAACCTATAGTTGAATCTGACGAAGAATATGAAAGAATAGTAATTTGGATTAATGATGCTTTTTTGAGAGAGCATGGAGATGAGAATGATAATCTTTTGACCTGTTTCAGACTAGCCAGGGAAAACAGACATTTGCTCAGACTTTATAAAAACTCCGTAAATTCAATTAAGTCCATACTTTCAAAATTAGAGTCAGAAGAAAATGGTGTGCAATTTGGAACCAGGATTTTATGTAATGCATTATTTCTGGAATTCATGATATATATTATCAGACTACAGATGAAGCCAGGTGAACATGTAGAGGATGTTGAAGTGAAATTTGATGAACAAATCCAGAATATTATTAAATACATAAATACTAATTTGGGCTCTGATTTAAGTATTGATACGTTGTCAAAAATGTTCTATATAAATAAGTACTATATGATGCACAAATTTAAGGCAAATACGGGCTGCACAATACACAACTATATTAATAATAAGAGGATACAAAGATGTGCTGCTTATATCAATAAAGGGTTATCACCTGCAGATGCAGCAAGCGAGTGTGGTTTTAACGATTATTCCAGCTTTGCAAGAGCTTTTTCAAAAATGTTTGGGGTTTCCCCAAAAAAGTATTCACAAAAACAATTTTAAAAATTAGTAATTTCAAGCAACTATCATTATTCATTCGAAGTAGCTTTGATGCCTTTCTACATTCACATCCATGGTTCATAGGGTGCTAAAATCGACATTGTGCGCTTTTCCAACAAGAAAACTTGGAGCTTGCTGAACAGTTGTAATTATACAACAGAAAACATAGATGAATACTATTTTAATTTTTTATATAATAATAAAATTGTATTTATTCAGCAAGCTTTTTTCACACACTAATTCATGTAGTTGTTTTTAACCCAACTTTCGAATGAAAAGTCTAGCTATGCTTAAGTTTACCAATGGCTTGCTGTTCAGTAAATTAACTTGTAGAATTATTTAACTTTTCATTTGATATTGTTACTACGCCTGATATTACTAGGCTTTAAGCAGTATATTCAACTGCGAAGTTTGAGTTGTTAATCATTGTGTAAAGACTAAATCATGTCGTGAGTATTTGCAATTTTTTTTGGACAAGCCTTTAATAAGTTATTTAAAAAAAGCAGCAACAACCTTTGTCAGGATATTTTTTTCAATAGTATTAAGAGGCTTGCTTTTTAGTAGACTTAGTATTTCTCCATACTCTTTTTGCACATCAACATCCGACGTGGTGGATGAAAAAATGTTTTCTATATGACTTTTAGCGTTTGAAGAGTTTGAAGAATTATTGCTTTTGCCTAGAACTTCTGTGATAAATATCATTTCACCTGATATATTTATCGTAATAAATTTGCTAAGACAAGTGTCTGCATCTACCTCCCATGTGCTTGAACATTCAAAAATGCCCTTTTGGTTTTCGGTAATTGATACTATGTTTAATACTTTGTCTATTCCATTTTTCATAATGGCTTCCATAATTTCGGATGAATTTTTGTAGAAGGAAAATTCGATATAGTCTTGAGTCTGCTGTAGGTATTGCATTAATTCATATACTTCCATGATAAGTGCTCCTTTGCATTCTTCAGAATTTTTATAATTACTATATCGGTTTATATTTTGTTTTTGATTAGGCTATAAATTTAATAACTCAATTTTTGATTAGGGTAGCTGTGCTAATACAACAGAAAATGCAAATATATCTTGAAGTGATATATCGATATGTGATATACTAGTTTGTGATATATCATAATAGGATATAGCGTATGATGATATATAGAAAATGTATCCATACAATAATGTGGACTTAATGGATACAACTAGAATTGTATTACAAATGGGTGGGCTGTGGAGGTTAGTATGAAAGATTTGAGATATAACTCTTAAAGTTACTAGCGTACCTCCACGGGGTCATTACCTAAAATTTGCATACAAATGAGGCGTGGAGGTTAGTATGAAAGAACAACTAAAAAAGTCATATATGCCAATGAGTGAGTCGGCATATTATATTTTGCTATCACTAATGAATCCGAGACACGGTTATGGGATTATTCTATATGTAAAGGAAATTACACAAAGCAGGATTACTTTAGGGGCAGGGACAATATATGGTACTCTCACAAAGTTTGAAAAGGATAAGCTCATTGTGTCGGCAGGTGAAGAGGATAGACGAAAATTATACAAGCTTACCGATGATGGAGTTTGGCTTTTAGAACAAGAATTAAAGAGAATTGATGAGCTATTTAAAAATGGTCATAGTATATTGGAGGGATAATTAATGGTTAGAGTATTTAAGTGGTGGTGGGCATGGAATTATGAAGAAATAGAAAATTGGCTTGAAAGCATGGAGATTGCAGGCTTGAGGTTGGTTCGAACAAGATGTAAAGGTGTGCTTTTTTATTTTGAAAATTGTACTCCAACTAAAGCGAGATATTGCGTTGATTATCAGAATAAGCTGACACCTGAGTATATGACACTAATTAGTGATGCTGGTTGGAAGCTAAATCAGATAGGTATGGGGTGGTATATGCTAAGAAAGGAGTATGAAGATGAGAGGCCGGAACTATATACTGATTTTGATGCTCTTATAGGTAGAAATAAAAAACTATTGAGTATTATGATTGGCGGTCTGTTGCTAGAATTTATATGTTTGGGAAGACTAATATGTAGTGCAATTAAATATCCAAGTAATGAGATTATAGCTCAAACAGGTTTGTTAGGTGCATTTGTACTTGCCTTCTTTACATTTTCAATTACCAATTTGGCTCTACAGATTAGTAAATTCAAAAATAAGAACATATAAATGAGTTTTTTACAATGTGTGGTGATGAAAAGTAATATTACAAATAATATTAAATAATGGTAAAAATAACTATAAATAATACAAAAAATAATAAGAATTAATGTAGAAAAATATTGAGATAAAATAATTACAGAATATTGATAATGTGCTTAAAAAATGTAATAAATATGGATTTGTAATAAAAAGCATCAAAAACAAATAGCAATAAAACTGGAAATTGATACATTTAATACGTGTTGTCATTAATTTAGAATTGGCATATAATAATCTTAGGAAATAATATGCTGTATAATAAGTCTAAGAGAATGTAATGTTATTCTTTTGGCATTTATTACATGGGAGAACAACATGTATTATCCAATTAAGTTAAAACCAGTTTATAAGGACTATATCTGGGGAGGACGTTACTTCGAAAAATTAAACAGAGAGCTTCCTGATGGTACTGTGGCAGAAAGCTGGGAGCTTTCTTGTCATAAAAATGGTGTGAGTGTAATAGCAAATGGTGAACATGCAGGTAAAACCCTTCCAGAGATAATAAAAAATGATTCTGTAAATATTTTGGGTAAAAATTTCCCTGTCAATTGTGAGGAAATCCCGCTTTTAATTAAGCTTATAGATGCAAATGACAAGCTTTCTGTACAAGTACATTGTGAAGATAACTATGCGGCAGTGTATGAGGGGGGCTTCGGAAAAAATGAAATGTGGTACATAATGGATGTAAGGCCAGAGGCAAAGCTGGTGGCGGGTCTTAAGCCAGGCGTAACAAAAAAAGAGTTTGACAATGCAATTCGAGAAAATAGGATAGAAGATTGTCTTCAAGATATAGAGGTGAAACCTGGTGATGTTATTAATATACCCGCCGGATTGGTTCATGCAATAGGGGCAGGGATAGTAATTGCAGAGATACAACAGAGTTCCGATACAACATATAGAGTTTACGACTATAACAGAGTTGACAAAAACGGTGCCAGCCGCCCTTTACAGTTGGAAAAGGCTATGGATGTAATTAAATTTGATACAAATTACAGAAATGTCAAATGCGAAGGAATAGATATTAAAATAAATGAAACCTGTAATAAGACAGTTTTTTTAGCAAATAAGTTTTTTGCTTGTGAACGATATGCTGTAGATGGAAGTGTTTCTGAATATTGTGATGGCAGCAAGTTCTACGTGTTCATATGTATTGAAGGTCAAGGATTTATTGAAACAGAGAATATGACAGTTGATTTCAAGGCAGGAGAGACTATTTTTTTGCCTGCTGTGCTTAATGATTATAAAATGATTGGCGTATTTAAAGCTTTAAAAACCTATGTTCCTGACTTTGCCAAGGATATTGTAGCACCTTTGAGAAAGGCTGGCTGCACAAATCAGGATATTTTTCGTGTGTTAAATAATTAGAATACCGAGATGTTTTTTACGGTACAGGTTAATGATTAAACTCTTATTTCTGCCTCAACTTTCTTATAAAAAAGTCTATCGGTGTGGGAGAACTAGTAATGGGCTTTTGGAAATAAAACGGCTATGAGGATAGACTTGATATACAATTTAAGTCATATATGATAAAATATTTTAGGTGTAAATTTTATACAAGTTTAGATAATAGGCTGTTTATTATTAAGGGCAGAGGCCCTGAAAATTAAGAAAAACAAACTGTGTTTTAGGATGACTTAAAATGGAATGTAGTCAATTACTATTAACAGTAAAATGTAATTGGAGGAACAAAAAATGATATTAGTGAAAAACTTAACAAAGGAATATAAAAAGATTAAGGCAGTAGATAATATATCACTTACAGCAAAACCGGGTGAAGTCACAATATTATTAGGACCTAATGGTGCTGGTAAATCAACTACAATTAAAAGTATAGCTGGCTTGTTGAAATTTGAAGGAGAGATAACCATATGTGAATTTCCTAATAAAACAATAGATGCAAAAAAAATATTTGGTTACATACCCGAAACACCGGCTTTATATGAGTTGTTGACTCCTTGGGAACATGCGGAGTTTATAGCCAAAGCGTACAAGCTAAATAGTGATTGGAAAGACAAAATTAAAGTCATTTTTGAAAGACTTGAGATTTATGATAAAAAGGATAAATATGTACGTGAGTTATCAAAAGGAATGACTCAGAAGTTGAGCATTGCGTTAGCGTTATTAACAGATCCAAATGCTATACTTTTTGATGAGCCGCTGGTTGGACTGGATCCAAAGGCCATTAATGAAGTTCTGAGTATTTTTGAAGAGCTTAAAGCTAATGGAAAAAGCGTTTTTGTAAGCACTCATATTATTGACACAATTAACGATGTGTGGGATAGAGCCTACATCATGAATAAGGGGAAAATTATCAGCGAAGTCACAAAAGATCAACTTGGGGGCAGAGACTTGAAAAAAATGTTCTTTGAACTTACTGAGGGGGCTGAAGCTTAATGCAGGCAATAATGTATTTACTAAAAAGACAATATATTAATAAGATTAAACGTGCTTTTTCCAGTGCGCTTTCTATTATTATTACAATAATTGCAGTATTCGGAATAGGGACTTCCTTTGTTGTTTCTTTTACAACAAAGAGGCAGGCTATGGACAGCGTATTTTCTGAAACTATTATGGCAGGCATAATTCTGCTAATAGGAGTTATTTTGTACAACACTTTTCTTTCAAGGGATACTGGTATTCTAACAATGGCAGATGCTAATTTTATGTTTTCCGGACCCTTTGAGAAGAGGACTGTACTGGCATATTTGTTGGTTTCTACAGCACCAGTTTCTGTTTTAACCTCACTTTTTATTTGCTTTTATTTTCCATATATATTAGGACCTGCTCTTACAGCTCCCAAATTTATAGTAATTCTGTTTGTGGTTAGTCTTTTGTTTGGCTGCATATATTTGTCATACTACTATTTCTATATTGTGGATATAGAGAAACCGGGTTTAAAAAAGAAGGCAAGGGCAATATTCTTGACCTTAATTGGCGTATTAGTGCTTGTGTTTGTTGTTTTACTAATTAATACTGGCTTTGATTTTAAACAAACCTCTCAGAAATTATTCACACATTATTTATATAATTTAGTTCCGTTATTTGGTTGGACAAAATGGGCAATAAGTTCCTTGCTGGATGAATATATGCTATTTGGCTTTATCCCTGCTGTTGTATTGCTAGTTTTTACTAATGTTGTATTGTGCATAGCTTTATACAACATCAAAACAGATTTTTATGAAAAGACTTTGGAGGACTCAATAAATTTACAAAAGCTGTTAGATGACAAGAAGGCAAATGGAAATATCGATGTCAGATCTGTAGCTAAATTAAAGAAAAGAGCTGCAAATGTGGAGTTTAACCAAGGAGCAGCTGCTATCTATTCTAGACAAAAGCTTGAAAGCAATAAATTAAGTCTTGGAGCCAGATACAGGGAAGTATATATGGGACTTATTTATTTGGCTTTTGGATTAATATTCGGACTTGATTTCTATTTTGTATTGATGATGATTGGATTTAGTTCATTAACAATGTCTCTAAATGACTCCTGGCATAGAGAGTTCAAAAAGCCCTATGTGTTTTTAATTCCGGCAACTTCCTTTAGCAAGCTGATTGTATCAATTTTGCCAGGACTAATTAAGACCCTATTAAGTGGAGGGATTTCAATAACTATAGCGGGTTTGATTTATAAAATAAGTCCTGTAAATTTAATTGGTTATTTGTTGATATTTGCAAGTTTTGTTGTTTTGTTTATATTTGCAGAAGTATTAACGTATAGAATGATCGGATCTGGTGCTAATGTTGTAGCGGTAACATTTATGAGGATGTGTTTTGCTGTAGCTACCTTTATTCCAACTGTTGTAGTAATAGTTGTAGTTTCATTTGTATTAAATGATATGCCGAATATGTTAGTTACATCGGCATGTATACTGCTGACTAATTTGCTTTCAAGTGCTTTGCTTGCTTATTTGAGTAGAGGTATTTTTGAGAATAGTGAAATAATGGATTAATGTGCTTTTCCCATTTGACACATATATGTATTTATTGTACAATAGCAATTATTATTAGGGTTTAAGATATTCTGATAATTGTTTTTATCTTCGCAACTTAATTAGACTCACGATGGTAGAAATTCGTACCTCCATGGGTCTATTATTTTGTACGATTTTTATTGCTGTGAAGAGAAATTGAATTTTTCTGTTTTTGATTAAACATAATTTAGTTACAGGTTTTTACTAAAAAAGTATGTTTTTATACAAAATATTTCTGCTATTTATTATGGATTGGTATTATAAGCTTATGAGTTGTAGTATTATAAAACTAGGCATCTGTTAATATTGTAAATAAATTAACTTTCTTGATTAGGAGCAAATACGCATGAGCAGTATAACAAAAACAAATATTTCGAATGAAAATATAGTTAGTATAGTCAAAAAGGCATTCGGAGAAAATACAGCGATAAATATAATAAAAGAAATAAAACAAGGTTTTTTTAATACAGCCTATTGTTTGACTATACAGGGAAGTCAGAAAATAGTTTTAAAAGTATCACCTCCAAAGCATGTAAGAGTAATGAGATATGAAAAAGATATTATGGAAAATGAAATAGAAGTTTTGAAAAAATTAAGTTCCACAGTAAATGTGCCTGTTGCAAAGGTCTTATATTATGATGGTGCTAGAGATATTATCGAAAATGAATATTTTTTCATGGAATTTATTGAAGGAATGCCTCTTGACAACATTTATGATGAGCTAAATGAGGTGCAACGAAATTCTATATCTTCAGAGCTTGGTAAATATGTTAAACAAATTACTGGTATTAAATCGGATTTTTTTGGTGATATATCAAAGAAGGAAAAGCAATTTAGTACGTGGAGTGAGACCTTTTTATTTATGATAAAGGAATTATTAGATGATGCTAAAGATATTAGGGTGAAATTACCTTACGATTATAATACCATTTATAATTTAATTAAAAAGTATAGTGATATTCTGGATAAAGTTGAGGAAGCTTCATTAGTGCATAAGGACTTGTGGAAAGGAAATATTTTTGTTAATCCGCATAATCCTGAAATTACAGGGATTCTTGACTTTGAGCGGGCTATTTACGGAGATATTTTATTAGAGCCAGTATGTGGATTTCTTTTACATGACACTGCTTTCATGAATAGCTTTATAGGTAGGACATACCTGGAAGAGGATGAGAAAGTCCGCTCAATAATTTATAGCATATACTTGTTCCTTATAATGGTTATAGAATGTTCCTACAGAAGGTATCCATGGGAAAATTGCGATAAATGGGCAAGAAAGCAACTATTGGATGCACTGGAGGAATTAATGACTTATACTGGTTAAGTATAATAGATACGATAATATTGATGTTTTTAATAATTTATTCAACCTTCTCAGTATAAAATTGCAGGTGTTCAACTTATCAATGGAAAATTGAGTAATTTATAATAAACAATAGTTACGTATACTAAAGTCATTTTGTAATAAAAAAGCAGGCTGTTTGACATTAAATGTATTGGAGAAGTTGTATTAATATTTATGCATAATATAATGACTATTTCTTATTTAAAATATTTCAAATTTTTATATGTTGTTGCTAGTTTATTAGTAGATATAATTCCTAAGTTTTCGATTAAAATATATAATAAAGCATTAGATATATATTTAAAAAAAGGTTTGAATGTTGATTTTATTGGGATTTTACTGGATATAGCTTTAAATCTTGATATATTAGGAAGAAAAGACGAAGCATTAATGCTATATCAAAAGGTTATGGAAATAAATCCGTTAGAGGCTAGAGCATACTATGGTATGGCAATTATTTATGATGATAAAAAGGATTACCATAATGCTATTTTTTCGTATAAACGTGCTATTGAAATAGAACCAGAGTATGTTGAGGCATATTTTTTTCTGGCAAATGTATTGGACGAGAGTGGTAAAAAGGAAGCAGCAGCTGAGTATTACGAAAAGGCAACAGAAATAGAACCAAACCACTTTTGGGCATATAATAATCTTGCTGCTGTTTATGAAGATTTAGGCAAATATGATAAAGCGTTGGCTTCGATAAGAAGAGGCTTGCAACTTGATCCAGATAATTACAGGGCTTTGTTTAATGCTGGTGTCATTATGAATAAACTGGGATACTCAAACAAAGCAATAGAGTATTATGTTAAATCCATTGATCAGAATGCTAAATATCCGTATACCTATTTAAACTTATCTATTATTTATGTTGAACAGAATGATTATGAGAAGGCAATAGAAATAATATCAAAGGGCATAAAAAGCTGTCCAGGCTCTTCGTTTTTATTTTATAATAGAGCTTGTTTTTATGTGCATAAGGAAAAATTCGAACTGGCAATTCGTGATTTAATTAATGCTGTAGGTTTGAGTAAAGAGCTTGCAGAATATATGAAGAATGATAAGGAGCTTGAACCCCTCAAAGATATAGAGCAGTACAAAAAACTGTTTGAATTTTCAATAAAAAGTTGAGAGTATAAAAATGTAATTTGACGATAATCTATCAGTAAGTTAATAACCTCAATCAAATGTGAATTATATCTCTTTTGACTAAAGGCTTCGCAAAGATAAATATTGATTCTGAGGAAAAAGTAATTGACTTTTAATATACTTAGTTTATGCTACAAGAACCTCAAAAATTTATTGTTTTTTCGCTTGACTATTTCAAATTCTAATATTTAGATTAATTTCAACAAAATTGTAAAAAAACAACAATTATCGATTTATAAATACCACTAAATTTAGGGGTGGTTTTCTCGTAAGCATAAGCATAAAATCCTAGATGCCTTGAAAATAGTGGTTTACACGCAAAAAATCATTTAAGATTAAAAGTAAAATAATTCAAATTATATAAATAAATGCCATAAATAATATTACACTGATTGACATTTATAGAGGTTGTATGTATAATTAACTTGTTTATACTATATGGTAAATATGTTGTTTCTGTGTAAAAATAAAATATTTGTGGAGGAGATATGAAAAAAATATGTAAGATGTTGGGTTTGAATTTACTTTACATACTTGCTTACTTTGCGATTTTCAAATCTGTAGTTTATTTATGGTACAATGTGTTGAAAAATGATGCTATAATTGGTGATTGGATTAGCGGAAATCAACTTGGGCTTGTTGTTTTAAATGACATATGTGCAATTCCTATCTTTGCAGTATTAATTTATTTGGTAAAAAAGCAGAGTATTTTAAAGGTTACACAGGTTAAACACATAAATATCCGTAATACAGCTTTAAGTGCTTTAACAGGTATTGGAATGGGAATTTTCCTGGTTAATTTTTTAGGTCTTACTTTCATAAAACAAATTTCTAATTTCAACGAGTTAATAGATTATATTTATAACAGCAATTTACTGGTTTTTGCTGGCTTTGTTATAATAGGCACCTTTTTTAAGGAAATGCTGTTTAGAGGTCTTATTTTTAATGAATTGTCAAAAGCAATGCCGTTAATACTTGCAATTCTATTAGATGCAATAATATATGGTGCTTTATTCTTTAACTTCAACCCACCACTAACAATATTCGGAATATTAGGGAACATAGTAGTTATTTTGGTATATTTCAAAACTAAAACCCTATGGGCTCCATATATTGCTCAGGCTACAAATAACATATGTGTTTATTTCATTTTAAATATTTCAGGAGACTTCTTTGAAGGCTTTAGAATACCAGGACTTATTTTAAGTACTGCTATTATAGGCATTGCTTTATTTTTATTATATAGCAAAGAACAAAATAAAAATTTAATGCAAAATTCTAAATCGTTAGCTAATTAATTTTAAAACCATATAGTAAAATAAGCTTTGATTATTATCGTCTAAAAACAGTTTAGTCATCTATCTAGTATTTTGGTACTCAAGTTGCATCATATTTGGTGAATTTGTAAGGCTCCTAAATAGGCTTTTCTATTTGCCGAGATTGCTTAAAAAAACACTGCATAACTCGGAACATAATAAAACACTTTTTAATCCCAGTACATAAAAACAACTGCATAAAATTAATACATAATATAAAAATATCAGATTATTTTTGGAGGTATATGGTTATGAAGTATTTAAAAACATTTGGCTTAGTAATCCTTTACATACTGATACATCTTGTTGTAATGAAAACAATGGAGTTTACCTTTTATCATTCTCCTCTTTGGGAGATTGCTTCATTTAAAGACGTAATCGGAAAAAATCCACATTTGCCTTTAATAGCTACATATGCAATTACTCTTTTAATTTATATCATAATAACTAAGCCAATTAAAAAGAAAAGTATCTTTGAGTACTGCAGATTCAAAAAAATAAGCTATAAGGATACTTTAATAGTTATTTTTATTGGGTTAGGCGGATTGATTTTTAATACATCTTTAATAAATATATCTTTTATAGACAAAGCGTTTCCTCAATTTGATGAATTACTATCCTTTAACTATGAAAGCAGCTCTTTAATTATCGGAATTTTAACGGCAGTAATCATAGGACCACTTCTCGAAGAGTTCTTATTCAGAGGTTTAATATTCAATGAACTAAAAGAAACAATTCCTTTAATACCTTCTGTATTGATATCAGCGGTTTTATACGGTGTAATATTCATGGATATTCCGCTAATGACCTTCTGTTTTGTAGCTGCTTTATTATACACTTTTGTTTATATTCAAACAAACTCATTACTTGCCGTTTTTGTAATTGATGTTGTTGAGACCTCAGGAGTGCTTATTTCCAGAAGGCTTGGTATAGAAAGTGTTATAAGTAATGTTGGAGATATTTATATGATTCCGATATTCCTTTTAAGTATAGTTATGGTAGTAAGCGGCTGCTATTACCTTTGGAAGCAAAAGTCCAAAATAAACAAAACATATAACAGAAGCGAACACATGTCGGTACGTTAATGATAAATGTGTGAATAAATAAGGCAGACGTTAAAGCATTTCTTTAAAAATTTTTTGTAAAAATACTTAATTTGGGCTTACTTGACGATAAGGAATATAATTATACTTCTGATATTCCATAAAGATGCAAAGATATTTGTGTATATATTCAATTCATATACACGTAAAACATAAATATTGTTACAACGAGGTTGTATTTATGCATGTTTACTGACGTTCAGCAAGCCCTAATTAGCTGTTTGTTGGAGGAAATATATGAGAAGTCTTGCAGATATTCTAAAGAGAGCATCACTTACACAAAAGGGAATAACCTTTATAAATGGAGAACAAGATATAAGTCATCTATCCTACAAAAATCTTTACGAAAAAGCACAGAAGTTTCTCGCTATGCTTCAGAAAAATGGATTGAAAGTGGGAGACCAACTGATATTGCAATTGGATGACAATGAGGATTTCATTTGCATATTCTGGGCTTGTATAATCGGAGGCATTATTCCTGTACCATTGACACAGGGAGGTAATGACGAACATAGGCTAAAGGTAGTCAAGGTATGGCAGTCATTACTTTCACCACACATGATATCAACAGCTAATGCTTATAACAGATTTAAAGGTCATATTCAGAGCACAAGTGAATTTGAAAAGGATATAGAAGATATTGAAAAGGGTATAATACTGCTTGATAATCAAGAGGGTGGTGAGGAGTGGGGTATTATATCCGATGCTAATCTTGAAAACACTGCTTTTTTGCAGTTTTCTTCTGGTTCAACCGGCACACCGAAAGGTGTTATACTTTCCCATGAAAATTTGCTCACTAATATTCGTGCTATTGTAGAAGGAACTAATTGTACACAAGAGGATTCTACATTTAGCTGGATGCCTCTGACCCATGACATGGGCTTAATAGGCTTCCACCTTGCACCTATATATGGCTGCATGGATCAGTACATAATGCCAACTGCATTGTTTATAAGAAGACCCTCCTTATGGATGGATAAGGTAGATGAATATAATGCAACAATTCTGTCATCTCCAAACTTCGGGTACAAATATCTTTTGGATCATATAGAAGCAAAAGAGCATAAAAATTGGAATCTATCAGGCGTAAAATTAATTTTTAACGGTGCTGAGCCAATAGATGCACACCTCTGCAGAGTTTTCTTGGATAAAATGAGCCCCTTTGGGCTGAAGAATAATGTTTTATTCTGTGTATACGGCTTAGCTGAAGCTAGCTTGGCAGTGACATTTCCGCCGATTAATGAACAAATACTAACTCATAATGTAAGCAGAAAATCACTTAATTTGGGTGAAAGGATAGAGTATGCTTCAGGTGATGAGGGAATTTCCTTTGTGGATTTGGGATATCCTGTGAAGGACTGTTCTGTTGCAATTCTAAATAGCAATAACGAAATTATGGAAGATGGTCATTTAGGCTATGTATTGATAAAGGGAAAGAATGTTACAAAGGGCTATTACAATAACGAAGTTGCAACAAGTGAATTGATAAGAGAAGATGGATGGCTTAATACAGGCGATTTGGGATTTGTTAAAAACGGTCGATTGATTATAACAGGCAGAGCAAAGGATATTATATTTATTAACGGACAGAATTTTTATGCCCATGATATAGAAAGAATTATTTACAATTTGGATGGAATAGAGCTTGGAACTGTGGCAGTTTGTGGAGTGTATGATGCTTCTGAGAAAACAGAGCAGATATGTGCTTTTATTATATTCAAAAAAGGCATAAAGGATTTTATTCCTAAAGCTTTAGAAATAAGGAGTGCCCTTAACAAGCAGGTAGGGTTTAATGAAGTGCTTGTTATACCTGTAAAAAAGATACCCAAAACTACCAGTGGCAAAATCCAAAGGTACAAGCTTCGTGAAAGCTATATAGACGGTCAGTTTTCAAATATAGTCAGTGAGCTTAATCAATACTTTCTTGAACATAGTATTAACCGCATAATTGAAAAGCCTGAAAATGAGATTCAACAAAAGCTGGTTGAAATATGGAAGGAATTGCTTAAGCTACAAGCTGTAGGTGTAAATGAGGATTTCTTTAAGCTTGGAGGCAATTCCTTAAAGGGCGCATTACTATTAAATAAAATATACGAAGTATTTAATACAGAGATTATTATGGCTGATTTTTTTGTGGCTTCTACTATTAAAGAATTGGCTGCTCTAATAGAAAACTCGGAAAAAAGTGAGTATGGTTACATAAAATCAATTGAAAAGAGAGAGTATTATCCTCTTTCTGCTGCTCAAAAAAGAATGTACCTTTTAAGCCAGATGGAAAGAGAAAATACAAATTATAATTTGCCGTACTTTATGTTGGTAGAAGGCAAGCTTGATGCAACTAAAGTAGAAGTAGCATTTGGAACTATTATACGAAGGCACGAGGCTCTAAGGACATCCTTTTGTATTGTTGAAGGAAACCCGGTACAAAAGGTTAACGAAATTGTAAAATTCACAGTGCCTTGTAAAAGTGACGATATTGAAAATATTGATAAATTGGCCGCTGAATTTATAAAACCCTTTAATCTTACAGAAGCACCTCTAATGAGGGTAGAGCTTGTTAAATTCAGTGAAAACAAGCATTTGCTTATGTTTGATATGCACCATATTATTTCTGATGGGACTACAATGGGTATATTGATAGAAGAATTTACCGGGTTGTACCTGGGAAATAAACTGCCTGAAGTAAAAATTAATTACAAAGACTACGCTGTGTGGGAAAAGGAATACTTAACCAGCGAGTATGTTCAAAAACAAAAACAATACTGGCTAGATAGGTTCTCAGATGAAATAGCTGTATTGAACCTGCCCACAGATTACAAAAGGCCTAAACAGCCATCATATGAAGGAAAAAGAATTAAATTCAACCTTCCTATTGATGTTAAGAAGGAAATTGATAAGCTTTCACAAAGGACAAATGCTACTAGCTATATGATTCTTTTGGCTGCATATAATATTTTATTATACAAATATACAGGTCAGCAGGATATTGTTGTCGGCTCACCTGTAATAGGAAGACCACGTTCTGAATTAACCAGTGTAGCAGGGATGTTTGTAAACAGCTTGGCAATGAGAAATTATCCAAAGGGTGACAATACTTTTATAGAATTTCTTGACAGTGTCAGAAATAATTCTCTTGATGCCTTTAAAAACCAGAGTTATCCGTATGATAAGCTTATTGAAGAGCTTGATATTGCTGCCCATTCATCCGGAAATCCATTATTTGATACTATGTTTTCTGTACAGAACATGGAGCTTGGAGAATTTGATATTGAGGGACTCAAATTTAATAATTATCAATATGAAACAGGCATATCAAAGTTTGATATAACCTTGCTGGCTGAAGAAAAAGACGGAGCTGTAGAGTTTGAGCTAGAGTATAAAACTGCACTGTTTAACACAAAAACAATAGAAAGAATGTCTTCCCACTTTTTAAACATTATTGCAGAAATACTCAAAAATCCTGAAGTTAAGCTGTCTGAAATAATGCTTATTTCAAATGAGGAACAAACGCAGTTACTGAATGATTTTAATATGTCTAAAACTGATTTCCCAAAAGAAAAGACATTATCAGAGTTGTTTGAACAGCAGGTTCTAGAAAATCCTGATAGAATTGCAGTTGCGTTTGAAAATGACAATATTACATATAATGAATTAAACATCAGAGCAAATAAGCTTGCAAGAACGCTATGTGAAAAGGGCTTGAGGAAGAATGGCACTATCGCATTATTAATTAACAGGTCTATTGATATGATTATAGCCATACTTGCAGTTTTAAAGGCAGGCTGTTGTTATCTTCCTATTGATACAGCAAATCCAAGGGACAGAGTTTTAGATATGCTTGAGGATTCTAGCACTGATATGCTGATAGCTCATAAGGAGCTTTTAGATTTGGCAGCAGGTACAAAAACAGATATCTTGATTTTAGAGGATATACTTAAACAGTCACAAAAAGAAAACGGACAAAATTTAGGCTATGCAATAAACTCTGACAGCTCTGCATATATTATGTATACATCAGGCTCTACTGGCAAGCCAAAGGGAAATATTACTACCCACTATAATATTTCCAGAGTTGTTAGAAACACTAATTATATAGAAATAACTGCCGAAGATACATTGCTTCAGTTATCTAATTACGCTTTTGATGGTTCAACCTTTGATATTTATGGTGCACTGCTGAACGGAGCAAAGCTAGTTTTAGTAGACAAGGACAAGCTTTTGGACATGAATGCACTTGCAGAATTGATTGAAGGCAAAAAGGTAACACTGTTTTTTATAACTACAGTACTTTTCAATACTTTAGTGGACACTAAGCTTGACAGTCTTAAAAATATAAGGAAAATTCTATTTGGTGGGGAGAGAGTTTCAGTTCGTCATGTCCAGAAGGCATTGGAGTTTTTAGGCTCAGGAAAGCTTATGCATGTATACGGGCCCACTGAGAGTACAGTTTTTGCAACATATTACAATATAGACAAGATTGACAGTAATGCTGTTTCTATTCCAATCGGCAAGCCTATAACAAACACAATGCTGTTTGTTGTTGATAAATATAATAAGCTTCAGCCTATCGGTGTACCAGGTGAACTATGTATTTCGGGAGATGGCTTGGCAAAGGGATATCTAAACAGAGCTGATCTGACTGCTGAAAAGTTTGTTCAGAATCCTTTCTGTTCAAATAAGCAATTCAAATTTGAATTTGAGGATACCCGTATGTACAGAACAGGTGACCTTGTTAAATGGCTGCCTGATGGTAATATAGAGTTTTTGGATAGAATAGATAATCAGGTAAAGCTAAGAGGCTTTAGAATAGAGCTAAGTGAAATTGAAAGTACAATATCAGAAATTGATGGTGTAAAGAAAGTGTTTGCAACAATTGTGGAAAATGAAATTGGTGTAAAAAATCTTTGTGCATACATAGAGTTTGAGGGTGAATTTTCATATGACAATATTAAAGCCAGTTTATATGAAAAGCTTCCTGCTTTTATGGTACCCGATTATTTTATTCTAGTGGACAAATTGCCTATTAATGCAAATGGTAAGGTTGATAAAAGAAAGCTTCCCGGAATAGAAAAGGCTGTTGCAAGTACTTCGGAATATATACCCCCCGAAAATGACATACAGCAAAAGCTTCAGGCAATTTGGACTGAAATATTGGGAATAGAGAGAATAAGCATAGACTCTAAGTTTTCAGATATTGGCGGACAGTCCTTAAAAGCTGCTGTTATAATATCAAGAATATACAAGGAGTTTAATAAAGATATACCTTTGAGGGAATTTTTTAAAGCTCAGACAATAAGGAATATTGCTAATATTATAGATGAAGCTGAGGAAAAACAGTTTCAGGCTGTGACAAAGGCTGAAAAGAAAGATTATTACCCTTTGACAGCTTCACAAAAAGGGCTTTTTGTACAGGAACAGTTTGAGGGAATAGGTATAAGCTACAACATGCCTATTGCTCTAAAAGTTGAGGGACAGCTTGATCCAGAAGTGGCTGCAAAGAGTTTTTTGTCAATAATAAAAAGGCATGAGGCTTTACGTACTTCTTTTGAAGTGGTTGACGGAATTCCTGTTCAGAAAATTAACGAAAGCACAGATATAGACGTAGTATTAAGTGAGGGCTTGGAAGAGGACTCGTCTGACATAATTAGGAACTTTGTACGGCCCTTTGATTTAGGTGCAACGCCTTTGATGCGTGTTCAGCTAGTTAAGTTCTCACAGCTAAAGCATATGATATTAATAGATATGCATCATATAATATCTGATGGTATATCAGTTATGTCAATTTTGCGGGATTTTGAAAGATTATATAATGGGGAAGACTTAGAGCCAATAGAGCTTCATTACAAGGATTTTGCACAGTGGCAAAACAAATTCCTTTTATCGGATAAAGCGAAAAAACAGGAGGCTTATTGGGGAAAGACTCTCAGTGGAGAGATTCCTGTGCTAAATATGCCCTGTGATTTTATTAGGACTGACAAAAGGACTTTTGATGGAGATAGTATACATTTTGCAGTTGACAAAAAAACTGTATCTGCCTTACAGGATATAGTTTCAAAGGAAGGTATAACTTTAAACTCTGTTTTGATGTTTTGCTATGGGGTAATGCTTAATAAATATACTAATCAGAAGGATATTATGATAGGCTCGCTGGTGTCAGGAAGAAACCATCCTGATATTGAGAATATGGTTGGAATGTTTAATAATTTTCTGCCTATAAAGATTTCGGTAGAAGCTAAAAGTTGCTTTATTGACTGTGCAATAGCAAATACCAAGTCCATTTTCACTGCTTATGAAAATCAAGATTATCCTTACAATTTAATGGTTGAAAGTTTCAGTGGCAGAATTGAAAAGTCAAGGAATCCATTTTTTGATACTATGCTTATTTATCATAATCAGTTTGAAAATCAATTAAAGCTTCAAATGAAGGGTTTAAAAATAGATAGGTATGAGTTGAAAACTAATACTTCAAAGCTGGATTTTAAGCTCGATATTTACAATGCTGAAGATGGCGGTTTTGACTGTTTTATTGAGTACAACACAAATCTGTTTAAAATTGACACCATAAATAGAATGTCACAGCATTTTTTAAACATACTATATGGAATAATATCAAAGCCTAATTTGTTAATAGAAGAAATTGACATGATGTCTGATGATGAGATAAATCAAATATTAAGTGGATTTAATAATACAAAGGCCGAATATCCAAAGGAAGAAACAATAAATAATCTTTTTAGGCAGCAGGCAGCAAAAACTCCTGATATTTTAGCTGTGTCTTATGGTGATAAATGCTTAACCTATCGTGAACTAGACCAAAAATCAGATATGCTGGCAGCTCTACTCAAAAAAAGAGGGGCAAGTGCTGAAAAAATAGTTGCTGTTATGCTTGAGCGCTCACTTACAATGAGTGTGGCTCTCATTGCTGTGCTAAAATCAGGAGCAGCATATTTACCAATAAGTCCTGAGTATCCTGTGGATAGGATAAAGTTTATGCTCAAGGACAGCGGAGCTGTGCTTTTAATTACACAGGAAAAATTTCTGGAGGATATATCTGAGTATAATATCATATCAGAGGAAAAATTAGTTAATCTTAATGACGATGGTTGTTACTGCGAAGGCAGTATGTCCAATAACAGTGATAACAATGAGTGCTGTGCTGATTTGAAGAATGTCAACAATGCCCATAACTCCGCATATGTAATATATACATCTGGCTCAACAGGAATTCCAAAGGGAGTTGTGATTGAGCATTATTCCCTTGTAAACAGGCTTAACTGGATGCAGAAGCTGTACCCAATCGGGGAAGGTGATGTTATTCTGCAAAAGACACCGTACACCTTTGACGTATCAGTTTGGGAGCAGTTCTGGTGGGCATTGAACGGGGCAGCAGTGCACTTTCTAGAGCAGGGTGGAGAAAAGGATCCTGAAACAATAGTAAGAGCAATAGAGCAGCACAAAATTACCACTATGCATTTTGTACCTTCAATGCTGAATATATTCTTAGAATACATTGATGGGAAAGCAGATATTAATTGTCTTAAGAGCTTAAAGCAGGTATTTGCCAGCGGAGAAGCTTTAGGGGCACAGCAGGTAAATAGGTTTAACAGACTTTTATTAACAGAAAACGGAACAAGGCTTCATAATCTATACGGACCAACGGAGGCAACTATAGATGTATCCTATTTTGATTGTTCTACAAGGATGGAGTATGAAGAAATTCCAATTGGAAAACCAATAGACAATATTAATCTTTACATATTAGACAAAAACAACAGGCTCTGTCCAATAGGTGTACCGGGAGAGCTTTGTATAGCAGGAGATGGAATTGCAAGAGGATACCTTAACAGAGATGAACTTGCTAAAGAGAAATTTGTTCAAAACCCATTCTGTGCAGATACAAAATATCAGATGATGTATAAATCCGGTGATTTGGCAAAGTGGATGCCTGATGGAAATATCCAGTACCTTGGAAGACTTGATTTTCAGGTCAAAATCAGAGGTAATAGAATAGAACTGGGTGAAATAGAGGCAGAGCTTCTCAAACATAAATGCATCAAGGATGTTGTAGTAGCGGCAAACGACCATACAGATGGAAGCAAGTACCTTTGTGCATATTACGTCTCAGATATAGAGCTTTCTGTAAATGAGCTAAGGTTGTTTTTAGCTAAAAACTTGGCAGAATACATGATTCCCTCATATTTTGTAAGGCTTGATAAAATACCTCTTTCTTCAAATGGAAAGGCAGATAGAAAAGCTTTGCCTAATCCAGAAGGTATAAAAATAAATACAGGGATAGCTTTTACACCACCTAGAACAGATGTTGAAAAAAGGCTTGCAGTTTTATGGAAAGAGCTTCTCAATATTGATTCGATAGGTATTGATGACGATTTCTTCAACTTGGGAGGACATTCCTTAAAAGCAACTGCATTGGTTACAAAAATTCATAAGGAATTTGGAGTAGCTATAAAATTAAGAGATATTTTTAGCCTGATAACAATCAAGAGTATTGCTGAGCACATTACTAACAAGGGACAAAAGGAATTTAAGCAGATCGAAAAGGTAACTCCAAAAGAATATTACAAGCTTTCTCCTTCACAAAAGAGAATTTATTTGCTTAACAAAATTGAAGATGGTGGAACCGCTTATAATTTGCCCGGTGCACTTTTGATTGATGGCCAGCTTGAATTAAACAGGTTTAAGACTGCGTTCAAGAAGCTAATTGACAGGCATGAGACACTCAGAACTTCCTTTCACATGATTGATGGTCAACCTGTACAAGCTATTCACGAGGAAACAGCTTTTGATATTAATGTACTTGAAGCACAACAGAAGGAGCTTCCAGAATTATTAAGGAATTTTGTAAGACCCTTTGAGCTTAGCAAAGCGCCGCTTATTAGAGTACAACTAATTAAATTGGCACAGGACAAGCATATATTAATGTATGATATGCATCATATTGTGTCAGATGGCTTTTCATCAATGATATTGGTTAAGGACTTCGTTGATTTATATACAGATAAAAAATTAGATGAGCTTAAAATTACTTATAAGGATTATAGTGAATGGCAGGATGGCCAATTTGAAAAAGGTGAACTGAACAAACAAGAAGCGTATTGGCTGAATAACTTTAAAGACAATATACCTGTTCTTAATATGCCAACTGACTATATCAGGCCAAATATTCAAAAATTTAATGGAAAGAAAATATCCATGGATATTCCAACTGATATAGTGGAAAAGGTCAGAGAATTGGAAAAAAGCACAGGTGTAACTCTATACATGATAATGCTGGCAGCTTATAATATTTTGCTTTCCAAGTATTCAGACCAGGAGGATATTGTTGTAGGATGCCCTACAGCAGGAAGACAACATGCTGATTTGGATAATATTATAGGAATGTTTGTAAACACAGTTGCTATAAGAAATAAGCCAGAGGGTAAAAAGTGTATACTGGAGTTTCTTGCTGAGGTTAAAGAAAAATCAATAGAAGCATTTGAAAATGAGGCGTACCCTTTTGAAGAATTGGTAAATAAACTGAAGCTCAATAAAGATTTGAGCAGAAATCCTCTATTTGATACCATGTTTGTTTTGCAGAATATGGGGGTTCCAAGCATGGAAATAGAAGGGCTTAAGTTTAGCGGGTATAATATTGAAAACAATGTAGCTAAATTTGATTTGACAATTGAAGCAGTTGAAGCAAATGAGGATATAAGATTAAACCTTGAATATAGTACTTCTCTATTTAAAGAAGAAACTATTATTCGTTTGGCAGGTCATTTTATTACAATACTTGAAGCTATGGCTTTAAATCCTAAAAAGAGAATTGAAGAAATTGATATGGTTTCTGATATAGAAAAAAATAGGATATTAAAGGTTTTCAATGATACAAAAGCAGAGTATCCAAAGGAAGAAACAATTGACAGGCTTTTCAGGCAGCAGGCAGCAAGAACACCCAATAAAAGAGCGGTCTCCTTTTGCAGCAGCAGTCTGACTTATGGTGAAATTGATGAAAGGTCTGATATACTTGCTCATACTCTAAGAAAAAAAGGGGCGTGTGCGGAAAAAATAGTAGCTGTGCTGATGGAGCGCTCACTGGAAATGAGCACAGCATTAATGGCAGTGTTAAAATCAGGAGCCGCATATCTTCCTATAAGTCCGGACTATCCTCTGGAGAGAATAAAGTTTATGCTTGAAGACAGCGGAGCAGTGCTGTTGATTACTCAGGAGAAATTTGTGAGTTGGATTACTGAACAGGACATTATATCGGAGGAAAAGTTAGTTAATTTAAATGATAAAAGCTTATACATCGGTTGCACTGTGACAGACTGTGATAGCGTCAATAATTCACATAATCCTGCATACATAATTTATACTTCCGGCTCAACAGGAACTCCAAAAGGGGTTATGATAGAGCATTATTCACTTATAAACAGGCTCAACTGGATGCAAAAAATGTATCCTATTGGAGAAGGAGATGTAATCCTTCAAAAGACGACCTATACCTTTGATGTTTCAGTGTGGGAACAGTTTTGGTGGGCATTGAACGGAGCTGCTGTACACTTTATGGAGCCAGGTGGAGAAAAGGATCCTGAGGCAATAGTGCGAGCAATAGAGGAGTACGAAATAACGACCATGCATTTTGTACCTTCAATGCTCAATATGTTTTTAGAGTATATAGACGGAAAAGTGGATTTAAAAAGGCTAAAGACGCTAAAGCAGGTATTTGCCAGTGGAGAGGCTTTAGGGGCACAGCAGGTAATCAGATTTAACAGGCTTTTGTTAAGAGAAAATGGAACTAAGCTGCACAATCTGTACGGACCAACAGAGGCATCTATAGATGTATCCTATTTTGACTGCTCAATAGACAAGGAGTATGAGGAAATTCCAATTGGAAAACCAATAGACAATATTCACCTTTATATTATTGACAAGGATAATAGGCTTTGTCCTATTGGAGTGCCTGGAGAATTGTGCATAGCAGGAGATGGACTGGCAAGGGGCTATCTGAACAGAGAGCAGCTAACTGCTGAGAAATTTGTGCCTAATCCATTCTGTTCAATCACAAATTATCCATTAATGTACAAATCAGGTGATTTGGCAAAGTGGATGCCAGATGGTAATATACAGTATCTTGGAAGACTTGATTTCCAAGTGAAAATCAGAGGAAACAGAATAGAGCTGGGCGAGATAGAAGCAGAGCTTCTGAAGCATGCTGCCATAAAGGATGCTGTTGTAGCAGCAATTGACCATAAAGACGGCAGTAAGTATTTATGTGCATATTATGTATCAGATGAAGAACTGGCTGTTAACGAATTAAGAGCATTTCTGGCAAGTAATTTAACAGAGTACATGCTTCCATCATATTTTGTTAAGCTTGACAAAATACCTCTTTCTTCAAATGGAAAGGCGGACAGAAAAGCTCTGCCAAAACCTGAAGGAATAAAAATTAATACAGGTACAGAGTACATAGCAGCTAAAACTACAACAGAGAAGAAGCTGGAAGCCCTATGGAAGAAAATATTGGGCGTTGATACAGTTGGTATTAATGATAATTTCTTTGACTTGGGCGGAAATTCACTTCTGCTTGTCAGTATGCATTCAAAGCTGGAAGAAGAGTATAAAGACGGAATTAAAATAACTGATTTGTTTGCAAACCCTTCAATATCAAGCCTTGCACAGTTTATAGATAATATTTACAATAGCAAGGAAAGTGCAGCTCCTGTTAAAACTGTTTTGACTGTTGATTACTTTAAAAATGAAGCATCGGTTGAATCGGTGGCATCTTCTTTTGGATATCAATTCAGGAAGGACATGTATGAGAGCATAAAGAGATTGGAAGGTTGCAGTGATTATGAAGCAGAGCACGTTTTGATAGCCTTGCTTGTACATCTTCTTCATCAGATTACAAAACAGTCTGTGGTTTGTCTTAACATTGGAAAGGGAGAGAAATTGTGCCCTGTAAAAATTGATACCTCTGGGGTAAAGCAGTTGGCTGAACTTGCAAAAAGAGTTAAAGCTAGTATGGGCTCTGATACTTTACAAGTAAGAAATATTAGAAATATTAAAAAATTAAATAATGAAATATTGCTATTTATTAATATAAATAATAATTCAAATTTAGCAAGCTATCTTGATTGTTTTGATTTAGTTATAGATTTCAATACAATTAACGGACATCCTGTTATACATTTTGATTTCAATAATACCATATTGAAGTCTACAAAGATAAAAGAGTTGGGTGAGAATTATATCAAATTTATAAACGCAGCAATAATGCAGAGAAAGTAAAAACTAAGTTACAGGGTTATTCGTGATACCTTAGGAGGAAAAGTGGAAAATAAAACGTACAGTTTGAATTTTGTTTTGTTAGCAATGGGAAGATTGGTTTCTGCCCTTGGCTCAAGTGTATTTAATTTTGCGCTAAGCCTTTATGTTCTTGATACTACAGGAAGTGCGGCTACGTTTTCATTTATTGTAGGCTTGTCAGTATTACCTAGAATAGTAGTCAACTTAGCTGCGGGGGCTTTTGTAGACAGACATGATAAGAAAAAGATTATGGTATTAACAGATATCATTAGTGGATTATCTATACTACTGTTTTTTATAGTATTTAAAATCAAGCCAGATAATATTATGCTTTTTGGTGTATATGTTTTGTTGCTTGGGACAATACAGTCAGTATTTGCTCTAGCCTGCAATGCATCAATACCAAGTATTGTTAAGAATGAGACAGTGCCTAAGCTTAATTCTGCTCTTCAATCAATTAGTGCTGTAATTGATATAGCAGGGCCTGTATTGGGGGCTATTTTATACGGCTTAATTGGTATAAGCAATATAATGCTGATTAATGGTATTTTATTTATCTGTTCTGGAATTTCAGAGATATTTATTAAATTTATCATTGAAGAAAAAGCCAAAGTAATCGAAAAGAGAAAATATATTTCTGATGTAATAATGACATACAAATATTTATTGGAGAATAGAACAATTGCATTCTTTTTAATTTTTGCAGCAGGAGCTGATTTTGTGTTGCTGCCCTTTCTTCAGATGATATTGCCCTTTATAAATTATAATATATTGAAGGTGTCAGGTATACAGCTTTCGTTTATCCAGGCCTCCTGTGCTATCGGCACAATAATTGGTGCTTTGGTTGTTTCATACTTTAAAAATACCAGTCCATTATTAAAAAGATTTTTTGTATTATTCACTATACAGGCTGTAATGGTGACTGCTTGTGTATTTCCAGAAGCATCTGTTTTTGGGAATGGCTCTAAGTGGGTTCTTACTATGGTTTTTGGAATTGTACTACTAATATTCGGAGCAGCTAATGCCATTCAGAACATTCCGATGATTACATATTTTCAATTACAGGTTCCAGCAGAAATGCGGGCAAGAATTTTCGGAGTGTTTATGTCAGCTTTATATATTACAGCACCACCAGGTATGTGGCTGTATGGAATATTAATGGAAAAATTTAAGTGGTATTATATTACAGGAATTTCAGGAATAGTGTTGCTTATATTTGGAATAGTGGCATCAAAAAACAAAATATTTAGAGAATTCATAAAATCAGAAATGTTTCAAAAAGAAAAAATACAATCGATAAGTCAAGCTAATGCAAGTTAAAATAGATTTGTTTGAACTGGGGAGGCAAATATGGATTTAGATTCATTAATATTTGAGCAGTTAGCTGATGCTGACAGTGCAAGTGATAATATGATAAAAGAAGAAACTACAAAGGATATTGCTGTTATTGGAATAGCTGCAAGGCTTCCTATGGCTGAAAATATTGATATATTTTGGGATAACCTTATAAAAGGAAGAGACTGCGTTGATGATTTTCCCACATCAAGACAAAAGGATGCAGATGATTTTGCAGAACTGGTTGGAATAAATAAACAGAGCAAGGGATATAATAATGGTTCCTATTTTGATGAGGTAGATAAATTTGATTACAATTTTTTCAGAATTTCGCCCAAGGAAGCTAGCTTAATGAGTCCAGATCAAAGAATATTTCTTGAAACTGTATGGCAGGCTGTTGAAGATGCAGGATATGGAAATGACAGGCTCAAAAGCAGCTGTACAGGTGTATATTTGGGATACAGTGCAGATGCTTTATTTGATTACAAAAGACTTATAGAAAAAGTCAATCCAGAGCTGCTAATTGATGCGCTCCCGGGAAACCTTTCTTCTATAATTCCAAGTAGGATTTCCTACTTGCTTGATTTGAAAGGACCTTCAATATGTATAGATACTGCTTGTTCATCATCGCTGGTAGCGGTACATGTGGCGTGTAAGGCATTAAGAAATATGGAATGTGATGTTGCAATAGCTGGTAGTGTAAAAATAAATTTACTTCCAGTAAAAAGCAGTAAAAAGCTTGGAATTGAATCCTCTGACGGAAGGGCTAGAACATTTGATGACAGCTCAGACGGAACAGGTATGGGTGAAGGGGTTGCAGCAGTTATTTTAAAGCCATTGAACAGGGCACTTCGGGATGGGGATAATATATATGCAGTAATAAAGGGAACAGCTGCAAACCAGGACGGCAACTGTATTGGAATAACTGCACCCAATGCACAAGCTCAGAGGGACGTGATTATTGCGGCACTGGAGGATGCAGGAATAGATGCGCAAACAATATCCTACATAGAAGCTCATGGTACAGGTACTAAGCTGGGTGATCCTATAGAAATAGATGGGATAACAAGAGCCTATAGAAAGTATACTGATAAAAAGCAATTTTGTGCTATTGGCTCTGTTAAAACCAATATAGGACATCTTGATTGTGCTTCGGGCATTGTTGGGCTTATTAAATCAGTACTATCTCTTAAAAATAAAAAATTACCTCCAAGTTTGCATTTTAAGAGGCCGAACAGAAAAATTGATTTTGAAGCTTCACCTGTTTATGTCAATAGTGAACTTTCGGATTGGAACATAGATTTTCCAAGGAGGTGCGGAGTAAGTGCCTTTGGCATGAGCGGAACAAATTGTCATATAATCCTTGAAGAAGCTCCGAAAAATGACTCTGATGAGCAGATAGAAGAAATTAATACTAATATTCTTACTTTGTCAGCGAAAAATGAAAATTCTCTGAAACAGTTGGTAATTAAGTATAATGAGCTTATTAAAGGAAATACTGCGATTAATGTTAGTGATATATGCTATAGTGCGAACACTGGAAGATGGCACTACAATATAAGACTAGCGTTAGTGTTTGACAGTAAGGAGGAGCTATCATCAGCATTTGATAAGCTTATAAATGACGGGATTAAAACAGATGCTGAAAATGGAATATATTTCTCAGGAAAAGCAACAGAACATAAATCTGAACCTTCAGCCTTTGATGAAGTTGCTGCAGTTTCAATTGATGATATTTTAAATAATACGTTTATAATAGACAGAGGTGTTTTAGGTAATTTATGTAAAGCATACGTTAGTGGCAATGAGATAGATTTTAATTTGATTTATAGAAACAACATTGCTAAAAGAATAAGATTGCCAGAATACCCCTTTGAGAGAAAAAGGTGTTGGATTAATAAGCCTGAAAGCAGCACTATTGATGATACAGACAGAATAATACAAGCTATGCAGCAGGATTCAAATTTGATGGAGCAGATAAAGAAATTAATTGATAATAAAAAGGATGAGAAAGTAGGAATATCCACAGAAAGCCTTCAGGAAAATACTAACAGCCTTGAAAAACGAAAAAGCTTTAAATTGCTTGGAAAAGATGACGGCATCTACTCTGATACTGAGACGCTTATCGGAAATATTTGGTGCAAAGCGATGGGCTACGATGAAATTAATATTAATGATGATTTTTATGAATTGGGTGGCGACTCAATAATTGCCATACAAATTGCAAATGAATACAAAAAAAGTACTGGAACTAAAATTGATGTAGATGATATTATGGAGTACTCCACTATTTCATCTCTTTCATCGGCTTTGGACAGTAGAGATAGTAATAAAAAAGAAGCCCTAGTGCAAAATATTATAAAAGCTGGAGAAAGAGAGCATTATCCTCTTTCCTCTGCTCAAAAAAGAATGTATATAATAAATAATTTTGAAGGAATCGGAAACAGCTATAATATGCCAATGGCAATATCTATAGAAGGCAGACTTGATATTGACAGGCTAAAAAGTGCAGTAAAAGAAATTGTTAATAGGCATGATGCCTTCAGAATGTCTTTTCATATTAAGGATAATACACCTGTAATGATAGTAGCTAAAGAGGTTGAATTTGAAATAGATGAGCTTGAATGCACTGGGGAGGAAGAACTTCCTCTACTGCTCAAAACCTTTGTTAAACCCTTTGACATGCAGAAGGCACCGCTTTTCAGGGCTAGAATTATAAAAATAGATGATATGAAACATATATTGTTTGTTGATATGCATCATATCGTAACAGACGGAATGTCTTCTGTTATATTTGACAAAGAGTTAGTGCAAATTTATCTTGGCAAAGAATTGAAGGAACCTAATGTTCAGTATGCTGATTATGCTGTATGGCAGAATATGCAGTTAAATTCAGAGAATTTGAAAAAACAGGAAAAATATTGGCTCAAGAAATTTGAAGGAGAGATACCTGTGCTTGAGCTGCCAACTGATTTCCAAAGACCTTCTATTCAGAGCTTCGAAGGTGACAGAGTTATTTTTGAGGCCGACAATGACCTAAGCGAAAGAATTCTGAGACTCTCTGAAAAAACAGGAACAACTTTATATATGGTTCTTATGAGTGCATATAAAGTGCTCTTGTCAAAGTATACAGGTCAGGATGAAATTATAGTGGCTTCTCCTATTACAGACAGAAAAATGGAGGAACTGCAGAATGTTATCGGTATGTTTGTAAATACTGTTGTATTATGGAGTAATCCAAGCTCAGAAAAAACTTTTGTACAATATTTACATGAAGTAAAGCAGATTGCTCTTGAGGCATTTGCAAACAGTGATTATCCTTTTGAAGACCTGATTAATAAAGTTAGTATTAAACGTGATATGAGCAGAACTCCTCTGTTTGATACTATGCTTACTCTTCAGAATACAGAGAAGCTGAAGCTGGAGACGGAAGATCTTAAATTTGGGCAGATTTCGTTTGAAAACAATATTTCCAAATTTGATTTAAACTTAAATATATCAGTTCAAAATTTTGAGGACGGTAAGAAAATTAAATTCGACATGGAATACTGTACAAAACTATTTAAAAGAGAAACTGTAGAAAGACTGGTAAAGCATTTTATTAATATTTTTGACATAGTTACAAAGAATACTGAAATTCTGATAAAAGATATAAACATGATGTCAGGGGATGAGCAGAAGTTGGTGGTTTCAAAGTTTAATAACACTAGCTTTGAATATCCTATGAATACTGTTATACATAAGTTATTAGAAGAAAATGCAATAAAAAACCCTGATGGAATTGCAGTTCAGATAGGCCAGCAAAAGCTTAGCTACTTCGAGCTAAACAGAAGGTCTGAGTGCATTGCGAGAATGCTAAGAGACAAGGGAATAAATAAAGAAGCTATTGTTGCAATAAGCATGCACAGAACATTAGAGCTTATGATAGGAATTATGGGCATATTGAAGGCAGGAGCAGCATACCTTCCTATGGACCCTATAAATCCTGAGGGCAGAATAAAATATATGTTGCAGGACAGTGGTGCAAAAATAGTATTAACACTCTCTGAATACTGCGATAGGCTGGAAAACCTTCAAACAGGTGTAGAAATAATAAACCTTGAAGATCAGAAGCTTTATATATATGAGGGTGAAAAACTAAATGTAAGTGTTGAGCCTTCAGATGCTGCATATGTAATTTATACTTCAGGTTCAACTGGCAAGCCAAAGGGAGTAATAGTAGAACATCATTCTTTGATGAATTTCTTGTTCTGTATAAATAATACCTTCGATGCTAGTATTTGTGCAAAAGACAAAGCTTTAAGCCTCACAAGTATTTCTTTTGATGTAAGCGTATGTGAGCTTTTTCTTCCTTTGGCCTTTGGCGCCACACTGGTACTTTTTGAAGAGAATATGGTTTCTGATATTGGAACCTTATGCAGAACAATTATTGAAAAAGAAATAACCTTTGCCTACATTCCACCAACAATACTTTGGGAGGTTTCAAAGCAACTTCTGAAAAACAAGGATAGTGTGAAGCTTAACAAAATGCTGGTGGGTGTTGAGGGGATAAAAGACTATGTTCTGGAGGAATTTGTAAAGCTTAATCCTGAAATCAGTATTATTAACGGCTATGGGCCAACGGAAGACACTATTTGTGCTACCTTCTACAAGTACAAAGCACACCAGCCTGTGGGTAAAAATGTTCCTATTGGGAAACCTCTTGCAAATACAAGAATTTATATTTTGGATAAGGACAATAATGTAGTACCGACAGGAGTTATTGGAGAGCTATGCATTTCAGGAGATGGACTTGCTAGAGGGTATATCAACAGTCCTGAGCTTACAGCTGAAAAATTTGTCCTAAATCCATTTTACTCAAAGGATGATACAGAATCCCATTTGAAGGACTATAATATACAGCACCTTAACTGCTCAAATGAAATATATAAGCGTATTTACAGAACAGGAGATCTCGCAAAGTGGCTTCCAGATGGGAATATAGAATTTTATGGAAGAAAAGATTATCAGGTCAAAATTAGAGGCTACAGAATTGAGCTTGGAGAAATAGAAAGCTGTCTGTTAAAGCATGAGCTGGTTAAGGATGTAGTTGTAGCTGTAAGGCAGGATAATAACGGACTAAAGAGTTTAACTGCATATATTGTTTCAGAGAGCCACCCATCTATAAGTGAGCTTAAAAAGCATTTAGGTAGAGAACTTCCTGACTATATGGTTCCTTCATTTTTCGTAATGCTGGATAGTATTCCTATGACAGCTAACGGAAAGGTAGACAAAAACGCGCTTCCTGAACCAGACAGAACAGTTGGAACAGGCACTCAATATATTGCACCTGCAAATAGCACAGAGGAAAAACTGGTGTCAATTTGGCAGATTGTATTGGACATAGACAGGGTAGGAGTAAATGACCGTTTCTTTGATCTTGGAGGGGATTCTGTAAAGGCTATAAATGTGGTATCTTCTATAAACAGTGAGTTTAATGCAGAACTACCTGTAAGCAAGCTGTTCAGCAATCCTACAATAAGGGAGATAGAGGAATATATTGAAAAATACAGAGAAAGTGTGAGTACATCATTAGAAAAAAATGAGTTTGCCGATATGTCTGAGCAGAGCTGTCAGCATAATGTGCAAACAGGTCAGAATAATATTAGTGAGAAAGAACAAGATAGTCACGTTTGTAACAAGGCACACGAATATCCTAAATCTATGGAATTGAAAGTTGTAATGCAGCGGGATATTACAACATACCTTCATAGGAGCTTGCCACTTTGCGCAGTACTGGCCTATGACAAGTACTTGCCATGGTATTACAGCAGCTTTATGCAGGTGTTTTCATATTTAAATGATAAAGGATTTGTGAGTCTTGATTATTTAGAGCCCTATAATTCCTGGGGTGAAATAATGGAAATGGTTAACTTGGCGTTTTATTTGCTTAAAAAGGAAGAGAATATTATTGACTTTATTATAAAAGAAATTAATATGGGTTATTACCTTATAATCCATGTGGATGAATATTATCTTCCGAATAAATGGGCATATAAAACAAATCACTTTGTTCATTCATCTCTGATTTATGGGTATGACAGCGAAAAAGAGCAGCTTATGGCAATAGGCTTTGACAAGAATATGTTCTTTACAAAGATGGAGTTTGATTATACCAATTTTAAAGCTGCTTATGAAAGTGGTACTATTCATTACAAAGATTCGGCACCTTGGTGTGACCTATCAGCTATACAGTTGATTAGACCCTATGAATTTGATGCAGAGCATCCGTTTAGTAATGACAGATTTCTAAGTAAATTGAAGGACTACCTCTTTTCAATAGGTGAAAGAGAAACACTATACCTACTTAGGTATCCAGAAAGTCGTGCAGAGTATGGATTTAAGGTATATGATGTTACGATCAGACATTTAGAAAATCTATTACAGGGTAGAGTTACGATAGATTATAGGGCAATTCATTTGATAACGGAGCATAAAAAAGGTATATATGACAGAATTGGATATGCAATAGCAAGAAATAGTCTTACAGGGGAAATTACTCGACTGCACAAGGAGTACTTGAAGGTTGTTGATTTGTCAAATAATATAAGGTTGAAAAGCTTAGAGTTAGAGAATAGTCAAAATGGGGCAGATGGACTATCTTCAAATTATGAAATACTTGTTAAAAATATTATGCAATTGGTAAAGGAACTCAAGAATGCTGATTATAGTATATTATTAAAAATATATAAACAATTAGAGCTTGAATTAAATGGAATGGAAGTGCTGCAGTTAAGCAAAGCTATAGATGAAGTATCCGATTATTGTGAAAATGAGACATGCAGATATTCTGGACAGGTTATAAATACCTCTGAAGGTCTATTATTAAATGAGAGTTCAGAAATAAATACAAAGGAACAGCTAGCTGATAATTCCGCACAAGTGCAAAAAATGGACAAGCGTATAGAGTATCTAAGTCATATTGGTGCAAAAAAGTCAGACACCTCACTATGTGACATAAGTACAGAGTATCCGCAGATGCTGGAATTAAAAGTTAAAATGCAACTGGATATTACCACTTACCTTCATAGGAGTCTGCCCCTTTGTATTATACTTGCTTATGACAAATATTTACCGTGGTACTACAGCCGTTTTATACAGATTTTTTCATTTACAGATGACAAGGACTTTTCGGAGATTAATTATTTAGAGCCTCGTGATTGCAGCAGTGAGATTTTGGATATGGTTTGCCTAGGATATCATTTGCTTGATAAGGTAGATAATATAATTGATTTTATTATAGAAAAGATTAATAGAGGATACTACCTTATAATTAATATAGATGAATACTACCTTTCAAACAAATGGGCGTATAATAAAAACCACTTTGTACATTCGTCTCTGATTTATGGGTATGATAACGTAGCTGAGCAGTTTAATGCAATAAGCTTTAATAAGGATATGCTTTTTACAATGATGACCTTTAATTATGCTGAGTTTACTGAAGCTTATAATAATGGTAAAATACATTATAAAAAATCTGCTCCTTGGTGTGAATCATCAGCCATACAAATAGTAAGACCTAAGGGTTTTGAAGCTGAATTCCCCTTTAGCTATGAGAGATTTATGAGGGAGCTCAGTAGCTATATTTTCTCTAAAGGAGATGGAGATAGGCTGTATACCTTTGAATATCCAAGTTGTAGGGTTGTTTACGGGATTGAGGTATATGACATACTAATAAAAGATTTAGAAGGTCTTTTGCAGGGCAAGACTATTATGGATTACAGAGGAATTCACTTGTTAGCAGAACACAAAAAAGGCATATATGATAGACTTGATTATGTGATATCCAGAAATAAGCTGACTGGAAATATTATCGAACTAAAAGAGTCTTATCTTGAGGTTGTCAATTTAGCTAATGCTATGAGACTTGTTGGCTTGGAGTTTTCCTATAAAGACCTTGACATCGCAAACTCAATAACCCAAAAAAATACTATAAAAGAGATTATTGAAATGGTTAAAAAGCTGAAGGCTACTGAGTATGACATACTGCTACAAATATACAGACAATTGGAGTTGGATTTGAACAAGGACAGTAATGTTTAAGTTTTGATGATAATAGCGATGCATTTTTTGTAGGCTTGTGGCTTAATATGGTAAAATAGATTATGATTATACATAATGAATTATAAATAATTGAAACATATATTATTTACAGCGCAATAATACAATTGAAACATTTTAGAGGAGAATTAATTTTAATGGGAAAAATTTTAGTTTTAGCAGAAAAACCATCTGTAGCCAGAGATTTAGCAAAGGTACTTAATTGCAGTCAAAATTCTAATGGCTGCATAATGGGTTCGAAATATATTGTAACATGGGCTTTAGGACATCTAGTAACTCTTGCGGACCCAGAGGCTTATGGAAATAAGTATAAGTCATGGAATCTTGAAGATTTACCAATGCTCCCTAACAAGATGGAGCTTGTTGTTATAAAGCAGACTTCAAAGCAGTTTGGTGTTGTTAAAGGGCTTTTAAACAGAGCAGATGTTGACCAGCTCGTAATAGCTACAGATGCAGGACGAGAGGGAGAACTTGTTGCAAGATGGATTATTATGAAATCAGGCTTTAAAAAGCCTATTAAACGTCTGTGGATTTCATCACAGACAGATAAGGCTATTAAGGAAGGGTTTGCCAACCTAAAGCCTGCAAAGGATTATGACAACCTTTTTCATTCAGCCCAAAGCAGGTCTGAAGCTGATTGGCTGGTAGGCTTAAATGTAACAAGAGCACTTACCTGTAAACACAATGCACAGCTGTCAGCAGGAAGAGTTCAGACACCAACACTTGCAATGATTGTGGCACGAGAAGAGGAGATAAAGAAATTTGTTCCTAAGGATTTTTGGAGTATACAGGCTCAATTTAATGGGTTTACAGTGCAATGGCAGGATAGGGTGACAAATCAAACAAGAACTTTCAGCAAGGAGCAGGCTGACAGTATAATTCAAAAAATAACTGGTCAAATGGGTGAGATTGTTGAGGTTAAAAAGGAATTAAAGAAAGAGCTTCCCCCTCTAGCTTACGATTTGACTGAACTGCAGAGGGATGCAAACAGAAGATACTCATACTCTGCAAAGCAAACCTTAAATATTATGCAAAAGCTGTACGAGACTCATAAGCTTGTAACATACCCTAGAACAGACTCTCGCCACATTACAACTGATATAGTTCCAACGCTGCCTGAAAGACTAAAGAGTATAGCGATAGGGCCATATGCTAAGCCTGTACAGAACATTTTAAAGAACAGAATAAACGTGACAAACCGTTTTGTAGACAACAGCAAGGTAACAGATCATCATGCAATTATTCCTACAGAACAGTTTGTAAACTTATCCGCTTTAAGCTCAGAAGAGAGAAATATTTATGACTTAATAGTAAAAAGATTCATTGCAGTATTAAGTGCGGCCTTCGAATATGAGCAGACCACAGTTAAACTGAATATAAACGGAGAAAGCTTTAACGCAAAGGGTAAAATTGTTAAATCCTGGGGTTGGAAATCTGTTTATGAAGGCTTTGGAAAGATGGAGGAAGACAATGAGGAAGAGGACAATGATCAGTCCTTGCCCGAGGTACAAAGGGGACACAAAGCTAAGATTATTTCTCCTAAGGCAGTTAATGGAAAGACTAAGCCTCCTGCAAGGTATACAGAAGCAACACTGTTATCTGCTATGGAGCATCCAGGAAAGTTTGTGGAAAACAAAGCGTTGAAGGAAACTCTTGAGAGTACAAGCGGACTTGGAACTCCAGCAACAAGAGCTGATATTATAGAAAAGCTGTTTAATACCTTCTACATTGAGAGAAGGGGTAAGGAAATCTATCCCACATCAAAAGGAATTCAGCTTATCGGCCTGGTTCCAACCGACTTGAAATCTCCTGAGCTTACTGCTAAATGGGAGCAGCAGCTTTCCCTGATTAGTAAAGGCAAGGTAAACCCTAGTACATTTATAGGTGATATGAAGAGCTATGCTACAAAGCTGGTTGGAGCAGTTATTGCCAATTCTGAGCAATTCAGGCATGATAATGTAACCAGAGAGAAGTGCCCTGAGTGTGGTAAATACATGCTTGATGTAAATGGCAAAAAAGGTAAAATGCTTGTTTGCCCTGATAGAGAGTGTGGACACAGAAAGACTGTTACCGTTGTATCCAATGCAAGATGCCCAGAGTGCCACAAGAAGATGGAAATAAGAGGAGAGGGCGAGAAAAAGTCCTTCTATTGTGTATGCGGATACAGGGAAAAGCTGGATGCCTTTAAACAACGTAAGGGCGAGCAGGTTAATAAAAAGGAAGTAACTCAATTTTTAAAGCAGCAAGATTCTGGAGAACCAATTAATTCAGCACTTGCTGATGCATTGGCAAAGTGGGGCAAGTAATTTATGTGGTATTAGAATGGAGTAAAATTTCATAGTTTTATTACTAAATGTACTTTCGACATAAAAAGTACGTGAGTGTTCAAACTTATTCATGTAATTATTTCTCATTAACTTTCCATGGATAAGTATAAACACCTACAACTTTCAACTGCGAAAGTTTAGTTACTGATATATAAAGGCTTCTCAATTCAAATATTGGGAAGTTTTTTAATTTGAAAAAATTATATATATATGGACAATAATAAGAAAACAAGAATTTAATAAAATATTGACAAAATAGAATAAAATATGTTAATTTATACTATATAGAATACATGGGAAAGTGTACAAAAAATATATTATTATATATTAAATTGTAAATAATTCAGTATTTTACAATCTTGTTGTATTGGCATTCTGCTGGTTAATATTTAATTGTGTATTTAAAACTATATTTAAATAAAATGTATAGAATAACATTATTTAAAGTAGTCATTAATATAATTTCATCTTGATATAATTGTTTTTAAAGAATATTAATAGTATATTAGATACAGAAACGTAAGTATTTAACAAGGAGGATTTATTATGTCACCAATTTTAAAAGCTATTTTGTCTGTAATTATCTTAATAGTAGGTGCAATTTTGCTAATAGTGGCTATTAAAAGACCACACAATATTTTGCTAGCGGTATCCATTGTTTTATCGCTTGCTGGGGCTTTCTTATCAGCAGTTAGTTGGGGCGAAATACTTAAAAAGTAGTACATAACATTGAAATGTAGAAATAATTTTAGAGATTATTTCTACATTTTGCTTATTATTAAGATTTTTACCTAATATACCCAAATAATAATTTATGTTATATGGATATTATAAAAAAATTATATGTTAAATACAAACTAGGAAGGATGATAAAATGTCTACGTTGTGGTCAGAATCTTCAATTTCATTTATTTATTTTAATAAAAGTGCAGAGCAGCTGCTTTCAGCTACTCATCAGATAGATTGCGGTAGTGCTAGGGCTTATATGAAAGAAAAGGGAATTGAAACAGCACAGTACATACAAGATAATTTACCCAATTTGACTGAACTTGCTGAGGAAGTAATTTCTCTAGGTAATAATTTTATAGCTTTTTATGTAAATGGCGAGAACTACTCTATATCCAAAACATTGTCAAAACAACTAAAGGAAAGTGAAGATGGTATAAATATTGTTTGGTTTGGTCCTTTAAAAGAGGATTTAGATGATAATACATTTAAGAAGGCTGATATAGATGCATATGTATATTGTAATTATGAAACAAATATCTTAAAGCTATTTGAGACTGAAAGGGAGCAATGGAGAGCTACTGATGGAATAATTATAGATGGTTTGCAAAATCCGGCTGAAGTTTTAGTTGAATCTGATTTTTCATTAGATTCAATACCATCTGTTTATCAAACAAAGATAATTCCAGTTGATAAGGCAAGCTCTGTTGGATTATTGGTTGGCAGAAATTATACTGAAAAAGAAGAATTCTTTAGCGTTGAAAGCATAATAAGCGATTTAGATTTTTTACATACTAATAATAAAAAGGGAAGAGAAATTCCTTTGAAACTTATATGCACTGATATAAGTAAACATCCGCAATTAAATGAATTAATGACAAGCTTGGCAAATAACCAATACTTATTTCTATTTGAAACTAACATTAATATGGAAGTACTTACCCCCGACACACTGGATTTGTTTGTACAATCAGGTATAAAAAGATTTAATGTTGACATAAATAGCCAAGAGGGTATTGAAAAAATAAAAGCATGCGTAGAAAAAATGAAACAATTTGTGACAGTTAGCAAAGTTAAATTTAAGTTTTCTATTAATTGCTGCAGTTTGGAAAATGAGAATGAACTAATTAAGAACCTGAAGCTTTTAATTGATGAAGGCATTTCTGATGTTGAGGCTTTAATTTTTACTACAAACAAGAGATTGGATTCTCCGAAAAATTTACCTAAGAGGGACATTATTGACGGAAAAAGCCTGAAAGAATATCTTTATAACTACTATGATAAGGGTGTTAAGGGAAAACTTTTATACCATGAAATTCCATTGATAAATGGCTTTAACTCATATATGACAGGAATTTATAGCCAAAACAATATGAATGGTTTTACAAAACATGTTTCGGTAGAGGGTGGAGAATTAGATTCAACTCAATATGAAAAATTAAAAGAATATACCTCGATAAATAGTGCAGTATATGTTAACTCCAATAACACTACAACTGAGAATATACTTTATTCTGAAGGCAGTAATGTACTAAAAAGTGTTAATTCAATTTATGATAGAAATGTTGAGAAAGCAGATGAGGCAAATTACTGTCTGGAGCATTTACTTAGGATTGAGCAGAATAAAAAGGGTACTAAGTTGATTTTGGATGATTATTGCCGTATTGAGTCGCTAAACTTGGACATTAAGAAATATAGTAAAGCAAAAATAAGTAATTACGATGAACCATTAGATTTTATAAGAATTGAAAGTAAAGAGGATTTAGAAAATTTCTGGGATGAGATTGATTACTTTATGTCGACAGGAAGGTTAAATAAGTCATATTTGATTCCAAGTTTTCTTGTGGATTCCTGTCGTTGGATGGATGGCTGCTCCCTTACAAAGTTACCTCGTTTCAGATTAAATAAAAATGATGAGATATTGCCATGCCTAGACTGCAACAAAAGTATTGGTAGTATTGATGATATGCAATTTGATGTAATACAGCAAACATATATATTAACTGAGGAAGAACAATTGAAAAGAGATTGCGATAGCTGCGAAATAGCTGATCATTGCTCAAAGTGTGTTATGCTTCCTGATTTCTTAAGTAGTGAAGAATATTGTGAAATGAGAAGGCAGCGTCCATATATAGCATATTATATAAACATAGTAAATCAATTAAAGTTCCTTAAAAAGAGCACAGGTACTTTTAAGAATATTAAGATAAGTGATATTCTTGTTTCTTCAAAATATGCTTCACATTATACCAAGAATATGGAAGTTGTTGGAGAGATTGATTACTTCCATGAGTTTGTACATTTATTTGTTATAAATGGAATTCCTGTTTTCTTTATGCCATTAACCGGCAAGCTATATAAATTAACTGAGCATTTGGCTGTTATCATGGAACTTATGTTTAAAGGTCTAGCCGTTGAGGAGATTAAACAGTATATAAAGAATATGTATAAGTTGGATGATGAGCAAGTATCAAAAGATTTTAATGAGGCAGTTGAATTGTTTGCCAATACTGGTAGTTTAAAAAGGGCGGTAATATGAGGTATTTCGGAGTATTTGAACAAATAAAACAACTAAATTTACCGTTTTCTGAAGAGTATGATTTATATGAATCCTTTTATGCTAAATTTTATGACAAGATTATGGAAGACATATTTTATGATTTGGATTTATATAAGGGACAGGCAGCGGTAACAGGTAAAAACATTCTAGAATTGGCATGTGGAACAGGAAGACTTACAATACCTCTTGCCGAGGCTGGATACTCTGTAACGGGTGTGGATTTGTCTAGGGATATGCTAAGTATTTTAGATGAAAGGTTAAATAATAAATCAAGGAGAGTTCGTGAGAGAATAGATATTTTAAACTCTGATATGAGAACTTTTAGTATAGATAAGAGGTTTAATTTAGTTATTCTTCCTGTAACATCAATTTGCTTGTTAGAAAATAATAGTGATGTTGTCCAAATGTTAAATAGTGTTTATGACCACCTTGTTGATGGTGGAAGATTTGTTTTTGATATAAGGGTTTTTGATAAGCAGGATTTTCCGTCAGGGCAAGCTGAAATGATGAGTTACACTTGGGAGATGGACAATAAAAAAGTATTAGTTTTAATGCAGGAATGTTTTTATCCTTTAGAAGCAAAGGCAATAGTAAATTTCTATGGCGAAATAATAGAAAATGAAAAGACCATCAGAAAGCTGGGATGTACAACAAAGAGACTTATAACTGCTGCAGATGTAGAGGCAGCAGTTAAAGAAACTAAATTTGAAGTTATTAAAACTAAAGTCATTAAGTTATCAGAGGATGAATCAATGCAATTTTATATATTAAAAAAATAGGTGAAGCTAATGCATGATTATAATAATACTGATACAGAAGAATATCCAATAATACATCCATTAAGGACCTTTAATTATAAGCCTGAATTTGTAGATATAGCTGCTGGTGAGGGGATTTATGTTACGGATACTAATGGTAAAAGATACATAGACGCAATTAGTGGCCTTTGGAATGTGTCTCTTGGCTACAATAATAAAAAAATAAACAGGGCTATAATAGAGCAGTTAGAAAAGATATCATTTATAAATCTTTACGAAAATGGCAATCCGACTACTATTGAATTTGCTAAAAGATTACTGCAAGTCGTTCCTAATGGGTTAAATAAAGTTATTTATACCTGTAGTGGCTCAGAGTCAGTTGAGGTTGCAATAAAAATAGCAAGAAAATTTTATAAATTATCAGGTAAAAACGAAAAAAGATTTTTTGCTGTAATGGATTTATCATATCATGGGACAACCTATGGGGCAATGTCAGCAAGTGGAATGGATAGGTCTTGTATTGATGATTATGGACCATGCTTAGAGGGTTTCAATCTATTGGCTACACCCTTTTGCACATGCTGTGACACAAATGAAATGTCAGATGAGTGTAAGAAAAAGGCTATAGCTTCGATAGAAGAATTGTTTAGTTCAAAGGGAGAGCAGCTTGCGGGCATAATTCTAGAACCTGTAATTGGTTCCGGAGGGATAATTCCTTTACCTAATTGGTACATACAAAGGGTTAAAGAATTATGCAAAGAATACAATGTTCTGGTTATATTTGACGAGGTTGCCACAGGGTTTGGAAGAACCGGAAGCCTATTTGCTGTTGAGCAATTAGATATTATGCCTGATATTATATGTTTGTCAAAAGGAATAAATAGTGGTTATATACCGATGGGCGCTGTAGTCATTTCAAACAGAATTTTTTGTACTTATTCAAATAATAACAGCTATATTGAACATTTTTCAACACAGAACGGGAATCCGTTAGCCTGTGCAGCAGGACTTGCAACATTAGACTTAGTTGATGACAAATTAATGCTAGAAAGAGTTAAGAATTTAGGGAATCTATTGCTTGAAAAGCTAAGAGAAAATTTACTGGGAAACAGAAATGTTGTTGATATCCGTGGAAGAGGACTAATGGTTGGAGTTCAGTTAAGAGGTACAACAAACAGCTGTTTAACATCTAATCAAATACATGAACTGTGCATAAAAATACGTAATAAAGGATTAATTGTTTATCCGTTTTATATATATCCTAGAATATCTGGTTTTAGCTTATTTCCGTCATTTGTAGCAACGGAGCAGGACATTTTAAGGATTGTCAGTATTTTTTGCACAGAGCTTAAACGTTATCGATTTATGTAAACTTCCCGTTTTTCAAGCTGGCCTCCATTTCACCGGTACCGTCGTCGATACAAATAGTAACGAAAAAGTGTATGGTCATCGTTTGATTGCTCAAAATCCAAAAAGCTGCTCGCAGCTTTTTGGTATGAGAGTAGAACGACGAATGCTCGAAATATAAACTTCGCATTTTTCAAGTTAAAAACTATCGAAAGGAGGTGATAATAATGAACGTGGCTAAACTAAATCTAAAAATGGAAGAACTAGAGACTTGCGAAGCTCTAGGAGGAGTTGAAACAACAGTTGGCGCTGTAGTAGGTGTTGCTATAGTAGGCGGACTATGTTACGGCGGAATTTGTGCAGTTTCAACTTAAGGCATGTTCTTGAGTAGAAAGCTAATAAAATATCAGGAGGTGAAAATGATGGATACAATGAAAATGAGTTTAGCAATTGAAGAATTAGAAAAAGTAGATGCTAATGATTGGAATTGGACTGACTTTTGGGTTGGAGTTGGTATAGGTGCTGGAGCAGCAGGTGCTGTTGCAGGTAGCTATGCAGCAGTAGTTGCAGCTGGAGCAACTTGATACATATTAAATTGAATTATTTGTCTGGGCTGTATAGTTTACAGCCTGGACAAATGTATTATATTTTTAAAGGATGGAGCAAATGAGTTTAATTGGTAATATTGAGATTGATGATATTGGAAATAATACATTTCTAGTGAAAAATATTGATACATCAAAATACGTAAAGCTAGGAACAAGGGAAACTAACTACTTACTTCATTTAATTCAAAAAGATCAAAATCCTGATGCTGAAGAAAAAGAATTTGATTTAAATGAGAATGAACGAGATTATTTGTATTCTAAGTTCTTAGAGTGGGGGTTTATTTGTAGTGGAGAAAATAAATCTGAGCTCAAATTGTCATTAGCCCAAAGGTTTAAAAGGTTTGTAAAAAACAATGATATGACAAGTATAAGTATTGCCACATTAAATCTTGATTTGTTTTTAGACAAGTGCATGCCTATTATAAAAGCAGTAGTTAGCCCTATTGCAATTATTTTTTATATTCTGTTAGGTATAGTTGCATGGAGAGCGCTTGCAACTAATTATATTAATATGCTTAGCATAGATTTTTATAATATACCAATTATTGAATATGTTATTCTTTTGGCAATGCAAGTAATTACTGTTGCATTCCATGAGCTAGGTCATGGGATAACCTGTAAGTACTTCGGCGGAAAAGTGAGAAAAATGGGAATAAAGCTTTTCTTTTTGTTACCTGTAATGTATTGTGACATCAGTGAAATTTATACGTTTAAGTCAAGAAAGGACAAAGTGCTTGTATCCTTTGCAGGTATTATTACTAATTTAATAGCTGCTAATATTGCTTTAATTATTTATGGACTGTTAAATAATTATTTTGATATTAATTCTACGATATTGGCAATGTACTATTTTGTAAATATAGGTCTTGCTATTTTTAATATGATACCATTTGTGAAGCTAGATGGATACTGGATACTATCAGGTTTGGTAGATATCACAAACTTAATGGACAAATCAATTAATCTTTTAATAAAACTAATTATTTCACCAAAGAAATTCATCAAAATGAACATTAGTAAAACAAAGAAATTGGTTATGGTTTTATATGGTCTTTGTGTAAGTGTAGTAAAACCTTTCTTTTGGTTGTATTCACTTTATGTTTTATATAATTACTTCAGTATGATATTAGGAGATAAAACTATATATATAATATGTTTTTTAGGTGCTTTCATAGCATATACGATGATAAAGTCTGCAATATCCAAATTTAAAGGTGTAATAAATGGGACGGGAATCAGTGCGTAGTTTTGACGTTTCTTATAGATGGGTAACACAATACTTAAGGAGTTGGTTATGTGGGTTTAGTTGTAAAGAACCTTAGCAAGAGTTTTAATGGTAAAGAGGTTGTAAGGGATATATCTTTTAACTGTGAAGCAGGAAAAGTGTTTGGATTACTTGGCAGAAATGGTTCGGGCAAAACAACAACACTTAGAATGGTTACAGGCATAATTAAAAAAGATACTGGTGAAGTTGAATGGAATGGTAAAAAGCTTACTCAGCAATATAATAAAATAGGCTATCTTCCTGAGGAGAGAGGTATTTATTTAAAGGAAAAGGTGTCTGAACAGCTGATTTATTTTGCAAGTTTAAAGGGCTTGTCTAATGAAAAGGCAAAAAGCGAAGTTCAACGTTGGCTAAAAAAATTCAATATTTCAGAGTATTGCGACAGAAAGGTTGAAACCTTGTCAAAAGGTAATCAGCAGAAGGTACAGTTAATAATATCTATAATCCATAATCCTGAAATAGTATTATTTGATGAACCCTTCAGCGGTCTTGATCCAGTAAATATGGAGATTTTAAAGGACGTCATTTACGAGCTTAAAAATAATGGGAAGTGTATAATTTTATCCAGCCATATGATGGATTTTGTTGAAAGATATTGTGAGGATGTGTTACTGCTTAAAGAAGGCAAAACAATTTTAAACGGTAAGCTGTCTAAAATAAAAAGTGATTATAATAAAAAGAATCTTATTATAAAAACTGATAGTGATATAAAAGATATTTTATTAAAAGACGGAGCAATAATATCAGATATTTTAGAAAATCAGTATATCACTAAAGTTAAAGACGAAAATGCAGCTCAAAAATTATTGCAAAAGCTGGTTTCAAATAATGTTAATATATTCAAATTCGAATTATTAGAAGCGACGCTGCATGAAATTTTTATTGAAAAGGCTGGTGATTAATGTGAGTGGTTTTATAAAAGTATTAAAATATACCTATAAATCTGAAACAACATCAAAATCCTATATAATAACTACTGCCATATTTATCATTATTATTATCGGGATGATGTTTCTACCTTCATTAATTGCAAATATATCAGCCAGTGATAAAGATGAAATTTATTTAGTTGATGAAACAGGTATTGTGGCTAATGATGTAAAAGAGCTTAACAGTAGATTTTCTCAAAGTTATATTTGGAAATCAGCAAACAAGGGAGAACTAGATACGCTGATTAATAAGGTGACAGAGGATGAAATCTACGCAGTATTAAGCATTAAAAGTGACAAGGACGGTTTACCAGAGGCAGAGTTTATTACAAAAAGGGTAAATGATGGAGAAATTATTAATGTAATACAGGATTATTTGCAAAAAAGACGGGATGACTCCATAATAAATAAATTACATCTCAGTGAGGAACAGCAAAAGCTTTTTTCCAGTCAGATGGTGTTTAATGTTAGGAAATTAAGCAAAAGCTTTGAAGACACATATTTATTATCATATTTGCTTATGATGATATTGTTTATGAGTATTCTTATGTATGGTGCGACTGTAGCTGGTGGAGTAGGCTATGAAAAAAGCAATAGGGTAATGGAAATATTAATTACTTCTGTAAAGCCAACTGAGCTTCTATTTGGAAAAACTATAGGTCTGGGATTGGCAGGGTTGACACAGTTTATTGTATATATAATTGCAGGAGGCGGGTTTTACACATTATTTAGACCTAAAAATACCAGCCTTGGTGACTTAACTTTTGATATATCTAAGTTAGATGTAATGATAATTTTTTACTTAGTTATATTCTTTTTGTTGGGTTATTTCTTTTATGCAACAATTTATGCTGGCTTCGGCTCTATTATAAGCAAAAATGAAGACCTTCCGGTGGTTACAATGCCATTGGCTATGCTCCTACTAATATGCTTTTTGATAACCATGTATACTATGACAAATCCTGATGGAAGAATTGCAGTGATTTTCTCTATAGTGCCTTTTTCAGCTCCTATTACAATGTTTACTCGAATTATAACTACAGATGTACCCTTTTATCAAATATTGACATCTATCGGTGTTTTAGTTATTTCGATAGCTTTTCTAGGATGGTTAGCGGCTAGGGTTTATAAGGTTGGAGTGTTATTATATGGAAATATGCCGAAGCTCAAGGATCTTGTTTTGCTTGTAAAAAATGATGACTAATATGGAGTTTCAGTATTAAGTAATATTTAATGGGAGATACAAAACAATGTCAAACAAAGTTGAAATAAGCTTACATAATAAAAAAGCAATTGTAACTGGTGCAGGAAGAGGTATAGGTTTTAAGATTGCCGAATTGTTGGCAAATGCTGGGGCATCAATAATTGTTACAGAGATAGAAGAGAGATTTGAGGGCTTAAAAAAAAGTTCTGAGAAGATAGAGAACACCTTTGGGGTAAAAGTTATACCTACTGTTTTAGATATTAGAAATGAAGAAGATATTGATAGAGTAGTAAATCTGGCGATAAAAGAATTTGACAAAATTGATATTCTTGTTAATAACTCAGGAATCAACATTATAACACCTTCACTTACAACTAACAGGGAAGAGTGGGATATGGTTCTTGATATAAATCTTAAAGGTACATTTTTTTTAACGCAGGGAGTAGCAAAAAATATGATTAAAAATAGGAGCGGAGCTATTGTAAGTATTGCTTCTCAACATGGTGTTGTTGGCAACGAATTAAGAGCGGCATATTGCTCAAGCAAAGCCGGCATAGTAAATCTTACAAAAGCACTATCCTATGAATGGGCAAAATATGGGATCAGAGTAAATGCAGTCTCTCCTACATATGTTTTGACTGAAGTAAATGGTGAATTATTAAATAGTAATGATTTTATGAGAAAGTCACTGAATAAAATACCCCTTAGACGCTATGCTACACCTTTGGATGTTGCAAATGCAGTTCTGTTTTTATCAAGTGAACTATCCAGCATGATTACTGGCCATAATTTGCTTGTAGATGGTGGTTATACTGCCATATAGCATTAAAATATTGGAGGATGCGATGGAGAAGATATTATTACTTAATTTACCAGTTTTTTCTGCTAGAAAACAATCAAATGAAACCTTGTCATTGACTTATAATCCACCTTTAGGGCTTTTATATATTGGTTCAGTATTAGAGTTAAATGGGTATAAGCCAATTATTTTAGATTTATGCAGAAGCAGCGCAAATATATACAGCATACTAAAGGTTATTTCAGAGGAAAAGCCTGTGATTGTTGGGATATCAACTTTTACTGAAAATATTGATATTGCTATTAATTTTTCAAAAGTAATTAAAAGCAAATTTCCAAAAATAAAAATAGTATTTGGAGGTCCACATTCAAGTCTTGAACCAGAATATGGCACAAAGTCAAAATATGTTGACTTTGTCATTATAAAAGAGGGAGAAGCAACTTTCCTAGAACTGGTGGAGGCAATTGTATCAGAGCAGAAAACAATTAAATATAAGGATATACCAGGTATTATTTTTAAGGATGTTGGAGAAGTAATTAAAAACAAATACAGAAAGGAAATAACAGATTTAGACTTGTTGCCAATAGCAAAAAGAGAGTTTTTAGAAATAAACTCCTACGGTAAATTTATCAATATTATTACAAGCAGAGGGTGTCCAGGCAACTGTATATATTGTGCGGCAACTGCATTATCTGGTGCTAAATACAGGGTTAGAGACACTGGTAATACATTACTTGAAATAATGTTATTACTTAATACTTTTAAGGATGATAACAAGGTATACTACTTCATTGATGACACATTCACAGGAATAACCTCGAGAGTTACGGAGTTCATTGATTTAAAGAAGAGGTATAATTTGAGTTTCAAATGGAGATGTGAATCTCGAGTAGATGTTATGACAGCTCCTCTAATAGAGAATATGGCAGCTAACGAATGTATAGGCATTGTTTATGGTATTGAGAGTGGCAGCCAAGAGGTTCTGGACACTATAAGAAAAAATATAAACCTTACAGAGGCAGAGAAAGTAATTAATGATTCCTGCGATACCGGGGTATATGTGTGTTTGAACTTTATGCTGGGGCATTACTGCGATACAAAACAAACAATGGAAATGACATTGAATTTTATTAAAAAAATGTATGAGAGAAACAAAATGGATGCAATGATTACATATAATACTCCATTTCCTGGGACATGGCAATATACAAATAAGGATAAGCTAGGAATAAATATAATATTAAACAGTTATTCTGAATTCACTGTTCTGACACCAAGTATAGAAACATCTAATTTTACAGCGATGGATCAAATTGATATATATATGAGAGCTTCACAATATATTTTGAGTAATGATTTTGGATTTGAAGCTTAATAGGACTTGATTTAAAAAATTATAAATAAATGGAATTGAGGTAAAGTACATGAGTGATTTTCTTTTGCTTGCACATTCATTTAAAGTTTCAAAGTATAATGATAAAAAGGTTAACTACTTTGCACCGTTAGGTTTATTATCAATAGCATCTTTTGCTGAATTTAACGGATATGACACAACAGTAATAGATATGACAATAAGGCAGAATTCTATATCAAAAATTATGGATTGGATAGAGAAAGAAAAACCGCTGCTTGTTGGGATTTGTGCTCATACAGAAAACATTGATTTAGTGCTGAAATCTGCAAAGTATATAAAAACAAAGTTTCCAAATGTCAAAATCGCTGTTGGAGGGCCACATGCAAGTCTTGAGCCTAAATATTGCCTTAATAGCAGATATGTTGATTTTGTGGTTATAAAAGAAGGCGAGTCTACTTTTGTAGAGTTGCTGGAGGCTATTTCATCAGACCAAAGGAATATTAAATATGATGATATAGGCGGCATAATGTATAGAGTAGACAAAACCTTAATAAAATCCAAGGTTAGACCTCCCATTAGTGACTTAGACTTAATGCCTTTGATTAAAAGAGAGTATCTTGGCTTTGGTGTTTATAATAAGAGAATTATTAATATGTATACAAGCAGAGGCTGTCCTGCTAAATGTATTTATTGCGCTGCTACTGCCTTATCTGGAGCCAGCTATAGGACGAGAGATATTGATAATGTTTATCTAGAGATAGTTTTAATTAATTCATCAGTAAAAAATGAACAATATGAAATGTACATGATTGATGATACCTTTACAGCGATGGCATCAAGAGTTGAAAGATTTACTGAATTAATAAAGAAATACAATTATCAATTTATATGGAGATGTGAGTCAAGAATTGATGTAATGACACAAGAAATACTTAAACGTATGGCAGAGACAGGATGCATAAATATACAATATGGTATTGAAAGTGGAAGTCAGAAGGTACTTGATGGAATTAGAAAAAATATAGACTTAGTAAAGGCAAGAGAGATTATAGATATGACGTATAGAAGCGGAATTACTATATGTACAAGCTTCATGATTGGACATTACTGCGATACAAATGAGACTATGCAAGAAACTATAGATATGATTAGAGAATTATATGAAAAATATGATAGGAGCATAGAAATATTTCTTTCATATAATACTCCGTTCCCTGGAACATGGCAGTATACTCACAGAGAAGAGATTGGTCTTAGAATAGGTGTTACTGAAAATTGGCAATTTACACTTACAGATCCTGTTGTTGAGACTGATAATTTTACGTTAGAGGATCAAAGAAGAATTTATTATGAGAATTATATATATACATTTAGAAATACAAGAGAAGGATTAGATATCTTATCAAATAAAGAGCAATGAGGTTTATACATAAAAAATAGTAGATTAAGTTGAAGAAAACTAGTAAAAAACAGATATTCAAAGGAGGAGCTATGAATTACAAAGCTGTGTTAAAGACAATATCTGATTTAAGTTTTGCTGGGGAGTTCTGTTATGGAAAGTTTATTGATAATGGAATTGTATTAAAGCCTAGCCCTAAATCAGAGTTCAAAATTTGGTGTCCTATAGAAGAGGTTAAATGCATTATTTTGCCTGATGGCAGAGTTGTAGAAGGAGAAGCTATTGTAGATATATTTAATATATTTGAAGAGATGGTAGAAAAATATGGATAATATCATTCTTATCAATTTGACCGGATATGAAGATAAAGAAGCAAAGGCCAGTGAACAGATTGAGTATAATCCGCCTTTTGGGCTCTTATATATAGCTACTCATTTAGAGCTACATGGATATAAGCCTACGGTGATTGATTTGCGCTATGATAATTTGACCTTCATGCAAATAAAGAAAATTATTGAGGAACAGAAACCAATTATTATAGGCTTTTGTGCTTTTACCATTAACGTGGACAAGGCTCTTTTATTAGCAAAAAATATTAAACATGCTTTTAAGGATATCAAAATCTTGTTTGGTGGTCCCCATGCAACAATTCAGCCTGAATATATAATAAAAAATAAATTTGTTGATTTTATCTCAATAAAAGAAGGAGAGTCAACATTTCTAGAAGTATGTGAGGCAATTAGGTCAAATGAAGGAACAATAAAATATGATGATATACCAGGTCTTATGTACCGGAGGAAAGATGGTATATATAAAAACAATCTTCGTAAACCAATAGAGGACTTGGATTTATTGCCAATAATTAAACGTGAACTGGTTGGCGTTGAAAAGTTTGAAAAGATGGTCTATGTTATTACAAGTAGAGGATGCCCAAACAATTGTATATACTGTGCATGTCCCGTTTTGGCAGGTGCCAGATACAGAACTAGGGATATTAACAACGTGTTTTTAGAAATAATTAATATTAAATATGTATTAAAAGAAAAGTTTAAGCTTGTATATTTTATAGATGACACCTTTACTGTACTTAGAGAAAGAGTAGAATTATTTTCGAAATTAAACTTAATGTATAACTTAAAAATTCTATGGAGATGTGAATCTAGAGTTGATGTGATTTCAAAGGATATGCTACAAAGTATGTCAAAGGGTGGCTGTGTTGCAATTCACTATGGAATCGAAAGCGGCAATGACTATGTACTGGAGAAAATACATAAAAATATAACACTAACTCAAGCGGAATATGCAATAAAGCTTGCCCATGAAGCAGGCTTACTAGTATGTATATATATAATGCTAGGACACTATTGCGATACTTTGGAATATATGAATGATACAATTGAGTTTGTAAGAAGAATGGCTGAACAGTACTGTGCAGATGTCAGCATAAATTTTAATACTCCTTACCCAGGTACTTGGCAGTATACACACATGGAAAAGTTAGGTATGAGACCTGTTTCAAATAAATACGCAGATTTTGCTTGCTATAAGCCTATCATCGAAACTGATAATTTCTCTATACAGGATCAGTTTGAATACTACTATAGAGTTTTACCTTATTTAAATAAGTATAGTTTTGGATTGGAAGAGTCCATAAAATCAAATACATTACTTAAATAATTGCTATATGCCTAAAAAAATTAAAAAGAAGGGTTGGAAAATAGAAATGGAAAGAATAATTCTTAGAACTACATCTAATTTGAGTTTTGCAGGAAAAATTGTGGAAAACAATTTATTTGAAGGTAAAGGCTTGCTGTTAAGGACTAATCCTAAATATCAAATGAAGATATGGTGCCCTTTTGATGAGATTTCCAGTATTATTGCAGATGGTGAAGTCATTAATAAGGACAGTATAACCGGAGAGCTTGAAAAGCTAATGTGCTATAAGGCAGATTAAGCTTCGATCAAATAAATATATTCAACTTTCCTGGATAAGAATTAGAGATGTTCAATCATTATCAATGGAATGTTGGATAAATATACCAACATTTTTAAACGCTATTAGGGTTACAAGGATATATTATTTGATTCTGCGAAGTTTGAGTAATAATTGGAGGCTTATATGGCAAAGGTTGTTTTTTTTACTCTTCCTCATCATGGTCATATAAATCCAAATATTGGATTATTGGAAGAGCTGGTAAAAAGAGGAGAGCAAATAATATGTTACTCATCAATAGCATATAGGGAAGTTATTGAAGCTACTGGAGCACAATTTGGTGAGTATAAAGTTGATGTGGAGGCTTTTTTCTTTAAAAAGGATATTCCATCCCATACTGAAGAAATAGATGAGAATATTCCTGCTGTTATGGCCAAATGCTTTGAGAGTGTTGAAGCGGTATTTAAGCTAGGAAAAGAAATATATTTGAAGCATTATAAAGAAATTATTGATATAGGCATTGACTACTTCATGTATGATTCATTTGCTATGTGGGGTATGCTTTTTGCACAGAAATTAAATATACCCTCAGTTTGCTGTGAAAGCTCATTTGTAATGACAGAAGAGGTTTTTAATGCTAGTATTGAGTATTTTATTGCATACTTAATGAAAACAAAATGTATTGATACCATTACAGCTGCTGACAAAAATCAAGCTATCAACTGCTTGAATTTAAATAATAAAAGGCTTCAGAGAAAATTGGGAATCAAAAATTTTAATTTATCAGGATATTTCTATTCAGAATATCTAAACATAGTTTATTTAGTAAAGGACATGCAGCCTTGCATAGATAATATCAGTGATAAATTTGCTTTTGTAGGATTAAATGGTAATAATTCTATAAGTACAGAGGGGACTACAGCAAAGAAGGATGAGATTCCTCTTGTATTTATGAGTAGAGGAACAATTCATGGAAAAGAGGCAATTGATATATTCAATAAAAGTATATCCGTTTTAGGCAATATGAATTGTAATGCCATTATTTCTACAGGCAGTTTCACAGATGAAAGTCAATTTAATAATTTACCCTCAAATATAAAGCTATTTAATTTTGTAAATCAAAAACAGGTCTTAAAGGATGCAAGTGTATTTATTACCCATGGAGGTATAACTGGTGTAAGAGAGGCTATTTCCAATGGTGTACCAATGATATTTTATCCCGAAGCCACAGACCAATATATAGCAGCTCAACAGCTTGAAAAGTTTGGAGCTGGCATTTGGCTTAAAAATAGACCGTTTTGTTGTGATGAACTAAAGTATTCTCTTGAACAAATAATTAATAATTCAAAGTATAAAAAAAGCGTAGACACGCTAAAGTCTGAACTGCAAGGCGCAGGAGGATGTAAAAAAGCGGCTGACTACATAGATGATTTTAAACAAAAATTGAATATAATATAGCATTCAAAAGTGGTGAAGAAAATGAAAGCTTTAATTTTAGCTGCTGGAAGAGGAACACGACTTAATTCGGTACATAGAGGAACTAACAAGTGCTTAACAATTGCACAAGATAAACCAATAATTGGACATGCATTAGATAAGCTTGGCGCTATAAAAGGTATTGAAAGCTTTGTTATTGTAGTAGGGTACAAGTCAGAGGCTGTAATTGACTATTGTGGACACGAGCACAATGGGAAGAAAATTATATATGTGAATCAAGAAAAGCTAAATGGATTGGTTAATGCCATAGAATGTGCAAAAGATAGCATAGGCAATGAGGATTTTATCTTACATCTAGGTGATGAGTTTTTTGAAGAGCCTAAATACAATGAAATGCTAAAAAAATTCTATGATGAGGATTGCTTTTCGCTAATTGGTACCGTCAGTGTTAAGAATACTGATTTAATTAAGAAAACATATACTTTTACATATAATTCTGTTGGTGAAGTTTGCAATTTAGTAGAAAAGCCAGAGCTAGTATACAACAACTATATGGGCACAGGTAATATTATGTTTAAAGCTGATATTATCAATTATATTCACAACACACCCATTAATCCTAAACGTGGAGAAAGAGATCTCACAGATTTAATAAAGACAAGTATTCTAGATGGGAAAAAGTCCAAATTCTTTGAGTTGTCAAGCAAATATGTAAATCTAAATGTGCCTGAGGATTTAGAAAAATTGTAGGGGGTGGGAACCTTATCAAATGAAAAGTTTGATATTTACGGATTTAAAAAATACACAATATGTAAAAATTACAGGACAGTTAAAAAATAAAAGGGGAACAGATGATGGAATTTTTATCTCAAGAGGAAAAATATAAACTATTGTATGAGTTTAATAACACAAAATATCCCTATCCAAAGGAAAAAACTGTTCATCAGCTTATAGAAGAGCAGGTAAAAAGAACTTCTGACAGTACTGCACTTGTATTTGGTCAGAAAGAGCTTACCTATAATGAATTGAATGTTAGAGCTAATTGTGTAGCGGAAAGATTAAGAGCTGAGGGAGTTGGAAAAGACTGTATTGTTGCTATAATGGTAAAGCGTTCTTTTGAAATGATTATTTCTATACTGGGAATACTTAAGGCGGGAGGAGCTTATTTACCTATTGATCCTGAATATCCAAATGAACGAGTAAGCTTTATGCTGGAGGATAGTAGTTCAAAAGTACTGTTAACATCAGCTGATTTAATAAATAAAGCTTCGTTTGATGGAAAAGTTATTTTACTTAATGAAATAGAGTTTTCGGAAAAAGAATGTGACAATTTGCCTATTGAGAATTGTTCTGACAATCTTGCTTATATATTATATACATCAGGTTCAACTGGTAAACCAAAAGGGGTAATGATAAGCCACAAAGCTCTTAACAACTTTATAAACGGTATGGCTAAGGAAATTGACTTTAGCTACGGGAAATCAATACTAGCAGTTACTACAATGTGCTTTGATATTTTTGCACTGGAAACTCTTTTGCCGCTTAGCTTTGGAATGAGGGTTGTAATAGCTAATGAAGAACAGCAAATAAACGCAAAGCTTTTGGGTGAACTAATTCAGAGCAATAGTATAGACATTATCCAAATGACGCCTTCAAGGATGAAATTACTGTTAAGCAGCGATAGTGCAGCTAATAGCTTAAAGAATGTAAAAGAGATAATAGTTGGAGGGGAAATTTTTCCTGAGACACTATTAATGAATATTCAGCAAAGAACTAATGGGAAAATAATAAATGTTTATGGACCCACAGAGACAACAGTTTGGTCTACATTCAAAGAGCTTAAGTCTTCTGAAAGTATAAATATTGGAAGGCCTATAGCAAATACAAGTATATATATTTTAGATGAAAATGATAATCTGGTTCCAATTGGAGAACAAGGAGAACTATGCATAGGCGGTGATGGACTGGCTAAAGGCTACTTGAACAGAGCTGAGCTTACTGCGGAAAAATTTGTACTTAATCCATTTATAGAAGGAGAACGGATGTATCGTACAGGTGATTTGGCTAAATGGTTGCCTGACGGAAGTATAGAATTTATTGGTAGAGCTGATCGCCAGATAAAAATCAGAGGCTATAGAATTGAGCTTGGAGAGATAGAAAAACAAATTCTGCAATATCCTGCAATAAAGGATGTAGTAGTTATTGTTGAAAAAAGTGAAACAGACAAAGCTGTTTTATGCGCATATGTAGTTTTAAAGGAAAAGCTCAATTTAAAAGAGCTTAGAGAATTTTTGTTGAGAAGTTTGCCCACTTACATGGTGCCTACTTTTTTTGTGGAAATAAAACATATTCCATTAACCTTAAATGGCAAGCTAGATACAAAAAGCCTTCCAAATTTTCAGTCGGAATTCATGAGAGATGAAGCTGATTCTAATCAATTACCAGAAGATGAGATAGACTTCAAAATTATTAATATTTGCAAACAGATTCTTGGAATTCAAAACATAAATATTAAGGATAACTTTTTTGAAATTGGTGGAGATTCTTTAGGTGTACTTTTACTAATTACCGAGGTATATAAACAGTTTGGCATAGATATTGGACATTCAGAAGCGTTTCGATTTAAGAACCTCAAAGAATTTTCTGATTATATTAAAAATAAAGAATCAAAGCAAGCGGAAATCATTAGAAATGAACATAGTAAAGGGAATATCTACAATGTATCATATGTACAGGCTAATTTAATTAGAGGAATGTCTGCATTTAAAGACCAATCATTAATGAATATGCCTTTTGAAATAGACTTTGGTAATAGAATTGATATAGATGAACTTGAAAGAGCTATAAATTTATTAATACAAAGAAATGAGATTTTACGTACATCATTTCATTGTAAGGGTAGTAAGTACATTCAAATGATACATAAGGAATTAAAATGCAAGATTGAATATTTGAATATAAATGATACACCGTGGGAAGCTGCTATATTAGAGAATATTAAGCCTTTTGATTCTGCTAAAGTACCGCTGTTTAAATTCATACTGATGGAGAATATTGAAGGAAAGCAAAGACTATTTTTTAATATACACCATTATATTTTTGATATATTCTCTTTGAACATACTCTTGTCGGAGATAGTTAGTTTATATCAGGAGGAAAGCCTGAATGAAGTGAAAATTCAATACAAGGACTATTCCGAATGGCAGCTGAAAAAATTGAATTCTAAAGGCTTTAAATTACAGAAAGAATACTGGCTTAGTATTTTTGAAGGATGGACTGAAAAGGTTAAACTGAAAAAGGACTTTCAAAACGTTATTTCTGTTCAACTGGAAACTGATTCAGTGGAACTTGAACTAAATGAGGTTATTAATGAAGGCCTAAAAAGAGCTGCTTTGAAAACACATATCACAGAATTTGTAATTCTTTTTTCGGCTTTTAGCATTTTTTTATCAAGACAAACAGGTTTAGAGGATATAGTGGTTGGTACATTTGTTCCGGGCAGAACCAATGCTCAATTAAGAAATGCAATAGGTCTATTTACAAATATTGTAGCAGTAAGAACAAAGCCGTTATCAGATAAACTATTTGATGAGTATGCAAAAGAAGTAAAAGAGTTTTTCATTGAAATGTATAATTATCAGGATTATCCAATAGAAAAGCTTATAGATGATTTGAATCAGGAGAATTTTAGTAGTGACAATGAACTTTTTACAATTATGTTTGATTATATAAATCTAAATAGTGGAAACTTGTATTTCAATGGAGAAAAAGTCAAAACACGTTATTATGATATTAGTAAAACTGCATATGACATACATTTCCAAATATTAGACTTTTACGATAAGAAAAAATTGATTATGCAATATAATTCTTTACAATTCAAAAGAAGTACAGTAGAAGGTTTTTTATCCGAATATCTGAACATTTTAGCACAGATTGCTAATGGCTTTGACAAAGAACTCAGGGAATTAAGCTAGGACAATATATTAGATATATCATAAAGTATCACTTGATTTTCAATATATTTATGGATAAAATATAAAATATTGGAAATAATTTCAATTACGAAAGTTGTGAGCTATTCTATTGAAAAAAAGGGAGATACTATGAATACTAAGAGTTCTGATAGTTTTTATTCTTCAAGAAGAGAAAAAATATTAAATACTAAAGAAAGAATCCGTATTAACCAATACACAACATATCTGAATGATATAGATAACCCTGAAGGAAAGAACTGGCGAAAGTGGGGTTGTTATCTTAGTGAACGCCAATGGGGAACAGTCAGAGAAAATTATGATATAGTAGATAATTCTTGGGGTGACAATGGTATTAAGTCTGCATTTTCAAGAGAACAGGCATTAAGTCGTGCCTATAGGTGGGGAGAGGACGGGATTGCAGGCATTTCTGATGACCATCAATACCTATGCTTTTCAATAGCACTTTGGAATGAAGCAGATCCTTGCATTAAAGAGCGTCTTTATGGGCTTACCAATGGAGAAGGCATTCACGGAGAGGACGTAAAGGAATATTACTTTTATGCAGATAACACTCCTACACACTCGTATATGAAATATATTTATAAATATCCCTATTACTATAATTATGATGAAATCTATAATAAAAGAAACAGTATCACGCCTTATGAGTTTGAACTTACTCATACTGGAGCCTTTGAAAATAATAGATATTTTAATGTTACGATAGAGTATGCAAAAAAAGATGTAGAGGATATCTTAATAAAGATAACTGCTAAAAATTGTGGTAATGAAAGGAAAACTCTTCATCTGCTTCCAACCGCATTTTTTCGCAATACCTGGTCGTTTAATGAAGACCAATATGAAAAAACAATGACAAAATCAAAAAACTCAAAAGATACAATTGAAATTACTCAGAGGAAAAAACAAACTCCTTCTAATGTCTCTATAATGTGGCTGTATAGTCAGGGTGATTACGAAGAAATACTATTTACTGAAAATAATACCGATAATGAAGCAACATTTCATAGCTCAAATGATGGAAAGCTATATTTTAAAAATGGTATTAACAACTATTTAATTAACAAGTATATGGGAAATAAAAGTCAACAAGAGCTTTATAACTATATTAATCCACAAGAAAAAGGTACAAAGGCTTCTTATCATTTCAAATTGACCCTCAATCCAGGACAAAGCGGTGCTATAAACTTGAGATTATCAAATATAAGTTTAAACAGACCTTTTGAAGATTTTGATTCAGCCTTTACAAAGCGCAAGTATGAAGCTAATGAATTCTACGATGCCATCAGCCCTTATGACAGCAATGGCAGTGAGGAGCAACAGGACTTATATAATATTCAAAGGCAGGCCTTTTCCGGTATGCTTTGGAACAAGCAGCTATATAATCTGATTGTTGAAAGATGGCTGGAGGGAGACGAATTTCAAATTTCTCCATCTGATAAGCATATGAAAGATGAAAAAATGCTGAAATGGAAGCATATGTATTCAAATGATATTATGTCCATGCCTGATAAATGGGAATACCCATGGTTTGCTGCATGGGATATGGCTTTCCATACTGTAACCTTAGCAATAATTGATCCTGATTTTGCAAAGCACCAACTGCTGTTGTTATGCATGGAATGGTTCATGCACCCAAATGGGCAGATTCCAGCCTATGAGTGGGATTTCTGTAATGTCAATCCTCCCGTACATGCATGGGCTGCATGGAAGGTATATCAGCAGGAAAAAGCAATTTACGGAATAGAAGATAAGGATTTTCTTGAAAGAATTTTTGATAAATTAAATATGAACTTTACCTGGTGGATAAATAATGTAGATTCATCAAAAGGGAATGACAATGTGTTTGGCGGTGGGTTCCTTGGACTTGATAATATAAGGATTGTCAGCAAAGACCCTAATGGCAAGGACATTGTGGAAGCAGACGGAACCTCATGGATGGCCAAGTTTTGCCTGGATATGATTAATATTGCAGGAGAACTTGGAAAACATGATATTCAAAGAAAGTATTTACAGCACTTCATATATATATGTGATGCAATGAACAAGATTGGAAATCATGGCTTTTGGAATGAAAAGGAAGAGTTTTTCTGTGATTATGCCAATGAATTTGGTTCAATAGGAGTATGCTCGGCAGTTGGGTTAGTACCTTTATTTGCAATTGAACACATTTCGCAGAATATGGACAGCAATCATAGATATGCCAGCTCATTTGTGAGCATTGAGGACACTTTGAATTGGTATAAAAGGAAAAAGCCATATTTAATTGATAAGAATGAAAATATCAATATAAATAGAATTAATAGAGAGGAAAGTGAAGGGATTTCAACTTTTGAATGCTATTTGGCAGTTGTGGATGAAGTGAAGCTACCAAAGATTCTAAAGAAACTATTGGATAGAGACAAGTTTCTCAGTCAATATGGTATCCGCTCCTTGTCAAAGGATTGCAATTATAATTGGTATGGCAAAAACATATTCTATGAACCAGCTGAATCCAACGCCGAAAAAATCATGGGGGGAAATTCAAATTGGAGAGGACCTATATGGTTTCCTATAAATTACCTGCTAATAGAGGCTTTACAAAGGTATGGGGATTATCTTGGAGGTATTGTTGAATACAAGAATTCCCAAAGTGGTGATAGTATAACCTATAATCTCTACGAAATTGCTGATGATATAGCTAACAGACTAATAGCAATATTCAAAAAAGATGCAGAAGGGAGAAGACCTGTATACGGAAGGCAGGAGCTTTTTGAAAGAGAGGATTGGAAAGAGTTGATTTTATTTTTTGAATATTTCCATGGAGATAATGGAGCTGGTTTGGGTGCAAGTCATCAAACTGGCTGGACAGGATTGGTGGCAAATCTGATACAACAGATTGGTATAAATCAAAATCAAATATGATAATACCGTGACACAAAGATATACAAAAAATCAAAAGTAATTTTTTGCCGAAAATAAATTGTGCTATTTTTACTAAAATGTTAAAATAAGGGTAAATTAATATTTATTGGAGGTAAAAAATGAAGAATAAAATGTCAACACGTATTCTTTCGTTAATAGTAGCTTTTACACTATTAGCAACTATTTTTCCTGCTAAGATTGATGCAGTAGGACAAATGGAAGCAGAGTATTCCCATTTGGTTTTTGACACTTCCACTAAGCATGCACAAGATGGTGGAGCCTTGCAGATTAAAACTATGGGGGCTGTAAAAACTCTCTGCGATCAGAATGGAGATCCTATCCAATTAAGAGGTATGAGTACCCATGGATTGCAATGGTATCCTGAAATTCTTAATGACAATGCTTTCGCAGCACTATATGATGATTGGGGTGCAAACGTAATCCGACTTGCGATGTTTGTAGCCGATGGTGGATATGCTAGCAACCCAGATGTCATTAAGCAAAGAATATTTGATGGAATCAATCTCGCGATAGCAAATGACATGTATGTTATCGTGGATTGGCACGTACTTAATCCCGGAGACCCTAGTGCTGAAATATATTCTGGTGCTATGGATTTCTTTAAAGAAATCTCAGATGCATACCCAAATAATCCACATATCATTTACGAGTTAGCAAACGAGCCTAATTCAGGTAGCCCTGGTGTAACTAATGATGCGAACGGATGGATTGCTGTTAAGTCCTATGCAGAGCCTATTATAAAAATGCTTCGTGACAAGGGTAACAAAAATATTATAATTGTTGGAAGCCCTTGTTGGAGTCAAAGGCCTGATTTGGCAGCAGATAATCCAATTATAGATTCTGAAAACAATATAATGTATTCTGCACATTTTTACACTGGAACTCATAAAGTATCTTCAGGCAATACCGACAGAGGCAATGTAATGAGTAATATCAAGTATGCACTAGAAAATGGTGTTGCAGTATTTGTTACAGAATGGGGAACAAGCGAAGCAAGTGGTGATGGCGGACCATACCTTGATGAAGCGAATGAGTGGCTTGAGTTCTTAAATGCAAATAGTATAAGCTGGTGTAACTGGTCTTTGACTAATAAAAATGAAATTTCAGGAGCATTTACACCTTATCAAGCAGGTAAATCTGATGAGACGGACCTAAATCCAGGAGATGACAAGGTATGGGCACCTAAGGAATTGAGTATTTCTGGAGAATATGTGCGTGCACGTATAAAGGGAATACCGTATGAGCCTGTTGATAGAACTCCAAGAGAGGAATTTACAACAACAATATGGGACTTTAACGATGGAACTACACAAGGCTTTAGTATAAATGGCGACAGCCCTGTTAAATCCCCAATAATCAAAGTGAGCAATGAAAACAATGCACTAAAAATCGAAGGACTAAATAGTAGCAATGATATTTCCGACGATAATTATTGGGCAAATGTCAGGCTTTCAGCCGATAATACTTCTAAGAAGACTGATATAACTGGAACAAAAACTTTGAGTATGGATGTAAAAGTTAAAACACCTGCAACTGTGTCTATTGCTGCTATCCCTCAAAGTAGTACAAATGGTTGGGCTAACCCGATACGTGCAATACAAGTAATGCCATCTGATTTTGCATTACAGCAGGATGGTACATATAAGGCAGTCTTATCAATATCAACAGATGATTCACCAAACTTGGAGGTTATATCAAAGGATGCTGCAAATGGCATAATGACCAATATTATTTTATTTATAGGTGCATCAAATACTGATATAGTATATTTGGATAATATAACTGTTTCAGGAAATAGAACTATTGTTGAAGAGCCTATTGTACATGCTGACTTGGGAGCTGCTACGCTTCCATCTGACTTTGAGAATAATACTCGCCAAGGATGGGACTGGTATGGTGGCTCAGGAGTCAAAAGTGCATTAAATATTGAACAAGCTAATGAGTCAAAAGCAATATCATGGGAAGTTGCTTTTCCAGAAAAAAAGCCTACAAATCCAGAGACATCTGCTCCTATTATCATTCTTAACGGAATTAATGCAAAACGTGGAACTAATCAATATCTGACTTTTGATTTCTATATAGCTCCCGAGAAGGCATCAAAGGGAATTCTTTCAATTAATATGGTATTGGTACCACCAAGTCTTGGATACTGGGCACAAGCGATGGATACCTTTGATATTGATTTGACAAAACTCAATTTAGTAGACAAAACTGCAGAGGGATTTTACCATTACCAAGTTTACTTTGACTTAAATAATATATATGATAACAAGGTTATTGAAGCAGATACTCTGTTACGTGATATTGTTTTTGCTGTTGTAGATATAGAAAGTGATTTTGCTGGCAAGATGTATTTAGATAATATACAATTTTCCCAAAGTAATGTGCCTGATAAAAAATATACTGTAACCTGCAAAAAAATTAAAGGTGGATGTATCACAGCTACTTCTCCATCTGCAAAAGAGGGAACCAAAATAGAACTTAAGGTTACACCTTCCAAAGGTATGCAGCTTAAAGCAGGTTCACTGAAGTATACAGACGGTAAAAAAGTAACAGTTATTAATTCCAATAGCTTTATAATGCCGGCAGCTAATGTAACAGTAACTGCTGTATTTGAAAAGATAAAAGACAAAAAGCCGCATGATAAAAAGGATAAGAATGATAAGCCAAAAGACAAAAAACCGCATGACAAAAAGTCAAAAGATAAAAGATAAAAAGCCGTAGACACAATAATATTACAAAAGACATTGTTTAGAGCTCTTGTATAATATTAAAGTACTTAAGTCTAACGATAATAAAAAATATCAATTATAAAAATAGGTGGTAGCTGTTCGCTGCCACTTATTTTGACATAAGCAATGGTGGCTTGCCAACTTGCGTTGTTTATTAATAATAAAATCTATAAAAGCTTTAAAAATAATTTTAATTAATCCGCTGCTTCACTGTCATCATCAAATTCGTCAACTTCGTCGAAGTCTTCAAAGTCGTCAATGCCATCAATATCATCGAATAAGTCTTCCATGTTTTCAAAAAGTTCCAAAAAGTCACTTTCTAATATTGAGATTTCTAAATTATTTTTCATATTAAAACCTCCCATGCTCTTTTATATAGCTTTCACAACACTGTAAAGCACTTGTAGTTTTTGCTGCTCGAAAACGCACTATTTTCGTACAAAGGATTTCTCAAAAATACTAAGAAAACGATAAATGCACGAAATGTAAACTTCACATTAGTAACTATTACTATAGTAACAATTCAGTATTAAGAGTACAGCATTATATTGTTAAGTTTTTGTTATAAAAATACTTGACTACCAATTTAAAAAAATTTTTAATTTATATGTTTTCTAAATGTATACAATTTAACTGGGAAAGTTGAATTAATTATTTATAAGGAGGCAAGAAAAATGTTCCAAACTTCTATAAGTGTAGGGTACCGCTTTGGCTTTCAGGTGGTGAGAATATCTCCCGCCTCGTTGAATCTAGGCGTTATATATAGCATTTCAAATTTTCATAAAAATATTCAATTAGAAGCAACATAATGTTAATTTGTAGCACTAATTCAATAATATACTTCTTATAATCCTATTATAGCGAAATATAGATAAAAAGTAAATAATTTGTCGATATTTTGTGTAAAATCTGTTGAACTATGAGATATATTATTAAATACAAATAGTATTATGATTAGTCAAAGTCTCTAAGCGGTATAATTTCTACTCGGATAATAGCAATTAAATGTCTGATTTTTCGCATAAAAACATAATATAAAAATTCTAGATTAAATATGCTATAATATTTAAGAAAAATAGATATAGGATAAAGGTTTAAATATGGGGCTTAGCTACAGTACATTTAAAATAAAAACACGTTTTCTAAATATGATAAATTACTCCTACATAGTTGTGGATAATGAGAGTAAAAAAGCACTGGTTGTGGATCCTTCCTGGGAAATTGATAAAATTATTAACAAGCTAAATGAAGAGAATGCCATGTTAACAACTATTTTGCTTACTCATTCCCATGAAGATCATACTAATTTAGTTAACGCATTAGTAAAAAGATATAATGCAAATGTATATATGTCAGAAAAAGAGATTAATTACTATGGTTTTAGGTGCAAGAATTTGCAGAGATTAAATGATTTAGATGAGATTTGCATTAACAAGACAAAAATATCTTGTATACTAACGGCTGGACACACTGCAGGAGGTATGTGCTATTTATTAAAAAATTGCATGTTTACCGGAGACACACTGTTTTCAGAGGGCTGTGGGCTTTGCTTTGGTATTGGTGCATCGGCAGAGAAAATGTATGATAGTATTCAAAGAATAAAAAGCTTGGTAGCGAATGATGTACTTATATTTCCGGGGCATTCATATGGTGTTGAGCCGGGTAAGTCCTTTGGTCATTTAAGGATGATAAATGCATATTTAGGTATTGAAGATAAAAAAAAGTTTGTTGATTTTAGAAACAGAAAAAATATTAGAGGTATGTTTAACTTTAAATAGCTTAAATTTACTGTTTGCTATTTGCTGTATAAATAGTTAGAATAGAACGTATATAATATAGGTATATGGCAAATTATAGTAAAAGGTGGGCGAAAAAGTATATGACCATTTACGAAAAACTAGAAAAACTAAAAAGTAATATAAGTTCTTTACAAAAAGTAGCTATTGCGTTTTCGGGAGGTGTAGACTCCTGTTTTCTATTAAAGGTGGCATCTGATGTGTTAGGTAAGGATGTAGTTGCTATAACAGCACATTCTTCTACTTACCCTGAAAGAGAGCTTAATGAGGCTATAGAATTTGCAAAGTACTACTCAATTAAACATAGGATTATTATTTCTGAAGAGTTAGAAGTAGAAGGTTTTTCAGATAATCCCATCAATAGGTGTTACCTTTGTAAAAATGAGCTCTATAAAAAAATAAAGGAGATTGCTAAAGAAGAGGGTGTACATTACATTCTAGAAGGTTCAAACTTTGATGACTTGGGGGATTTTAGACCTGGTATGCAGGCAGTTAATGAACATGGAGTGTTGAGTCCATTAAAGGATGCACTAATGACTAAGGATGAAATTAGATTGCTTTCAAAGGAAATGGGACTAAAAACATGGAATAAGCAATCTTTTGCATGTTTGTCTTCAAGATTTCCATATGGAGAAAAAATCACAAAAGATAAGCTTAAAATGATTGACAGGGCTGAGCAGCTTTTGCTTGATTTAGGCTTTTCTCAGGTTAGAGTTAGATACCATAAGGATATTGCCAGAATTGAAATATGCCAGGAGCAGTTTGAAAAACTAATGGCTTCAAATACACGAGAAAAAGTATATGAAGAGTTTAAAAATATCGGATTTATGTATACAGCGTTAGACCTGAAGGGATATAGAATTGGGAGCCTTAATGAAGGACTAAAAGAGGATAAAAAATCTTAATAACGTAACAAACTACCAATGACATAAAGCAGTATGTAGACACTAAAAAGCATTGAAAAGAGGCAGTTGCAAATATTCACATATTTGTGCTGTCTTGTTTTTTGCTTTTAATACAATCCAATTTCGAGTGACTTAGCAGGTGCATCAATTGAGAATAGCTTTCTTTAATTTTATTCCAAATTACTTACGTAATTAACATATTAAATAATACTTAATGAATTTATATCATATTTAATGAGTCATATATAATACTAATTTAATAGGATTAATATAAAAATATTGACATAGGAAATCGAGTGTATTATACTATAAAAAACTATATTCATATCAGAATAATATGAATTATATGAAATATATGGATTGGTACAAATAACTCAAACTTCGCACATAAAAATCTATTGGTGCGGTAGAATTATCAATGTTTGTTGCCAAAATTATTGCTAGAATTAGTAATGATTCATCGAAGTAGCTTTGCCGCCTTTTCACATTCACCATCCATGGTTCATAGTGTGCTAAAACCGACATCGTGTCGGTTTTCCAGCAAAAAAACTTGGAGCTTGCTGAACAGCTGTAAAAATACAACCGTAAATATATACTACTTTTGTTATTTTATTAAATACTAAAATTGTATTTATTCAGCAAGCTTTTATCACACAACTAATTTATGCAATTATTTCTAACCCAACTTTCGGATGAAAAGTAGAGCCATGCTCAAGATTACCAATGGCTTGCTTTGCAACAAACCTAGCTTATAAAAGCATTTAACTTTTCATTTGATATTGCTACCACACATGATATTGCAAGGCTTTAAGCAGTATATTCAACTGAGAAGTTTGAGTAAATAACAGATTAATAGATAGATGGGCTTTTTTTAGAAATATACTGATTAAACAAATATATATGTATTGAATGAGCTAAATACCGAAATTAACATAGTGCTAAGAGCTTATGGAGGTCATTATGGAAAATATGAAGCCAATAATTGAAATTAAAGGTTTAACAAAAATATTTAATGCTAAAGACAAGCAAGTAGAGGCTTTGAGGAATATTGAACTCTCAATTGATGAAGGAGATATTTTTGGAATTATTGGAATGAGTGGAGCTGGAAAAAGTACTTTAGTACGCTGTATTAATTATCTTGAAAAGCCTACAAGTGGCAGCATAGTTGTTGATGGAAAAGATTTATCAAAACTGGATGAGAAACAGTTAAGAAATGTAAGACAATCAATGGGTATGATTTTTCAGCAGTTTAATTTACTCATGCAGAGAACAGCGGAAGAGAATATAACTTTCCCACTTGAAATTGCTGGTATTAAGAAAAAGGATGCTAAGAAGCGTGCAAATGAATTGCTTGAAGTTGTAGGCCTTGTAGATAAGGCAGGCTCATATCCGTCTCAATTATCTGGTGGGCAAAAGCAAAGAATAGCAATAGCCAGGGCATTAGCTACAAATCCAAAGGTTTTACTATGTGATGAGGCCACTTCAGCACTTGATCCAACAACTACCAGATCGATATTAGAGCTGCTAAAGGATATTAATAAACGGCTTGGAATTACAATTGTGATAATTACCCATGAAATGAGTGTTATTGAACAAATATGCTCACATGTTGCAATTATTGACGATAGTGTCATAGCTGAGCAGGGGAGGGTTTCGGAGGTTTTTGCACATCCCAAGACAGTATCTGCTCAGAGGCTGGTGTATCCAGAAGGAAAGAAGAATGAGCACTTTATTGGGAAGCGATGTTGCAGAATTGTTTTTGAAGGAAGCTCTTCATTTGATCCAGTAATATCTAGAATGATTTTAGAGTGTAAAGCACAAGTGAATATTCTTTTTGCTGACATGAAGGATATTGATGGGAAGGCATTCGGACAGTTAGTCCTCCAATTGCCACAAGATGACGTAGCCTCAGCGGAAATAATACGATATCTTAAATCTCAGAATTTATCTGTAGAGGAGGTAATAGAATATGTGGGATAGTAGTACAATAACTATGATTTTAAAGGGTTTACTTGAAACTATTTATATGACCTTCTTTTCAACCTTTGTTGCTTATATAATTGGCCTTCCATTGGGAGTATTGTTGGTTACAAGCCAAAGTAACGGAATTTCACCATCTCCTAAGCTCAATAAGGCTTTAAATTTGATTGTAAATGTAGTACGTTCAGTACCGTTCCTAATATTATTGGTGGCAGTTATACCATTTACTAGATTTGTTATAGGGACAACAATAGGATCTACAGCTACAGTGGTTCCATTGGTTATTGCTTCAGCACCATTTATTGCTAGACTAGTTGAGTCTTCAATACAGGAGGTTGAAAAGGGAGTCATAGAGGCTGCTGTTTCAATGGGATGTAGCCCTCTTCAAATAATTACAAAGGTAATGATACCAGAAGCAGTTCCATCATTGATAATGGGAGCAGCTATTGCTACTACTACAATATTAAGCTATAGCGCAATGGCTGGCTTTGTCGGTGGCGGTGGACTGGGAGATATTGCTATACGCTATGGATATTACAGATATGAAAATGGCATTATGATTGTTACGGTTGCAATACTTGTAATAATTGTTCAAGTGGCGCAGGAAATTGGTACTAAATTTGCTAAAAAGAAAGATAAAAGAAAATAAAACAAAATTTTAACCAAATAAAACTAAATAAAACAAAGGGAGGACATAAGAATGAAGAAAAAAATATTAGTGTTTTCAATTGCTTTAGTATTTGCTGTGTCAGGAGTATTAACAGGCTGCGGTGCTAAATCCGAAAAAGATAAGTCGAGCAAACTTATAATAGGGGCAACAGCATCACCACATGCTGAAATATTAAAAGAGGTCCAAAGTGAACTGAGGGATAAGGGGATTGAGCTTGAAATTAAGGAGTTTTCAGATTATGCTCAACTTAACCCTGCATTAGTAGATAAGAGCCTAGATGCAAACTATTTTCAACATCAGCCTTTCTTAGATAATTACAATACTGAAAACAAAACAGATATTGTAGCTGCAGCACAAATACACTATGAGCCACTTGGCGTATACCCAGGTAAAACAAAAGCAATAGACGCTTTACCTGATGGTGCTACTGTTACAGTGCCAAATGATACTACCAATGAAGCTAGAGCACTTTTGTTGCTTGAAACAATTGGGTTAATAAAAGTCAATCCAAATGCAGGACTAAATGCAACAGTTAAAGATATTACTGAGAATTTTAAAAATATAAAAATTAAGGAACTAGCGGCAGAACAGCTAGCCAGAGCTTTGGCAGATGTTGACTTAGCGGTTATCAATGGAAACTATGCTCTGCAAGCAGGATATAATGCAGCTACTGATGCATTGGCAAAGGAAGAAGCCAAATCAGTGGCAGCGCAGACTTATGCAAATATCATTGCTGTTCGCAAGGGTGATGAAAATAGAGAGGATATTAAAGCTTTGATTGAGGCTTTAAAGAGTGACAAAGTTAAAAAATTTATTGAAGAGAAATACAGCGGTTCTGTTGTTCCATTATTTTAAAGCATATATTTTTTAACAGGCTAGAGCCTAAATGGACTAGCCTGTTAAAGAAACTATCTTTCCTTTAAATATAGCATATTCTTTTGGTCATAGTTAAACCCATTGCTCAGAAGAGTATTACAAGAAGATTTGTTATCATCTTCCGGCTTCACGATTATTCTTTTTGCATTACTCAAAGAGAATATTTTTTGAGTAAGCAAATGTACTATTAACTTTCCAAAGCCCTTACCCAGATAATCTTCTTCTCCAATTAAATAGTCAATACTGTAGGTGCCATCAAGTGAAATATCTCCATACCAATCTTCACCAGCATCTGAACAGGTGTAGTATTGGCAAAATCCAATAGGCCGCTCATTCAGTATGACTATGTAATGACTTACGAAACTAAATTCATTAAAACGTTCTTTTACTTCATAAAGCCAAGCTTCAGGCTCCTCATACCATTTAATTATATAGTCTTTATTTAGCCATTTTTCTAATAATGGAATATCTTTATCTTCAATTGTACACAATTTTAAATTATTCATTTTTGTGACTCCATACTAGTAACAGTTGCTTTTGCTTCGCTTTCTTCAATGTGCTTATTTCTATAATATAAAACCACATCAATTGAAACCATAATCAGGTTTAATATGTATAAGCCCAAAACAATGTCCCTACTATATAGTATTTTATGTGTAATTCCTGCTAAATAACCAAATATAACTACATATGAAAAAACTATACTTTTTCCTGCTGTTCTTCTTGATGTATAGGACTTATATAGCTGTATTGGCCACGCAGCGCCAAAGCTCATAAGCATTAGTGCCTCAAATATGCTCATAAAATTCATCTCCTAGTATATAATAATTGTTTTTAACTACAGTCAATTAGGGTTCAAAGCCACCAACACTTACAAAAAACCACTTGTGGGCTTTTGTTGCTCGAAAAAGCATCATGTTAGCACTAAGTAATTTCTCGAATTAGCCTATAAACTCAAACTATCGCCAGATAGCATTAGTTTTTTAGCTGATATTAATTGACTTCAACTATTATACACCTATTATTCAGAAAGTGGTATCTATGGACAGATTTTTTTAAAGAAGTTTGCAGAAGATACTCCGTGAGGGCGGTTATTTCGCTTTAGTCTGAAGAGTACGTCTTCTTTATTCTTGTTTATGATGTTAACCCCTTCAGCGCAGGATAGTGTTGCTTTAAATCCTAAATTTTTTAGAATCTCCTTAGATTCTTTGCTTATACTTCCAAAGGGATAGGTAAAAGTATTAGGTCTGATTCCTGTAACCTCAGTAAGCTTATCCTGTAGCATACCAATATCTGAGGTCAAAATATTGCTGTAAACCTCTAATGGCTCACCTTTCATACGTTTGATACCATTTCTTTTTTTAGTTGAGTGAAGGTTATAAGTATGATTTTGTATTTCAAAATAACCAGAGTCACTCATTTCCTTAACCTGCTCCCATGATGCATAAGCATAATCAGGGTTGCTTGTTGGAGGCGAAGTTGAAGTATAGGTGCTTGAAAATTGCTCGCTATACTTACCAACTATAGATATTACTGCTTTCATTTGATATTTTTGTAGAAGAGGCTTACCATAAATATAGTTATTCAGGTTCCCATCGTCAAAGGTTATTATTACGGGCTTTGACGGTAGTTCACCATCATTATAAACATAGTTTATTAGGTCTGTCATATTAATTGTGCTATAGTCGTGATTTTTTAGGTATTTAAGATCATTTTCAAATTCGGTAGGCGTAATAACATACTTCCCCATTTCAGGAGATTTTTTTAGTATACTATGATACATAATTATTGGAACAGGTATACCATCTTCGGTGATGCTTCCGGTTTTTGTATCATTAAAAACAGCCTCTGACATTGATAATAATACTCCAAATGAAGAGAGAAGGATTATTAAAGTAACAAAAGCTAAAGAAATATAAGTCTTTGCTTTTTTGCTTATAATTACAATCATTGGGTGACACCTCACAAAAGTTGAATCTTACTGGCACTTAAAATATAACAACCTAGTAGCTAAAAATCATAGCCGCTATTAGGCTCAATTATGTCATAAACTCTGAAGTAATCTCGGGTTTCATCGTCTTTAACAACAGCAGAACGGTTTTTTTGCAGAAGATTTACTATACTATAAACATCAATCCATAGTTCGTTTACACTTTCTTTTTGGGATTCATCAAAAATAATTTGCATACCGAAATGTAAATGAGGTGTTGTGATATTGTTTACATTTTCACGAGTACTGTAGCCTGTCATCCCAAGATAGCCGATAACATCACCGGCTCTGACTATTTTTCCTTCATACATATCTGAGTGGAAGGGTCTATCTTTTCTTAAATGGGCATAATAGTAATATCTTTTTTGATCAAAGCTTCGAATACCGATTCTCCAGCCCCCATACATATTCCATCCCAATACTTCAACAATTCCAGATTCAACTGCAATTATCGGAGTTCCAATAGAACCCATCAAGTCATTACCAAGATGCTTTCGTTTGTAACCAAAGGTGCGGCCGGTACCAAAGTCTTCATAATGGCTGAAACTATACCCTTTTGCAATTGGAGAGAAATTCTTGAGGCCATATTTTTTTACCCACTGTTTATTTTCGCTGTTATCGGGATCCTTCACTTGAATATCATACTCACCTACAAAGCTACCAAGAATTGCGTCATATGCTTCATAATAGTAATTATAATATTTCATTTTAGATGTTAACTGTTCTATTGTTTCACCACTATTCAGCTTTTCTGCCAATGCATCCATGTCCTTTGCCTTGTATTTTTTAAAATCTCCGCCATATTTTGTAGCAAGATATGCTAAAAGCTCAACCCAGTGCAATTGAACAGGCTTAGTATGAGATTTGACATCCAGACTTAGAGCTTTTTCCATAGCAGAGTAGGAGGCATTGAATTCTACCCATTTAATAAATTTTTTATCAGTAATTGGATTGGTTACTACCTTAATAGCTTGTGAAGTTTGGCATTTGTAAAAAGTAGCAACTGAGGCTACAAGCAGAGAGATTATCAGTACAAGTGCAATTAAGCTTTTAAATATACGTTTATTAATATTTATTGCTTTGATCAATTTTTTCACCTCTCAATTTGTATCAAACGTAAACAAAGACACTATAAAATCTATGCTTGAAAAACTTAATATATCCTAGAAAATAGTAAATTGAAATGGAAAATAATTTGTACACCTACAATTTTGAACTGCAAAAGTTGTGTTGGAAATTTAGCTAACATGAAAAAAAGCACTGCTTTAAGCATAACAACCTACATAACCCTAATAATTATAAATATAAATTAATTATTAGAAATCAACGATTTACTTTAGTAAAGTTATGAAGTAAAATACATATAGGCGAATAAACGATAATGTTTATTATAAGTAGACAGAATGTGACAATTAATTTTTATTTTGTGAAGGGATGGATATAGTGTGAAAAAGAAATTATTAGTTAAGGTTTTATCAGGGGTAATGGCTGTAGCATTTCTATTTGCAGGCTGTGGAAGCACAGACAAGGCGGGCTCAGACCAGTCTTGGGATAAGATAAAGGAAGCAGGTGAGCTTGTACTTGGCTTGGACGATAGCTTTCCTCCTATGGGTTACAGAGACGATAATAATGAAATTGTAGGATACGATATTGACCTTGCAAAGGAAGTAGCTTCTCGATTGGATATTAAATTGAAGCTTCAGCCAATCAACTGGGATTCAAAAGAGCAGGAGCTTAATACTGAAAATATTGACTGTATTTGGAATGGTTTTACTATGACAGATGAATTAAAGAAAAATTTATTATTTTCAGACGCGTATATGAACAACCAGCAGGTGCTTGTTGTAATGGCTGACTCAAAATATAACTCAGAAGCAGATTTAGCTGGAAAGTCAATCGCATTACAAGCAGGCTCCAGTGCAAAAAACGCTTTGGATAGCAGAGCAGATTTTAAAGCTTCACTTAAAGAAGCTGTTGAACTGAAAGACAATACACTATGCTTAATGGATTTGCAGACAGGTAATGTTGATGCTGTAGTTATGGATGAAATAGTAGCAAGATACTTTATACAAATGAAGGGCGAAAAATATAGAGTATTAGATAAAGGTTTGGCAGCAGAGGAATATGGAATAGGATTCAGAAAAAATGATATAGAGCTTAAGACTAAAATTAACGATACACTCAAGGAAATGGCTAAGGACGGTACCATTGCTAAGATATCAGAGAAATGGTTTGGCAAGGATATTTCAACTATTGGTAAGTAGTTTATAGAATACATTATGTAGAGGCTGTTGCACAATGGCATTCAACCACATTATAATTACTAAGTTAGGAATAGCTAAGTATACGATATTGCGGCAATGAAATGCTATGCAATAGCTTCTTTTTTAAAGAGTTTGTCTTTAATGAGAGGGGATTTGTGCGTGAAGCTGATAATGCTTTTATGTGAGGGAATGGTTGTTTCCATAGAACTTTTTTTGCTGACTTTAGTTTTTGCTCTTCCATTAGGTCTTATTATATCTTTTTGCAGAAGATCAAAAAATTTGATAATGAGTGGTATTGCAGGTATATACATATCTATTATGCGAGGTACGCCACTAATGTTACAATTGGTTGCAGTATATTTTGGACCATCATATGTTTTTCATGTGAAAATTGACAGATTCCTAGCTGCAGTAATTGCTTTAGTTCTTAATTATGCTGCATATTATGCTGAGATTTTTAGAGGTGGAATAGATTCAATACCAAAGGGACAATATGAGGCTGGTGAAGTTCTAGGTTTCACTAAAGTACAAGTATTTTTTAAGATAGTATTGCCACAGGTTGTAAAGAGAATCTTGCCTGCGATAAGTAATGAGGTTATAACCTTGGTCAAGGATACAGCATTGGTAACTGCAATTGGAATTATTGAAATTTATAGAATAGCAACAAATGAAATGAGTAGAATAGGATCAATGCAACCTGTATTTATAGCAGGAGCTTTCTATTATGTAATGAATTTAATTGTAGCTAAGCTTTTTGGGTTTGCAGAGAAAAAGCTTAATTACTATAGATAGTATTTCAAAGATAATTTATTAGACCATTTTGTGCTGGAAATCGGTATGGAGGTTAACTATGATAATGATAGAAGCATCAGATATATGTAAGAGTTTTGATGGAAATAATGTATTGAAGGGAATATCCTTTGAAGTAAATAAGGGAGAAGTAGTTGCTGTAATTGGTCCATCTGGCTCTGGAAAAAGTACACTTCTGAGATGTATAAATCTGCTTGAAAAGATTGATTCGGGTAAAATAACAGTTGAAGATGAAATTATGGTTTCAACAAATGAAGCTGGGAGAGCGATTTATGCTGATAAGAATAAATTAAGGGAAATTCGATTAAAAATAGGATTAGTATTTCAGAATTTTAATCTTTTTCCTCATTTAAGTGTTATTAGAAATATAACTGAGGCACCTGTAAGTGTTGCGGGTATTAATAAGGAAGAAGCTGATAAAATAGCGCATGAGCTTTTGGCTAAGATGGGTCTTGAAGATAAGGCAAGTGCATATCCCTGTAATTTGTCAGGTGGACAGTGCCAAAGGGTTGCTATAGCAAGGGCGCTTGCGCTAAATCCAGACGTTCTGTTCTTTGATGAGCCTACGTCTGCACTAGATCCTGAGCTAACCTTGGAGGTCTTGAAGGTAATAAGACAGCTAGCCCAAGAGCATATGACTATGGTAGTAGTAACTCACGAAATGAACTTTGCCAGAGAAGTGGCTGATAGAGTTATCTTTATGGACAATGGTGTTATAGTAGAAGAAGGTACACCTGAGGAGGTTTTTTCTAATCCCGTTAACGAGAGAACTAAGCTATTTATAAAAGGGTTTGAAAAATGATATTTACCAAAGTCAATTTAGTATAAGAGGCAAATACTATAGTGATATCTGTTTAATATAAGACTTAAGCCAAATGCTTTAGTAGTATCTGTTTATAAGACTAAGCCAAGTGATTTTGTATTATATAAAAAGTCTGTCGGTGTTCAATATTATCAGTGGTTTATTGCCAAAATAAATTCAAATATCATTGATTACAAGAACCAGCAATTGTTCATCTTAACGTTTTATATGTCTTACGCTTTCAAATCCATTGGAAAATTATTATATAAGTAGTATGAATATCTATATTATGGACAAAATATTCCATATGCTTTTTGTAAAGTATAGTTAAACTACGCTTATACCTTTAAGAGTTTATTCAAATACAAAGGCTTCAATGTTTATAATGTTTAAAGGAACTGAGCTTTTGTATTGAATGATTTGTTAGGTATGCGCCAAGTTTTATACGACAAATTGATAGGAGGATAAGGCTGACGGAAATCACTAATACATTTAAAGGAGGTGCCGAGTCCATGTCATTTCAGTCATGTAGTGTTGTGTAGAATGTGGGACATGGACATTTTTTATGGGAAAGCTAGCAGGAACAAAGACTTCTGAAAACCTTGCAAGAGCGTTTGCAGGTGAATCACAGGCAAGAAACAGGTACACATTTTATGCAGAATATGCAAAGCACGAAGGACATAGAGCCCTCGAACAGCAGTTTTTACTGATTGCTGGTAATGAGTTGGCTCATGCAAAGGTGTTTTATGATCTTTTGGTTGACGGTATGGGTAGTGGTAATAGTAACGTAAATGTAAATGCAGGGTACCCATTTGAACTTGGAGATACTCTTTCAAATTTAAAAGCAGCTGCGGAAGGAGAGAAAGAAGAACACTCCATGATTTATCCGTCTTTTGCAGATGTTGCTAAACAAGAGAACTTTCCTGCAATAGAAGCTGCTTTTAGAATGATAGCAAAGATAGAAAAAGAGCATGAACAAAAATTTAATCAGTTAAAGACTGAATTGGAGCAGCAGACTCTATATCAGAAAACGCAGCCTGTTCAGTGGATATGTACAAACTGTGGACATATACACCAAGGCACTGATGCTCCTGGAATATGCCCTGTTTGTAAGCATCCTCAAGGATGGTTTGAGGTTAAAACATAATTAGCAATGCTAAAATCATGTCATACTCTTAATAACGAAGTATGACATGATTTTTTAATACATAAAAAAGCAAATTCCAATATAATGAGTTATTACACCCAAGAAAACAAATATGTGCCAGACCATATGATGATATTTAAAGCCCTTCTTAGCATAAATTGCTGCCCCTACAGAATAAAAAATACCACCTGCAAGAATAAGCCAAAACAAAGTGGCATTTGCCTTTTTAATGAACAAAGGCATAAATATAATAATACTCCAACCCATAATTAGGTAAATCAATAAGGATATTTTAGGTATGGAGCTTTTAGATAGAGACTTATACAGAATTCCAAATAAAACCATTGCCCATTGAAGAGACAATAATACAATAGCCTGCCACCCGCCAATAATAGAGGCAGCTATGGGTGTGTATGTACCAGCTATTGCAACATAAATAAAAATATGATCCATTATACGCATAACCTGCTTGTGAATAGTGTTATGTTCCATAACATGGTAGATGGTTGACATTAAAAACATTAAAAAAATACATATGCCGAAAATAGTTACACTTGCCACATCCACAAGTGTACCCTTGGTATATGCTGTTATGATTACAAATGGAAAGGAGAACAACACAAGGAGTGCGGCTATACCATGTGTTAAAGCATTGGCAAGCTCTTCACCAAAACTTAATTCTATGATTTTGTTGGACATATGTAACCTCCCGAACATTAATATATTTGGCCAGATGCCATAATTATATTTGATAATTCTATCGCATCAATAGATTTTTATGTGCGAAGTTTTAGTTATTAGTCAATTATAAATTTACCACTAAAACCCATTGTTTTCAATATAACGAGGCAAGAAATTGTCTCCTACTTATATAAGTGACGGCTACCACTTTGGTTTTTAGGCAGTGAGAGTATCACCAGCCTCTTTGAAATACCGCTAATGTAATGAAATTTTTCTACAGTCGAAAAATTTCATTTTGAATTTAGGTATTATAACGAGGCAAGAAAATGACTCCCACTTATATAAGTGACGGCTACCACTTTGGGTTTTAGGCAGTGATAGTATCACCAGCCCCGCTTACATACCGCTGATGTAATGAAATTTTTCTACAGTCGAAAAATTTCATTTTGAATCTAGTAGTTATAAATAATGAGCGTTGTTTTAATTCATAATATATATAAGCTCAAGTAGATGAGATGATTTAAATTTTTTGTATGTATATTAAAGTTTTAAATTCTATATTATAATTGTATTTATATCTGTATTTTGCATAAAGTTCCATTGGAATATAAATATAAGCTTGGCTTTTTGTCGTTTTAGAGAAGAAAAGAAATGTTTGAAATGTAAATTTGTGTTGCTTTTTGTGCTTGATAATGTATAAATATAATATTATAATATTTATGACCTGGTAATAAAATAATATGTGGTTAATTACTATAATCCTATTGGAAATCCAGACTTTCTGTTTGTAGCTTATAGATTTAGCTAATTGCCATTCATTTAAATTTGGAAATACCATAATAAAAAATAAAGATATATAAATTATTTGCCAGATTTAATAAAAAATGATTAGGAGATTAAAATATGATTAAAAAAGGAGTTACATTATCAAATAAAAATGGCAGAAAAACTGTAACAGGTTTAGGCTATTATGAATGTACTCAGGTTGATAGCTTTAAAAAGTTAATTCACAATAGTATAAAAAAGTTTCAAAACAAAGCAGCATTTAAATTTAAAAGAGACAATACTACTGTTGAAAAAAACTATATTGAATTTGGCAATGAAATAAATGCACTTGGTACAGCATTGCACCATTTAGGCTTGAAAAACAAAAGAATTGCAGTAATTAGTGAGAATAGGTATGAGTGGGCTCTGAGCTTTTTTTCAATAGTAAATGGAACGGGTATTGCAGTTCCATTGGATAAGCATCTTCCTCAAATTGAAATTGAGAACCTGATAAACAGAGGTGGGGTTGATGCTATATTTTTCAGTAGCCATTTTAATAGTGAAATGCTGGGGCTTTCAAAAAAGAATATAGTTATAAAACAATTTATTTGTATGGACAGGCTTGACCAAGGCTATCCTTCGAATTTTACAGATATACAAGCACTGGTTGAAAAAGGCAAAGAATTATTGGACAAGGGCGATAATAGCTTTGTTGATGCGGAAATAAATCCTGAAGATCTATCAGTTTTACTTTTTACTTCTGGTACTACAAGTATGGCAAAAGGAGTAAAGCTTAATCAGAGAAATATATGCTCCAATGTTAGTGCTGTTACATCAATGATTAAGGTATATCCTACAGATGTACATTTATCGATTTTGCCCTTGCATCATACTTTTGAACTGTCAGCAGGAATGGTTTTTATGCTTAACAATGGAGTCTGTATTGCTTATAGTGAAGGCGTAAAGCATATAGCAAAAAACCTGAAGGAATTTAAAGTTACCGTACTTGTTGTAGTACCTGCAATTCTTGAGGCAGTGTACAAAAAGGTACAAGAAGGTATAAAAAAGTCCGGCAAAGAGAAAATTGTTAAAAGCTTAGGCAAAATATCAAATGCCTTACTGAAAGCAAAAATAGATTTGCGCAGAACCTTATTCAAACAAATTCTGGCACAAATAGGGCCTGACTTAAGGCTTGCAGTTTCAGGAGCTGCTCCGATAGATAAGGAAATTATCAATGGTTTTGGTATGCTAGGACTAAATGTTATTCAGGGCTATGGCTTAACAGAAACCTCACCTGTAGTTGCCTTAAATAATGATTTTTACAATAAGCCAGGTACGATAGGACAGCCAATGAAGGGTATAGAGGTAGCGATAGACAAACCTGATGAAAATGGAATGGGAGAGATTATTACCAGAGGTTCAAATGTTATGATGGGGTATTACCAAGATGATGATGCAACAAAGGAAGCAATAGACAGTGAAGGCTGGTTTCATACAGGAGATTTAGGTTTTATAGATGACGACGGTTTTATCACTATTACTGGCAGAGCAAAGTCTATGATTGTTTTAAATAATGGAAAGAAGGCTTTTCCAGAGGAATATGAGATGCTGCTGAATAATATTGATGGAGTAAAGGAATCGTATGTATGGGGTAATACAGCACCTGATGGGGACATTCAGGTTTGTGCCAAGCTGGTACTAGATAAGAATATATTAAAGGAAAAGCTGGGAGTTTTACCTAGTGATACTGAACTTGCAGATATGCTTCAGAGGGAAATAAAAAAGATAAATCAGGAAATGCCTCAGTATAAAATAATCAGATACTTTGTTATTAGCTATGAGGAGCTGATTAAGACAACTACGTTGAAAATAAAGAGGCCTGTAGAATATAAAAGAGTAACTGATTTGCTAGACAAATTAAACACCAGCATGAGAAAAATTAGCGGAACAAATATTGATAATGCATTGAAATAGTTTATGTATACGATACTATAATAAGACCATTTGATTTTTGGGAAAGCAAAATGGTTATATTCAAGATTAACAAAATCTCCATATGAAGGAAAAAGTGTGTTTATATTTACTAAAAAGAATGTTAAAATAAGCATAGTTAAAAATAACCAAAAAATTAGGAGGAATTAATTATGAAAAAAATACTGGCAATAGTGTTGGCTCTTACTTTTGTATGCACTATGTTAGCAGGTTGTGGAGGTCCTGCAGGCGGAGGCTATGAAATTGCGCTTATCACTGACAAAGGAAACATAGATGATAAATCCTTTAATCAAGGCTCATGGGAAGGCGTAGTTGAATTTGCAAAGGCAAACAATTTTACTCATAAGTATTATAAACCTGAAGAAGATTCAGATGCTGGTTACCTTGCAGCAATTGATTTAGCTGTTACTGGTGGCGCAAAAGTAGTTGTAACACCTGGTTTTTTGTTTGAAGTTCCAGTTTTCGAAGCACAGACAAAGTATCCTGAGGTTAAATTCATACTTTTAGATGGTGAACCACATGCTGCTAAAAGTAGCGATATAGTTGCAAAAGAAAATGTAGCAAGTATTAAATACTCAGAAGAAGAACCAGGGTACCTTGCTGGTTATGCTGCAGTTGCAGATGGATTTAAAAAGCTTGGCTTTATGGGAGGTATGTCTGTTCCTGCTGTTCAAGCCTATGGATATGGATATTTGCAAGGAGCTGAGGCGGCTGCAACTAAATTAGGGCTTGCAGATGGAGCAATATCAGTAACTTATCACTATACAGGAGACTTTGCTGAAACTGATACTAATAAAGCTACAGCTAAAACAATGTATCAAGAAGGCGCAGAAGTAATATTTGCCTGCGGAGGTTCAGTAGGTAAGAGTGTTATGGCAGCAGCTACTGAAGCAGGAAAAAAGGTTATAGGTGTTGATACTGACCAAAGATATGACAGCGAAACTGTTATTACCTCTGCAATGAAGAGTCTTGGTGGTTCTGTTAAGCAAGTCCTAGAGGCTATTTACAAAAATAACAGCTGGTCATCTTATGCAGGAAAAACCACATATTTGAACGCTTCTAACAACAGCATTGGTCTTCCTACAGAAGTAATTGGAGATGAAAAAGCGAATGCTTTTGATAGATTTAATTCCTTCTCAAAAGCTGATTATGACGTTATATTTAAATCACTTACTGATGGCTCAGTAAAAATTACTCGTAAAATAGATGTGGCAGATCCAAAGGGAGTTGCAACAGCTGATGAACTTGTTTCAAGCCTTAAATTAAAGAAGGTTACTGTTACAGTAAGATAATAAATATTAGTTTTGACATATTAGTCTAAGCACTTATGATAAGTGCTGATTAATAGAAGGGAAAGGCAGCAGCCTTTCCCTTCTATATATAGATGCATTGTATTGTAAAATAAATCTTAGCACATAAATTTCCATACATTAATAAATTACTTATCTAGCCATATCAGATTAAACTAATTAACTCAACTTTACCAGTTGAATTATAGGTGTTCAACTTATCAATGGAAAGTTGGGTAATTAAAAACATCGCTAAAATTGATTTATGATGATAATTCTGAATATACAGCTAGTACTCTAAAGGAAGTATATTCTGATTATGAAAAATTATTATAGGTAGAGGGGATTATTGGTGGAAGAATATATTATTGAAATGCTTAATATTACAAAAGAATTCCCTGGCATTGTTGCGAATGATAATATTACACTGCAATTAAAAAAGGGCGAAATCCATGCTCTGCTGGGAGAAAACGGTGCAGGGAAGTCAACTCTTATGAGTGTGCTTTTTGGTTTGTATCAGGCGGAGAAAGGCGAAATTAAAAAGAATGGTAAGCCTGTAAAAATAAACAATCCAAATGATGCAAATGCTTTGGGAATTGGTATGGTTCATCAGCATTTTAAGCTTGTTGAGAATTTTACTGTTCTTGACAATATCATTTTAGGTATAGAACCAAATAAGATGGGATTCTTGCAGAGAAAAGCAGCAAAAGAAAAGATTCTAAAGCTTAGCGAACAATACAGACTAAAGGTAACTCCTGATACACTAATTGAGAAAATTTCTGTAGGCATGCAGCAGCGTGTTGAAATATTAAAAATGCTGTACCGTGAAAATGATATCTTAATTTTTGACGAGCCTACTGCAGTTTTAACTCCTCAGGAAATTGATGAGCTTATGTCCATAATGAGGGGCTTTGCTAAGGAAGGGAAGTCAATATTGTTCATAACTCACAAATTAAACGAGATTATGGCAGTTGCAGATAGATGTACAGTACTTCGAAAGGGTAAATGTATTGGAACTGTGGCAATAAAAGATACCACAAAGGAAGAGCTTTCAAAGATGATGGTAGGAAGAGATATAACCTTTAAGGTTGAAAAAAAAGAGGCAAAGCCTGGTCAGGTTGTACTTTCTGTTAAAAATGCTTCAGTTCAGTCCAAGTCACATAAAGGAAATGTTGTTAAGGACGTTTCTTTTGATGTTAGAGCAGGCGAAATAGTTTGCCTTGCAGGAATTGAGGGAAATGGCCAGACAGAGTTTGTTTCAGCGCTTACCGGTCTTGAAAGATATTCATCTGGCTTAATAACTCTTTGTGGTAAGGATATTACAAGGTCAAGTATTCGTTCTCGTTCACAAGTAGGGATTAGTCATATACCTGAGGACAGACATAAGCATGGCTTGGTACTTGATTATTCCTTAGAAGAAAACCTTGTGCTTCAGAGCTATTGGAAGCCTAAATTTCAACATTTCAAATTTATTAAAAGAAATGAAGTACGCTCCTATGCTGAAAAATTAATAGGACAATATGATGTGAGAAGTGGACAGGGTCCAATTACTGTAACTCGCAGTATGTCTGGCGGAAATCAGCAAAAAGCAATTATAGCTCGTGAAATTGACAAGGAGCATGAATTGCTTGTCGCAGTTCAGCCAACAAGAGGTCTTGATGTAGGGGCTATTGAATACATTCATAAACAGCTCATTGCAATACGTGATTCTGGTAAGGCAGTATTGTTAGTGTCTCTTGAGCTTGAAGAGGTTATGAATGTAAGTGACCGTATTCTTGTAATGTATGAGGGCGAAATAGTTGGTGAGCTTAATCCAAAAGAAGTTACAGTCCAAGAGCTTGGTCTTTACATGTCAGGAGCAAAGCGTAATACGGCAAAGGAGGTTAAAAATGCAGAATAATACTGTTTCTTCCTCAAAAGCGTCTAATATTAAGAATTTGACAAAAAGCAAAGGCTTTTCAGCATTTACAGCCGCATTACTTGCTATTTTGATGGGGCTTATTTTTGGATTTATTATTATGCTAATAGCAAGTCCTGCCAACTCAATTGCTGGCTTTCAGATGGTTTTGCTGGGAGGGCTCAATAGAATTGGAGATGTGTTTTATTTTGCAACGCCTATTTTAATGACGGGCCTCTCTGTAGGCTTTGCATTCAAAATGGGTTTGTTTAATATTGGTGCCTCAGGGCAGTATACAATGGGTATGTTTTTTGCATTATATGTGGGCTTTATGTGGGACTTGCCTGATAGTATACATTGGGTTGCTTGTATAATTGCAGGTATGGTTGGAGGTTTGATATGGGGCTTTATACCAGGTATATTAAAAGCGCTTTTGAATGTAAATGAGGTTATTACTTCAATTATGTTTAACTATATAGGAATGTATCTGGTGGACATGCTTGTACAGAGTAATTCTACTATGTATATTTCGTCAAAGACAAGAACAGCATATCTTCCTGAATCGGCACAAATACCTACTTTGGGAATTAAAAATTCGGGAGTAAATGTAGCTATTTTAATTGGAATTGCTTTTGCCATCATCTTATATGTTGTTTTGAATAAAACAATTTTTGGCTACGAGCTAAAAGCCACAGGCTATAACAAACATGCAAGCATTTATGCAGGCATGAACGGAAAGCGAAATATAATACTTACAATGGTTATTGCAGGTGCTATGGCAGGACTTGGAGGAGCGTTTGCTATATTAGCTCCATCTACCATTTCAGGAAGCAGTATGACCTATGAGCCAGTTAGTGTAATTGCAGCGAATGGATTTAATGGAATTGCAGTAGCTCTTCTTGGAAGCTCTAACCCTATCGGAATTATATTTTCGGCGCTGTTTATTTCCTACATACAGCGTGGAGGAACACTTGCAAGCTTGTGCGGCTATAAGCCTGAAATTATTGATGTTGTAATTGCTGTAACAATCTATTTTTCAGCATTTGCAATGATTATGAATGCAACAGTTGCAAAAGTATTTAAAAGGCGTAGAGGAAATAAACCTGAGAAAACAACCTTAGTTGGCAGTGCTGAGACAGTTGAAGCCATAAAGGATGATAGAGAGGGAGGGGCGTAAGATTATGGATACTTTATATTATTTGATTCAAAATACGCTTCCGGTTGCCATCCCTTTACTATTGGTGGCACTGGGCGGTATGTTCAGTGAGCGCAGTGGTGTAATTAATATAGCACTGGAAGGTATAATGTTATTTGGCGCATTTTTTGGCTGCTTAAGTGTTTTCTTTATACAGGGCACTGCTATTAATGGGCAGTTAATGTTGCTTATTGGCATGTTTGTTGCGGCAGTGGGAGGTTTTATTTATTCGTTGCTGTTGGCAGTTGCGGCTGTAAATTTGAAAGCAGACCAGACTATCAGTGGAACGGCTCTTAATATGCTGATTCCTGCTATTATACTTCTGTTTTCTAAAATGTTTTTTAACAGTGACGGCATAACAACTGACGTGAATTTTTACATTAAAAAAGTTCCTGCACTAGGTGAGATACCTGTAATTGGCAAAATGCTGTTTCAGAATACTTATATTACCGTGTATATAGGAATTGCTATACTTGTTATTTCCACTATTGTGTTTTATAAAACTAAGTTTGGCTTGCGCCTTCGTGCGTGTGGTGAGCATCCTCATGCAGCTGATTCGGTTGGAATAAATGTTTACTTTATGCGCCATGCTGGTGTCGCTATATCTGGTATACTTGGCGGCACAGGAGGATTTTTCTATGCTGTAGGTGTAATGAATGGAAACGCAAATGGTCATACAGGTGTTGCAGGCTTTGGATTTCTTGCACTTGCGGTAATGATATTCGGACAATGGAAGCCAATTAAAATACTATTTGCAGCCTTGTTCTTTGCGTTTCTTAGGACCTTAGCTTATTCTGTTTCGCTAATTCCTTTTCTGGCGGCATTGAATATAAATAATACCTTTTACAAGATGCTTCCATATATTGCAACTATGGTTGTACTTGCGTTTACATCTAAAAGATCAAGAGCACCTAAAGCTGAAGGTATACCATATGATAAAGGGTTAAGATAATTATTTACTTAAATAATGGTTGAAGAACGCTACAGTCTGGTACTTATTGGGCTTGTAGCGTTTGGCTTTTTGATGGATTGTTTTTATTAGTATAAGAATTCATATTATTAATTGCGTTACAAAGCGTGTTGCACCTACAAATTTTAACTATTAAAGTTGAATTATAATGTATAAAATATTGAATGTATAAAATATTGTTAGAAAAGTATATATGTTATAATATTATAGCTATAAAAATTATGTTTGAAAATATGGGCAACATAGATATATAACTGACCAAAACTTCGCACATAAAAAATCTATTGGTGCGGTTTAATTATCAATGGTTTGTTGCCCAATTAATTGCTTGAATTAGTAATTGCATCGAATGAAAAGTCTAGCCATGCTCAAGTTTACAGATGGCTTGCTGTTCATAAACTAACTTATAGAATTATTTGACTTTTTATTTGATACTGCTACCACACCTGATGTTACTTAGCTTTAAGAGTATATTCAACTGCGATGTTTGAGTAACTCAACTAAAATTAGCACTTGTAAATATATTAACATTTAACATATGAAAGGAACATTCAACATGATAATAAAAAATGCAGAACATGAAATTACAGCTGTTAAGCCAAACCAATATCCAGTTACAGGGTTTCCTGAGGTAGCTTTTGTGGGCAGGTCAAATGTAGGAAAGTCCTCAATAATAAATACCTTGCTAAATAGAAAAAATCTTGCAAGAGTGGGTCAAACGCCAGGCAAAACAAGACAGATTAATTTTTTTGTTGTAAATGGTAACTTTTATTTAGTAGATTTGCCAGGCTATGGCTTTGCAAATGTATCAAAGGATATGAAGGCTTCTTGGGAAAATATAATCGAGACATATTTGTATTCCAGAAAACAAAATCAGCTAAAGCTGGTAGTAATGCTTGTGGATATCAGACATTCACCCAGCAAGGACGATATAATTATGTATCAATGGATACAGGGTTTTGGAATGAAGTCTATAATTGTTGCTACAAAGGCTGATAAAATAACCAGATCACAAATAAATGTCAGGTTGAATGACATCAGGAAAGTGCTTCAGTTAGATAAATCAACGAAGATTATACCGTTTTCATCTGAAAAAAGAACAGGTAAAGAAGAAGTTCTTGAGGAGATAGGTAGAAGCTTGTTTGAGGCTGAAACAGCTGTAGAGCTATTAGCGGCAGGCGATGAAAAAAAGGAAGGTACAAATAATACGGTTCAAGGGAACGTATTAGCTCAAAAGTCAAATGAAAAGGAACTTGAGACGGCGCAAGAACTTGATGAACTAGTGGAGCTGGACAAGCTGGATGCCTCCGAAATACCCGAGGATACAGAAGAATCAACAGAATTTGAAGAGCCAGCAGAGTAGAGTTAAATATAATTAAAGTAAATTAATTTAATTGAAAACAATAAGCAATATAGTAGGCAAAACCTGTAAATGCCAGTGATGCAACAGAGTTATCTCCCTTCAAAGGGATTCGAATTATCTAGGGTAGATTTAAATATTTAAAATTGCAAAATTGTAAAATATAAAATAACGTAAAAATTGATTTTTGTAGCTTGATGTCAAAGGTGTTAAAAGAAATAGTTTACTATTCAGCCAATTAAAATAGACAGTCTATGGGTCTTGAAATTTAGTATGGCATGTTGCCAAAATAATTGCATGAAATTAGTAATGTTTCATCTAAAACAGTAAATTATTATGGAGCAGTGATATGGATAAGAATGATTACAAAAATGAAGAAGAAAAGCTGAGAAAAAAGTTAAAGAACATGCGAATTATTGCAACTTCTCTGCTAGTATTTATGGCAGTTGTTTTTATTGTGTTCAGGAGATATGAGGACAGAGGTTTGTTCTTCTCATCGGTAGCGGCATTTGCTGAGGCTTCAATGGTGGGAGCACTTGCTGATTGGTTTGCAGTGGTTGCGCTATTTAGGCATCCTTTAGGCTTGAAAATAATCCCCCATACTGCCATTATTCAGAATAATAAGCAGAGGATTGCAAAAGCATTATCTAATTTTGTAGTATCAAATTTTTTCACTCCTGAGATTATTAAAGCAAAACTGGACAAGATCAGTATTTCAGAAAAGATATCCGGTTATATTGAGCAAAATAAGAATAGTATTGCAAAAGCTGTTTCTAATAAGCTTCCCTCTATAGTTAATTCAATTGTTGATGATACTAAGGTTTCAGAGCTTGTAAAGCAGCAGATTGATAGAAAAATTGATGCTATAAAATTATATCCTATGCTGGCTACAATTTTGAAGCCAATACTTGATGGGGGATATCATAAGCCAATTGTTAAGGGCCTTTTGAATTCTACATATAATTATATTGGAGAAAATAAAGATAAAACAATGCTTGTTTTGGGTGGAATAAACAAAACCTTAACTATGCCCTTTATTGGAGATATTATCTATAAGAAGATTTTAGAATTTTTATATACACAAGCTGATGAGATTGACACAAATGAGGAGGTTGAGGTAAATAAGCTGCTGTTGTCGGCTCTTCCAAAGCTTCTTGAGGACATGGGAAATTCACAGGAGTTGATTAGCAAAGGAGAACTACTCAAAGAGCAGATAATTAATTCTGAACTATATGGTGAGCTTCAGAATAAGCTAGTTGATATGTTGATTGATTTTAAAAACTCTATCATGGCAGATGAAGAAAGGTTAACTGAAAGAGTAAGTGCTATTTTGGACAAGCTTGTAATAATAATTTCTGAGAATGCTAGACTTCAAGAGAGTGTTGATAACGCAATAATTGAAACTATTGAGGGCATTGTTTCTCAATATGGAAATAAGGTTGGTGACCTTATATATGATACAATGGACAGCTGGGAAACTAAGAGCATGGTTGACAAGCTTGAAGTACAGGTTGGAGCGGACTTGCAGTACATTCGAATTAACGGTACTGTAATTGGTGGTTTGGCGGGGCTTGCTATTCATTTGTTGACAGTGGTGTTTTAAGCTAAATACATCAATCTTCGCACATAAAAAGTCAATTGGTGCGTGAGACTTATCAATGGAAAGTTAAGTTTATTTCCAAAAAATAACTTGTTTTAAACTTTTCCTCCGTGGTATATATATTACTGTCGCCGCTAAACCAATTAATAAGCGGCTGAGAAAACATTGCGAATATAAAATTATATAAATTACAGGAGGATTTAGGTATTATGAAAAAATTTGTTTGTTCAGTTTGTGGATATGTTCATACAGGAGATACTGCTCCAGATAATTGCCCTCAGTGTAAGGCTCCAAAGGAAAAATTTGTGGAGCAGAAAGAAGCTTCAACTGCTTTTGCTGATGAGCACAGAATAGGTGTTGCACAGGGTGTTGATGCAGAAGTATTGGAAGGATTAAGAGCTAATTTTATGGGGGAATGTACTGAAGTAGGAATGTACCTCGCTATGGCAAGACAGGCTGAGCGTGAAGGATATCCTGAAATCGGTGCTTTTTACAAGCTTGCTGCTTGGGAAGAGGCTGAACATGCTGCGAAGTTTGCAGAACTTTTAGGAGAGGTTGTTTACCCAGATACAAAGAAAAACCTTCAATTAAGAGCAGAAGCAGAGCATGGTGCCTGTCAGGGAAAGAAAGACCTTGCTACAAAAGCAAAGCAGCTTAACTATGATGCTATTCATGACACAGTTCACGAAATGTGTAAGGACGAAGCAAGACATGGAGCAGGCTTCAGAGGGCTTTTGAAGAGATATTTTGGTGAGTAAAAATATAACGAGGCAGAAAATGTCCCCCACTTTTATAAGTGGCAGGTACAGCTTTAATTTTCAGGTGGTGAGAATATCACCCGCCTCGTTGAAACGGCCGCTGATGTAATGAAATTTTTCTACAATCGAAAAATTTCATTTTGAATCTAGGCGTTATAAAATAATATGAAAAAATACAATTCTCATTATCAGCAAACCGTTGAAAGATAAGCCTTACAGCTTTAGTTCACGAAACTGATTTTAGGGATTGTATTTTTTTGTATTTTTGTTTGTTAGAATGTATATTTAGTTTTGGTGGGAAAACGGTGGGAAATTCATCGGTTTTGTTTCATAAATCAAAAGTTTTCCCATAGATGACGTGTAATGCAGTAAGGAGTAAGCGCGCATTGTCTTTTATAGAATGAACCATGTGGGAAAAAATATTGACAGACTTTTCATGATATAATTAAATGAAAAAATTATAGTTAGGGTGAAAAATTTTGAACGGTGCGTTCAATCAAGTAAGAAATGAAAAAGTTTATAGTTTACTCAAATCATTTAAAAAAATTGACATGGGTAATATTATTAAGTACAATTACTTATGCTAATAAAATATCTGGGAGTACATGGAAAATGAAAACATCAGAAAAATTATGGTTTTTGAATAATAAATTTATTAAAGTTATCATTACATCAAATATTCTACTTCAGTTGGGAATTTGGATAAGGAATTTTGCTGTCTTACTATATGTAATGGAAAAAACGAACAATGATGCATATGCAGTTTCATTAATTTCTGTAGCAGAATTTTCACCCATTTTTATATTTTCTTTTATTGGAGGTGCTTTTGCAGATAGATGGAAACCAAAACGTACTATGGTTTTATGTGACCTGCTTAGTGCAATATCTGTATTTATAGTGCTCTTGGCAATTGTTTTTGAAGTCTGGCAAGCTGTGTTTTTTGTTGCATTCATTTCTGCGATTCTTTCACAGTTTTCACAGCCATCTTCAATGAAATTATTTAAAGTTCATATACCCGCAGAAAAATTACAATCGGGAATGGCTATGTTTCAAACTCTAATGGCAATTTTTATAGTTATTGGACCATTGTTAGGCACATTTGTTTATCAAAGATTTGGTATAAACCTTGCTATTGGATTAATGGGATTAGCATTTTTATTGTCTGCGTGTGTATTGGTTTTTCTTCCTAATGATAAAAAAGATAAAGAGGAAAAAAATGAATCAAGTTTCTTTAGTGAATTAAAAGAAGGCTTCAAATATGTGTATAAAAGAAAAGCTCTCATGATACTTGGAGGAATATTTGCATTGGCTGGGCTTGCTGTTGGTATTACACAACCTCTTGGAATTTTTATTGTTATAGAACGACTAGGTCTACCTAAAGAAAATTTGCAATGGTTATTGGCGGTGTTTGGAGTATCCATGCTAATGGGAGGCGGAGTCATAATGAGTTTATCGCAAAAATTTAGTCCTCAGAAGCTTTTGGCAGTCGGACTTCTAATAAATGCTATATCTGTTATTGGAATGGGCGTCTCTACAAGTTTTGTAATAACCGCTATATTTCAATTTCTGAATGGATTTTTTATGCCATGCATTCATATTGGTATAAATACATTGATTTTAAAGCTTACAGACGTAAAATTTATAGGAAGGGTGAATGGTGTTCTAAATCCAATGTTTATGGGAGCGATGGTATTGACAATAAGTCTTGCTGGTTGGCTTAAAGTTCAATTTTCACTTGTAGACATGTATATTGCATCAGGAATCATATTTTTTCTAGGCGCACTTTTAACAGCATCACTGTTTAAATTAAACTTATCAGTTGAAGAGGAATATTTATGAGATAAGCCTTGTTCAAGATTTTGGCTTCAAGACTAGCTCCAACAACTACTCGATGATGTATGGTGATTATGTGGTTGCTGCTTTTGGTGTAGCCAACCGATTGTGTCAGATTTCCGATTTCATTGGTATGGGTCTGTATATGGGGGTAGTGCCTTTGATAGCATTCTCTTATGCAGCAGCAGATACCGAACGTTTGAGTAAAGTGCTTAAAACAACAGTAACCTATCTTGTTTGTATTGTTTTGGGAATTGCGGCTATCTTGTTTGCATTTCGGACACAAGTACTTAGTCTGTTCAGTTCTGATACTAGTGTAATTCATGTAGGTAAAGAAATTTTAACAGCATTACTCCTATCCACTTTGTTTGCTGGACTTTCGGGGTTTATCACAAGTTTTTGAGTAAAGACAAAATAGTGTTTCATTTTATAAATGGAATTGAAATTGATAAGGATATGAAATGATGTTTGATTTATAGTAGAGATGTGGAATTTAGAATTTAATAGATTGAGTGTACAGAATATTGCTGGTTGGGGTGCTGTTTGCCCTGACCAGTGTTTTTTTGCAGAGAAATAAAAATATATATAGAAATTCGATGTGTTCTTTCAGAGGTTGGATTTAAAATGTTGAATGAAATTAAGATTTAAATTGCTATAGGCTACTAAAC
>JAEZIB010000060.1 GCA_023416275.1 Bacillota bacterium | reverse complement strand
TTTCAATGGTTGCTATTATCGGAGGATTTGCAGTATCTAGATTTTTTACTAACCGTTTTTTGCTGCCAATTACCTTACTGACTCAAAACATGAGAGCGGTTAAAGCAGAAGAGTTAAACCAACATTCAACAATAAACACGCAGGATGAGATTGGAGAGCTTTCACTAGAGTTTAATAATATGACAAAACGTCTTCAGCAATATGAGCAAAGTACTTCAGGAAAATTACTCCTAGAAAAAAACAGATCAATGGCAATAGTAAAAAGTATATCAAATCCACTGGTTGTCCTTGATACAGATTACAGGATAATTTTATTAAATGATGCTTTTGAAAACATTTTTAATGTTAGTGAAGTGGAATTAACAAATAGGCACTTTCTTGAAGGTATAAAAGACGGTGAGATTTTTGATTTTATTTCAGGTGCATTTAAATCAAAAGATGAGACGCAGCAAAAAATATTCTTTATTAAAACTAACCATATGGATTATTATTTTAATATAATTGTAACTACTGTTAAAGATAATAATGCCAAACTTTCAGGTATGATAGTAATTTTTCAGAATGTTACACAACTCAAAGAGATAGAGAAAATACGTACAGATTTTATTGCTACAATCTCCCATGAATTTAAAACTCCATTAACATCAATAATGATGGGAACAGATGTTTTGATAGAGGAGAGGATGGGAAAGCTGAATAATGATCAAATGCAGTTTATTCAGGCTATTCGTGAAGATAGCGACAGGCTTACCAAATTGGTCAATGATTTATTGGAGCTAATGAAAATTGAGTCTGGTAAAGCAGTTTTTAAATTTGGGGAATATGCCATTGAGAATATTATAGAATGTGCTATAAGGCCTTTTTATCAGCTTTTGGAGCAACACAAAAAAACGCTCGATTTTTATGGTGAGGGAAAAAATATTTATGTAATTGCCGATTATGAGAAAATTACATGGGTTTTAAATAATTTAATTTCAAATGCTATAAAATATACTAACGCAGGTGATACCATAAGCTTAACAGTAAAAGAAAAATCAGATTTAATATATGTCACTGTTAAAGACACAGGAATGGGTATCCCACAGGAGTATCAAGAAAAAATATTCGAAAAGTTTGTTCAAGTAAATGATGGTGATATGGAGTTCAGAGGAACAGGGCTAGGGTTAGCAGTTGTTAGAGAAATTATTGAAGCGCATAATGGAAGGATTTGGTGTGAAAGTGAGCTGGGCTATGGCAGCAGTTTTACTTTTACACTGAACATTGCAAGAAAGGAATAAAACTATGAAAAAAGTATTAGTTGTAGATGATACAAAGAATATCAGAATGATTTTAACAAAATGCCTTGAGCTGGAGGGATATGAAGTCCAGACTGCTAGTGATGGAAGACAGGCTTTGGAAATGTTTACGACACATACCTTTGACTTAGCTTTTCTAGATATTAAACTTCCAGAAATTAGGGGAACTGAAGTTTTAAAAAGAATCAGAGCACTTGGCATAAAAACACCTGTAATAATTATTACGGCATATGCAACAGTAAAAAATGCCGTTGATTGTACAAATATGGGGGCTGTTGCCTATGTACAAAAGCCATTTTCAGCTGATAAAATAAGAACTGTATTAAGGGAAATTGATAATAATCCCATTTGTTCAGATGCAATTAAGGAAAGTGTTGACACTTTATTAACTGCTGCAAAATTATCCCTTGAAAAATGTGATTATAAAAAGGCTCTGGAAATCTCAAAATTGGCTCTTTCCTCTGAACTAAATAACCCTGAGCTGTATTTGCTTATAAGTAAAGCATACGGAGGGATTGGAGATACGGAAAAGGAAGTACGATTTTTTCAGTTCTATAACTCATTCATAGTATAATTATGTAAAAGGATAATGGTATTAATAATTGCTAATAACTGATATATATTTGTTAACGAGAAAAGAAGTTATCAAAGTATTTCATAGAAAAAGCAGTAGGAACAACAAATCCTCCGTAGCTGAGTGATAATCAACTCTACAGAAAGGAAAAGGTAATAAATCAACTATCCATTGATAAGTTTGAACACCTACAATTGTCATCTGTTGAAGGCGAGAAATGATTTATTACACAAGGATTAAGAAATGGCGATAAAATCAAATTGTGATTGTTGTAATTATTATGTATATGACGAGGAATACGACTGTTATGAATGTGAAGTTAATTTGGATGAGGATGAGATGGTCAAATTTATGCAAAGTTCATTTGATGATTGCCCATATTTCAGACTCTATGATGAGTATAAAACTGTAAGAAAGCAGATCTGATACAAGTATATGGAAATAATTATAAGCGTGACGTTGTCATTTTAATCTATTATTTCTAACTTTTAAAGCAATGGTGAAAATGATGTAACTAATACTTAAAGCCACAGCTTGTTATTTTTCTGAGGCTTTATCTGTTGGCATTGTCTGAACTATATTTCTGTTTTACAAATTCAATATAGTCCTCAATTTGTCTAATGGCTTCCTCAGGTAAGTTGGAAACATCAAGGCTGTTGGGTTTATCCATTTTTGATTTTTCAACTTCAGAAGTAAATTTTTCAGTCCTGCCTAGTAGATAATCTACTGATACATTGAAATAGTCAGCAACTTTTTCTTTAATTTCATCACTAGGCGTCCGATTACCAGCTTCATATTGAGATAAGGTGGTATTGCTTATATTTAAAATTTTTGAAAATTCCAGTTGATTTAAATTGTTTTTTTCTCTGAGTTTTTTAATTCTTTTGCCTAAAATGTTTTTATCCATTGAGTTCCTTTCCTATTTTGTGGATTAGTTATATCGTAACAAAAACTACTTGAAATTAAATTTTACAAAATGACAAAAATAATTATTGACTTTTACGGAAGGTAAAAGTATAATAAACCTAAGATTTACAAATGAAAAAAATATGCTATCTTTGTGATGAGTAAAAAGCTTATTAACTTATAGGTATTGGTTTTTAAGTTTTGCTTGTTATATTAGGTTGCAATATGTTTTTAGTAATAAATAAAACACTGTAACTGTCAAAGGTCAAATTAAAATGTTAAATTAATATGATTTATATTTCTGTTTAACAAATTCTATGTAGTCTTCAATTTGCTTAATGGCTTCCTCTGGAAGATTTGAGACATCAAAATTATAAAATTTTTCATCTCTTAAACCTTCATCCACTAAACTGCATTTTTCAGTTCTTCCGAGAAGATAATCTACAGACACATTAAAATAGTCAGCTACCTTTTCTTTAATTTCATCACTAGGAGTTCGGTTACCAGCTTCGTATTGAGATAAAGTAGTGTTGCTTATATTTAAAATTTTTGAAAATTCTAATTGATTTAAATTATTTTTTTCTCTTAGTTTTTTTATTCTCTTTCCTAAAATGTTTTTATCCATAGGTTTCCTTTCACATTTTGTGAATTAATTATATCATAATGAAATTTTACAAAAATATATTTTCACAAAATGCCAAAAAATATATTGACTTTTACAAAAGGTAAAAGTATAATAAATGTAAGTTTTACAAAATGTAAATAAATATACTAAAAAACACAAATATATCAGTAGAAACACTGCAAAATAACCTTATAAATATGATTTTCAAAATGTAAAACATAGTAAATACATAATCTCATTTTAAAGCAGATGAACTATTGACTAAATTTTTAAAAAAGCTTTAGTTACATGCAGACGTATCTATCATAATACACTAATCATTAAAGTGGGCATAGATTAAAACAATTATATAGATAGATTAATCTGCACTAGTTTAATGAAAGCAATAAAAAAAAGCTATATTCAACAAGGAGGAAGAGACAGAATGGAAGACCAGCATATGTCAGATATTAGAAATAGAATTAAAGCTTCTATATCACAGAATTCCTATAAGGGGTTTGTAAATGATAGAGGATGCATTATTGTGTGTACTGAGATGATGTCCATTATACAAGTTGCAAGAATAAACATTAATCCAAGGAGGACATTTGATATTTACATAATAGTTTTGATAGAGGCAGTTAAGTTATTTTTTCATGCAGATGGTACATCAGGAACTATTACTGAGGTGATTCAAGGATGTATCAAAGGAATAGGAAATATATGCAGAGATGCTGACGAATATAATCAAAACTATTATTTTGAAAGTATAATTAAGAGTGTTCAAATAAGAGCTTTCCATGATTGGCCAGATTACGGATACAAACTATTAAGACATGCAGTTTGCTTAATTAACAATCAAAAACAGGCAAACAGAATATTTGACGTTTTTTCCATTCTCGGTAAAATGTTCGATGGGAAGGACTATGCAGATAAATTTGTTATAATCCATGGGATTGTTGAACGAATGGAAGGAAGGGAGGCTGCAGACAAATATTTAATGGATAATTTGCACGTAGCTGAAATAAGAATGATTGCCGTTGATAAATTACTTGGTAAAGGAAATTATATAGTAGCTGAAGCACTTTGTGTTGAGGCACTACAGAAAACTAGACGCAAATATCTAAATAGACCTACCATTTGGGCATATTATCTTGAAAAAATTTATACTGATACTGCAAATAAAGAAAAGCTTATAGAGATATATTACCATAACATTTTCCATGGAGATATGTCGTATATCAAGAAGCTAAAGGAATTATACCAAAATGAAGAGGCTTTTATTTCTAACGGTTAATAAACTTCTTTGTTAGTTAATGATATTAAGCATTCAATATTACAGATAATAAAACATTCTTATCTTTAATAAGACTGGGTAAACAGATGACAAAGTAATCAACTTCCGTAGCTAACTAGACATATAGAAAAGAAAATAAAGCCATGGTCGGTTAATAATTACTTGCTGCTGTTTGTTTATGAGAAGCGAGGTTTTAATAAATTTAAGAATTGTTTTTTAATTATAAAAGTACAATTAAATTAATGGCTAAGCTGATTTAGTGATAATTTGCCTAATAACAGGTGCAGTTTATGAATTAAGCCCGAAAAGCAGTAGCTCGAGTGCTTTAGGGAGGAACAAATTTATAAGCTGACAGCTTTTATTTCGAGCAAACATTTTTGAGGTCAAGCTATTAATTAATTGTACTATTTTTTTATAATTCCTTTGATTTAATTCCAGAATGAAGAGTAATTATGCTGTGCAGAAGTTAAAGCCATGGCTAATTTGTTGAAGAGCTGCTATAAGACCTTGAAAAATATGATATATATAAAGGATACACTAAATAATAGCACGAGTATGAATGTGTAAATAAGTAAAAATATTGACAAATAAATATCTATATACAGTGAATAAAAAAGGCTTTTCTCCTATCTGGCTTAGCATAGCAAATTTCTAGAAAGTTGAATACAAAAAAAATTAGTGCTTATAGTTAGAAAAAAGACACATGGATAAAAATAGACTTCTTATCTACACTCTATTTTATAAGTTTTCTACTATAATAAGTAAGACCTAAATGAAAAGTAGAGAAGGAACTGATAGCTCATAGAGTCTGAAAAGGATAAGATAAAGTTTTAAAACTAGAGGAATAAACATTTGAAGGATAAAATAGAAACAGACTCTTAAAGTTGAATGACACTCCTAATAAGAGATTGTTTTTGTTTGATTAATTTTAACAATAAGGGAGCTAAAGTTATGAGGATTAAAAATGAAGATGAAAATATAGAAATTGATACATATATAGAAAGGGATTTGGATATATGTATAGATATAGATATAGAAATTAAAAATCATACACTTGCTATGACATTATGGTTAGAGTTATTTTATTAGACTAATACAGTATAAGGCAATCCTCAAAATGTATCAAAGTGCAATCAAATCTGTAGCACCTATTTTATTTAAATGCTTTATTAAGCAAATTTTTTGCAATCAAAACAGAGAAAAACTAATGTAAAATGGGGTTTTAGTGTGAAAAAAGAAATATTTGCATGCTAAATTAGATTAATAATCGAAAATAGCAATATTATTACTTGAATACTATACCAAAGTAGATGTATACTAACCTAGCTGTCGAACAACACAAAGATTTATCTACTTTAAGAGAAATATAAAAAGATAAAAAAAGTGTTGACAATGAAACAGCAAGATGGTATTATAATTAAGCTGATTGCGACAAGCGAACAGCAAACACCTTGAAAAGCAGTTAGATTAATGCTTTTGAGGAATGGACTTTGAAAAGTAAACAGTGACAAGTCTTTCTAACGAAAGACCATGTAAAGGAACTCGAAAAAATTCCAAAGTCTATCAAGTAGACTAAAATCTACAAGTAGATTTAAAAAATTGAGTAACTTG
>JAEZIB010000042.1 GCA_023416275.1 Bacillota bacterium | reverse complement strand
GTATATGCTTAATCAAGAACTTGGTGCTAGAGTTTATACTGCGCCCTCTTTGGTTTTATAAACTGAAATTGAGCAACAATAAAATAATAACCCAACATTCCATTGATAAGTTGAACACTTATAATTAAACTGGGAAGTTGAGTTAATAGGAATAAATGGCTTTGTACACCTGCTATCAGAGATAATATCTTCTTTGGGAAGTTATTATCTCTGATAGTTTTTTTGTATATATCATATTACATGTATTCAAATGAGTTTACTCATATTTACAAATCAAATATCGTGTTATAAAATGATAACAAGCCAATAATCATATATTTTGTACCAATAATTTAAAGTATTAACATTTAATTATTCATTTAGAGTGTAGTTAATTTATAAAGAACTGCATGGGACAGTTATAGGCTCGCCTAAAATACTTAAGCTTCATTACTTTAACTTGCTTAACATAATACATCTGTACGTTCCATTTTCACGCGAAGTTAATAAACCTACAGAATAGTATTAAAAAGGAATAACAATTAGAAGGAGAGTTGAAGTTGAAAAATATAAGAATAAATTTGATGATATTTTTATGCAGTTTGTGTACCGTTTTCATGTTTACAGGATGTTCTTTGATTAGCTCTGATGTTGCCAAACAATCAACCTTAGCAAATAATAGTTCTGGAGGAATTACAGAATTGTCTAAAGGCATAGATTCTCTGCAAAAAATAGAAATAGGAGGCATTGAACAATGGATTTACATGACCTCCAATGATGTATCAAAACCAATTTTACTATTTATACATGGTGGACCAGGTTATACTATGCTTCCCATTCTTCATGAATATAACAGAGGGCTTGAGGACCACTTTGTGGTTGTTAACTGGGATCAAAGAGGTGCAGGCTTATCCTATTCCGATGAAATCCCTGATGATAGTATGAACCTAAAGCAGTTAGTTTCAGACCTCCATGAACTGACGAATTACTTAAAAACAAGATTCAATAAAAATAAAATCTTTATTGTCGGACATTCATTTGGTACGTTAGTAGGAATTAAAGCCATTAGTGAATATCCTGAGGATTATTGGGCTTTTGCAAGTGTAGGGCAATTTGTTAATTTTGCTGAGAACGAGCAGCTTTCCTACGACTTTGCATTAAAATCTGCCCAAGAGGACAATAATTCAAAAGCAATCAGACAGCTGACTAGTGTTGGAAGACCTAATGAAAATGGCAGGTATAATGACGATATCGGTTATGAAATAACTTTGAAGTGGATGGAATACTATGGAGGAGATATCTATGGTGAAACCTCTACCGAAAAGCTTGAGGATGAAATTGCGCATAGTGATTTATATAAGGGTCAAATCCAGAAAATAGAGAGTGGTTATGAGTTCTCAGAGCTTTTATTTGAGGATGAGGAAGTACTGAATATAAATCTTAAGGAGCAGTTAAAAAGCATTAATGTCCCCATATATTTTCTGCAGGGTAGGCATGATAATGATACACCATCTCAGCTTATTGAGGAATATTTTAATATTTTGAGTGCACCAAAAAAGGAGTTAATTTGGTTCGAAAACTCTGCACATTTTCCGTTTTATGAAGAGCCTGATGTGTTTAGTAAAGTCTTGATTGAGAAGGTATTGCAGGAAGCACAAAATGGAATTATTGGAAAATGGACTGGTTCATATACAACAAATAATGTAACTAATGCAGCTGAATTAAGTGTAACTAGAGAGACAGATGGCAAGCATTCTGCGGAATTCTCTTTTCATTCAACTGACAATACAATACAGGGCAAGTATAAAATGCTTGTATACTATAATCCTGAAAATGGGTCAATTACTCTTTCTGGGCAAGAATGGATTGAGAGGCCTTCTCAATATCAAATGGTAAATCTGGTTGGAAGTGCTACAAGCAATTCAATAATAGGTTCTGTTACCCTATTGGATAATACATCTGTACTTGGAGAATTTTCTCTTAAAAAAGCAAACTAACTCAACAATGTTAAATAAAAATTGTAGTTATAAAACTTTTTAAAGCTCTAACCTGAACTTCATGGTTAGAGCTTTTTCTTGTATATATATCCTATATTTAATAATTTTTTCTTCCCCCCCCCTAAAAAATGAATTCATTTTTGAATAACTATATGGCGTGAGTAATGGATGATTATACTAATTTGCATTTAAAATGTGAAATCACATTTTAAATAGCCGCATTTGCGGCGATTGAGCGAAGCTCGCAAATGTTGTTCAATGCTATGAGTCGCTGCATATGCAGCGCACCGCATCAGCGGTGATTTAAAATATTGTTTTTTATATTTTAAATCGAGATAGTATTATAACAGAGGTAGTCGTTAGTCAAAGTTATTGAAAAATATGTAAAGGTTGGATATTATAATGAGAAGTTTTTTTCAAAGTATTATTTCAAGAGAAACAATTAATAAAAAAAGGCAGCTGGAAATTGATATCACTAGAGGATTAGCAGTTCTATTTATGATTTTAGTACATGTCTCAGGTGAATTCTTGGATACAGGTTCATCTTCTACTGTTTTTGCAAAAGTTGTAGATTTCCTGGGGACTATACCTGCAGCACCTGTTTTTATGTTTGTTATGGGAGTAGGTTTTGTTTACTCAAAAAATCAGCAGCCTCTGAAGTTATTTAAAAGAGGATTGATAATTTTTTGCTTAGGATATATTTTGAATGCTGTTAGAGGTTTTATTCCATTTTATATTGGAACTCGATTACAATACTACTCTATAAACTTAGATGGACATGAATGGTATCATTATCTTGTAGAAGTAGACATTCTTCAGTTTGCAGGACTAGCAATGATTGTTGTTGCCTTTCTTAAAGCTATTAGGTTAAAGGAGTATTTTTATCCACTAATAGCCATTGGTGCAGGAATTGTTGCTCCTATTGTTTGGGGCTTTAAGACAGGATATATATTTATTGATGTGTTCCTAGCAAATATTTTTGGAGGTACAGATTATACTTTCCACCCATTATTCTCATGGATTTCTTATCCTCTCATGGGTGCTTTCTTTGGGTGGCTGCTTATCAGATGTAAAAGTAAATACAAATTTTATTTATTCTCAATTCTATTGTCGGTTATAGTTGCTATGCCTTGTTTAATTTATCTATTCACGCATCAAAGCATTGATTTAGGAATAGTAACTGGGAGCTCCTATAACTACTTTCACCACGGCTTGTTGTCTAATTTGCTGTTCAATTCATTTATTATCTGTTGGCTGGCAATTTGGTATTTTACAGCTGTAATATTGCCAGAATTTATTAAAAATAGGCTATTATTCTGGAGTAATAGAGTTACAGAGATATATTTTATACATTGGATAATTATTGGCTGGTGCTCCTTCCTTCTTCTTGATACATACAGTATTCCAAAGATAATTATTTTAATGCTTCTACTGATATTCCTCTCAGACAGAATAGCACACTTATATTTTAATATTAGAGAAAGACTAGCTGAACCAAATGAGACAGATATACCTGCAGTTCCAAACAATTAATAATAATTGAATTAATGTAAATTAGTATAACATTTTTGTGTGCCTAGCTTGAAAAATGCGAAGTTTACATTTTGCGCATTCATCGTTCTCTTCGCATTTTTGAGCAATCAAGCAATAATGGACTAAAGCTGTCAAAAAGGAGGCATACCTTTGCGAAGCTGAGGTTCTCCACTGATAGTTACGCTATAATTTTATGCTGAAAGTTGGCGTGGGGGGTTAATATGAAAAGTAGTTTAGCAACAAGACGAGATATTACAAAAGCAAAATCACCAAAATTAGGAAAATCAGGTTCTGAGAATAATGCTGAGGTAACTGGTGCATTTATTCACGGTCCTAAATTGCCAGATATTATTAAGGATGAATGTCTTTTTGAATTATTTGAGAAAACTGTTAATATGTTTCCAAATAATATTGCTATAATTTTTGAAGATAAAGGCATTTCATATAAAGAACTAAACGCAATGGCAAATCAAGTGGCATGGATGCTTCGTGAAAAAGGTGTGGTTAGTAATGATAGAGTTGCAATATTCATGCCAAAATCTGTAGAATGCTATGCTGCTATTCTAGGTACGATGAAAGCTGGTGCTTGCTATATTCCACTTGACCCAAGCTATCCTGAAGACAGGGTAAAATATATTGCAGAGGATAGTTCCGCGAAGTATGTATTGGTACTAAAGGGTATGGGCAACCATTATCCGATGAAAAATTCAATAGAAGTTAGTTCTAAGGAGCTTAATAAATATCCGGCAAATGACATTACAAGGGAGATGTCAGGTGTTAACAGGGACTCACTGGCATATATAATTTATACCTCCGGTTCAACAGGAAGACCAAAAGGAGTAATGATAGAACATAAATCAGCCTGTAATCTTGTCCGTGCTTCACAGGAAATATACAAGGTTACTGATAAGGATGTTGTATATCAAGGATTTACTCTTGCATTTGATGCTTCAGTAGAAGAACTCTGGCTTGCCTTTTTTAATGGCGCAACAATGATTCCTCAGACAGATAAAATGAAAAAATCAGGACCTGATCTTTTTAAGGTACTCGCAAAGTATAAAGTGAGTATTATTTCATGTGTACCAACTCTTTTATCAATGATTAGTGATGAGCTTCCATCACTTAGGCTTCTTATTTTAGGAGGTGAGGCCTGTCCCGAGTCGGTTGTACAAAGATTCAAAAAAAGTGGCAGAAGAATTTTAAATACTTATGGTCCAACAGAAGCAACGGTTATTGCTACTTGGTCTGAAATGAATGTAGGCGAAAAAGTTACAATTGGTAAACCGTTGCCCAATTACTCTATATATGTTATTAAAGAGAATAATGAATTGGCTGGTATTGGAGAACCAGGCGAACTACTTATAGGCGGAATAGGTCTAGCCAGAGGATATGTTGGCAGAGATGACCTTACTAAAGAAAAATTTATTGAAAATACATTTCATAAAGCTCCAGATGCACCAAAGAGATTATACAGGTCTGGTGATCTTGTATCAATAGATCAAGAGGGTAATATAGATTTTCATGGAAGAATTGATGATCAGGTAAAAATCAGAGGTTACAGGGTTGAGCTATCTGAAATCGAAAATGTTGCAAATGCTTTCCCACAAATAAATACATCTGTAGTTAAGGTACATAGGTTCGAGGATTCAACAGAGGCCTTATGCTTATATGCAGTTCCAAAGGATGATAATATAGGTATTGATGCAGATGCTCTTTTTAAAATGATGAAAGAAAGACTTGCAGCTTATATGATACCTCAGCATTTTACCATTCTTAAGGAAATTCCTATGCTCCCAAGTGGAAAAGCTGATAGAAAAATGCTTCCTGAACCTACTGGAAAAGGATTATCAGCAAATAGAGAGATTCTAGCTCCTACAAATGGTATTGAAGAAAAGATAGCAAATGTATATAAACAGGTATTCAAGAATGAAAGTATATCTATAACAGATCATTTCTTTAACGATCTTGGAGGTCATTCGTTGTTTGCTGCACAAACTGTGTCTATCCTCAGAAAAGAAATAGAATTTAAGGGATTAAATATCTCGGATTTATATGAAGCTCCTACAATACAAAGTCTTGCTGCTAAATATTGCAAAGGAAGCAGAAAAGCAACAAAGTGTAAAGCAAAAAAACATAAATGCTTTACCGAAACCTCTTCTATATCTCACAAGGTTTGTGGATTTTTTCAGGCTCTATGCTTAATTGCAATAACTTTTGTTATTTGTATTCCAATAGGATATATTGTCTACAATATATTTAACGGAGCTTTTCATCTAAAGGAAACCTTGATAGCACTTGTAGCATTCGGAGTGTTGTATAACCCTGTTACATTGGTTATAGCTATTTTATCTAAATGGCTTATTATAGGAAAATATAAAGAAGGAAGCTACCCACTGTGGGGATTCTATTATTTTAGATGGTGGTTAGCAAGACTGTTACAAAGAATGTACCCAGAACATCTTCTAAGCGGCACTCCATTGATGCCTGTATATATGAGACTTATGGGTGCAAGAGTTGGTAAGGACTGTTATATAGGAACTCACCAATTCGGAGCATTTGATCTTATGTCTATCGGTGATAACAGCAGTATAGCTCAGGATTGTCAAATACTCGGTTACACAATTGAAAATGGATGTATTAAATTTGGAAAAGTTACTATTGGCAATAACTGCTATGTAGGAACACATTCTACGCTTTGTATAAATTCAAAAATGAAAGATGGTTCAATGATTAAGGAACAGTCAATGCTTCCTCAAAATCAAACCATACCTGCAGGTGAGTTTTGGGCAGGTTCTCCAGCTAAAAAGGATATTTCTGACCAGGATATTATTAACTTAATGGAAATAAATAACAAAAAGACTGGTAAACTTAAAAAGATATCTATTACTCTGTTACACTCTCTTGTTCTTTGTATATTTGGACTTCTATCGACACTTATTTTCACTCAGGGCTTTGCCTTCAGCTATTTCTACTTTAGTGATCCGAGTCAAATGGTGCTTTTAAGTCCCATTACATCGACATTGATAGTTTTGTTAGTATGCGTTGAAATAATAGTACTCAAGAGACTCTTTATGAACCGCTTAAAGCCTGGCGTTTATAGTATATACTCTGTTTATTATGTGCGAAAATGGGCAGCAGATAATATAGTCTATATAAGTCTTCAAAATCTACACACTTTATATGCTACTCTTTATACGATACCATTTTTAAGAGCTCTTGGTGCAAAAATCGGTAAAAAGGTAGAGATATCCACAGTAACTCATATTTCTCCCGAATTATTTGAGGTAGGTGATGGGAGCTTCTTTGCGGATGCTTCAATGGCTGGAACACCAAAAGTGTACAATAATTGCGTAATGTACGAGAAAATAAAGGTTGGCTCAAGAACGTTTATTGGAAACAGTGCGCTTGTACCGATAAATACCACTATAGGAGATGATTGTCTCTTGGGTGTTATGTCAATACCTCCAGATAAAGAGAAAATTGAAAATGGAACTTCTTGGCTTGGGACTCCTGCAATGTTCTTGCATAACAGGGATATAAATAATGAGTTTTCTGATGAAAAAACCTTCAAGCCTAGTCCAATACTATACTTAAAAAGATTGGCTATAGAGTTCGTCAGAGTAGTACTTCCTACAAATATATATGTTTTAGCTTCGTATCTTCTTGCTTATGTTTTTAATTTCTTTAGTCTTAATTTTAATTTTTGGCCATCTATAGCATTAATTTCATTATCGCTAATTGGTCTAGAGGTATTCTTGATACTATTTGTTGTATTAATGAAATTTTCGTTGATTGGTACTTATAAACCATGTGTCAATCCTCTTTGGAGTAGTTTTGTTTGGAAAACGGAATTTGTGACAGGTATATATGAGAATCTACTAGGTGACCATATTCTCACTCCTATGGCTGGAACTCCCCTTTTACCTATTGTTATGAGACTTTTTGGATGCAGAATCGGCAAGAAAGTTTTTCTGGACACTGTATTTATTTCGGAATTCGATCTTGTTAGGATTGGCCGTGAGGCAGCAGTTAACTATAACTCTACTATGCAAACACACCTTTTTGAAGATAGAGTTTTGAAAATGGACTATCTCATCCTCGGAAACAGGTCTAGTGTTGGAAATGGTTCTGTAGTTCTATACAATACATACATAGAGGAAGGGGCAAGGCTTGGAAGCAACTCACTACTGATGAAGGGAGAAATACTTGAATCCTACACAAATTGGCACGGGAATCCATCAAGTATTGCTGGCTGATAATTAATAAGCTGTTATAGAAAAATTAAAGATTATATATTTTAATAAATTTTAGTAGAACAATTATCAAATACAAACAAGCCATACGCTATTGCTTAGATAGTATGGCTATATTTGATGATTGTTATTTTAGCTTATAGGAACTTATTTATTTTTAAGCTAATCCAGGAGTCTGGTTTTACTAAAGCCAAAGAACCATACCATGATTTTCCAAACATTTATTACGAAGCACTGTCTTCAGTGTATTTTTAAATGGGTAAATAATTTAATCTATAATAGATAATCCTCTATTTGTTACAAATAACATGAATGGTGACATTGAGAATAAACAATTGCTAGCTCTAGCAATCGCTTTGGCGACAAACCATTGATAAGTACGAGCACTGACGAAATTTTAATACATTCACACATAAACTTAATAGTAATATCGAATTAATATAAAAGGAGGTGGGACAGGTTGCTTTCATTTAAAAAAAGTACTAATATAGATATAAATTTAAACTTGATAGCAGAAAACATTATAAAAATAAAAAATGGAGATAGCGTGCTTCGTGAAAGATTTATAAGCGACTATAAGCCTTTTATTTTAAATACTGCTTCAAAGTTTTCAAAAAAATATATAGAGATTGAAAATAGCGAGGAATTTAGCATTGCCCTTATGGCATTTAATCAAGCTATAGACGATTATGATGAAGCAAAGAACCACCATTTTCTTAGTTTTGCAGAATTAGTAATTAAAAGACGTTTAATAAACTATACAAAAAAAGAAACCAAGTTTAGAAAAATATACCCTTTCTCGTTTTTTGAATATAATAAAGTTAATACTTTAGAAAATACAATTGCTGAAAAGTCCATACATCTTCATTTTGAGAATTTTGAAACAAGAGAAGAGATTCTGATTTATACCGAAAAACTCAAAAAATTTGGTATATCATTTGATGAATTAATAGCCAAAACTCCTAAACATATGGACTCAAAACAACAACTGTTAAATGTGTCTAGAATTATTGCAGAAAATGATTACCTATATCAGAAGCTTGATAAAAAACTGCAAATACCTATGACAGATTTAATTCCATTGATTGGTATTAAGTCTAAGACAGTGGAAAAAAATAGAAAATACATAATTGCTGCATGCATCGCCATGAGAAGTGATCTAGAAATAATAAAAGGCTTTCTACAAGCATTTATGTTTAGGGGGTAATACTAGTGAAGAAAAAAGGTATTATTTTAGAATTAAGAACAAAAGAAGCCGTTGTTGTTAATGATTTATGTGAATATGAGAAAATCAAAAGGACAGAAGGCATGTTTGTTGGTCAAATGGTAGAATACAGCATACCTTATCAAACAAAGGCTTTTAATCACGTTTCTACTATTTCTAGCGTGGCTGCTGTACTGTTTCTAATTGTTGTAGGATATTTGGCCTTTATTCTAAATATGAATCCTAAGGTCTATGCATATGTAGATTTAGATATAAACCCAAGTATGGAATTTTCAATTGATAAAAACAATACTGTTATTGACTTGAAGCCTTTAAATTCTGATGCTGAGGAGTTAATAAGTACTTTTGAAATAAAGAAAAAAAATATTAACGATGCTATTTCATACATATTAAAGAGTCTAGATGCAAAAGGCTACATAAGCAGTGATAATGAAAACTTAATCTTATTAGCTGCATCATATTCAGAAGATTCTGAAATATCAGAAAACACACCAGAAAATACAATAGAAAAAACTATAAATACTATAAAGAGAACTATTGAAAGTGTTGAAAATAAAAATATTTCGGTAAAGGTTATCTATACGGAACCTAATTTAAGAAAAAAATCTATAGACAATAATATGTCAATGGGTAGATATGTTCTTTATAAGAATGCACAAAAAATTGGAGCAAATATAACTCCAAATGCTGCAAAAAGTGCCAAAGTAAAAGATTTAATTTCATATTACAGGCTAGAAGATTCATTACCTCCTGTATCCAATGTGAGTAATAGTATGGAGGTTTCTTCTGATTTGCCTGCCATAAGCAGCACTCAAAGTAATTTAGACCAAAGCAATAAGGAGAAAGCACCCGCAAAATCAAATGATACTTCTAGCAGTATGAAGCCTCCTGTGCGTTTTTATAGTACAGATGAGACAAGTAAAGATAAAATACTTACTCCAGATAGCCCTAAGAATAATCAAGGCGGCTCTGGTATACCACCTATTTTTGGTGACCCCAAGAAACCTCTAGAAGGTTTTGGTATGCCACCTGTTTTTGACGACCCCAAGAAGCCTCAAGAAGGACCTGGCACTCCACCTGTCCCTGTTGACCCACAAAGACCTCCTAATGGACCTGGTATACCGCCTATTTCTGATGACCCAAAGAAGCCTCAAGAAGGACCTGGTATACCACCTGTTCCTAATGACCCAAAGGGACCTCCTGAAGGACCTGGTATACCACATGTTCCTAATGACCCCCAAAAGCCTCAAGAAGGACCTGGTACACCACCTGTTCCTGTTGACCCTAACAGACCTCCTGAAGGACCTGGTACACCACCTGTTCCTGTTGACCCACAGCGACCTCATGATGGACCTGGTACACCACCTGTTCCTAATGATCCACAGAGACCTCCTGATGGACCTGGTACACCACCTGTTCCTAATGACCCAAAGGGACCTCATGATGGACCTGGTACACCACCTGTTCCTGAAGACCCAAAGCGACCTCCTGACGGCCCTGGTACACCACCTGTTCCTGACGACCCAAAGGGACCTCCTGACGGGCCTGGTACACCACCTGTTCCTATTGAACCAAAGGGACCACAAGGAGGACACGGTAAACCACCTTTTTCTGATAACTCAAATGGACCACAAGGAGGACACGGTAGACCTTTTTAATATAATTTTTAACAGAAAATAAAGATGGGCTAGTGTAAAACAAGAAAAAATGTAACTACGAGTTAACTTCTTGAATAGTGCTCCCGTACAGTAAATATCTATGGATTGCTCCCGAAAATAAACATTGATATATACTGCACTCGGGTACTATTCAAGCAAAAAGTCATCGGTATACATAAATTTTCATTTCGCAACAGCCCCTTCAATAATCCTTAAGATGTGTTGGCATATTACCTGTTTCTGTTGATCTAAAGAGACCACCTGTAGGACCTAGCTCATCACCTGTTTCTGTTGAACCAATGGACCCCAAGGAGACATAGTAAACCTTTTAAGCACTATTAAATGGAAAACAAATACAGCGAACATCATATCTAGATGTTTTCATGAATTCTCAAGAAAGAGCTTGTATAACACCTATTCCTGTTGACCTAAAGAGATTTCAATAAGGAACATGTACGCCACTAAAGCCCCCCCATTGGTTTGTGAAACAGAGGCCATATATTTACTACTTGATTGGATTCATTTGACATGCCGCATGACTTATGAACATATTGGTATAAGAATTTACAAAATTTATTTTTGTAAAATAACTGTAATTTACAAAGTAATGGACACCCACACGATTTAAAAATAGTTTCTCTATTTTAAATAAGAAATTTTATTTATACTCACTTTCCATATTTAGCTTTAAAAGCAGATTACAGCTTAAGTATATTCACCGTATTCACAGCCAGAATTATCAATTTTTATATGATCAACTAATACCTTCTTCTTTCCATTTTTGTGATACAGCTTTATTTCTCCATACCCTGTGCCTCCGTTCCAGAGCTTATTATGGAGCTTCTTGCCATTTGGAGCCTCATAATTTATTAAAAGCATCTCTTCCTTAGGGCAATGCAAGATTAATTCACATACGGATTCTCTATTTTGTGCTTCAACCTTCCAAGTATTGACTTGTTCACCCTGTTCAAAACTGAAATTGATTTTAGTTCCAGTCCAGAATCTTGAGAAGTTATAGTCATACATCCTGCCTTCGTAATATAAGCCTCCCAATAGTTTTCTATTTAAAGCTATCCCCAGTACTTTGGGTCTGCCACCTCCGAATTCTACAGCGGAATTCTCCAGTTTGTTCCCTGTTATAAGGCTCTTCATATTACAACTACTAATCCACAGCCAAGGAGAAGTAAAGTCTCCACCCCAGTTCTTATCAGCATATCCAAAAGATTTTTCAGGATGGATATCATATGGCTCCCCATCGAGTATCACTTCACCCGTATACTCTGTTTTAATCCCTTCTGCATGCCAAAACATCTCAAATGCATTAATAGCCCTAAAAAACCTGGATGCCCCATAACCCACATGATAAGATATTTTCTTATTAATCTTGATATTCCAACGCATTTCTCCAGTATCGCTCATGAACTCTGGATGCTCAGCTGCCTCTTTAGGAGTAACCTTGCACCATCCTTTCATATGCTTTTCTGTAAGGGTACATTCTCCTACTTTTATATTTAACTGGTTGCTAGGGCAAGAAAATTGAGAAATAGGATAAAAGTTATGTATCTGCTTAGCAGCCTTTCCCCATACACCAACCTTTATCATTGCATAGGAAGGCTTAATACCTGCAAGCTGGTTTTCAGGCAACTGTCCTAAAACAGGCTTGTCACCTCCAAGCGCAGGATTACATACAAAATATTCTATAAAAAACGCCCTAGGTTCTCCAGTAATTCTGTGATACCCAGTAAAATTATGCCACCACCAATCATAACCCTTTTTAGATAACGGTCCCTTTAACATATAAAAATTCCGAGTTAAATCGCTTTTATTCATACAGGTATCCTCCTATAAAACAACTATAGTTGCTATTCGCCACGTAATATGAGTATCAACCCAACTTTCCATTGATAAGACTCCTACACCTACAATTTTCAGGTAAGAAGGTGAGTGCTATTTTTTGTATTGGGAAAGGCTGAATAATAAACAACTATAGCACGATTTTGAGCAAAGTCTCTTGACTTACTAATTCAAATTTTACACCAACTATTTGAGATTGGCTAGTATAGTTGTTAGCTTTTGCTTTAAACCATTAGTTCTTTCAATTGAATTGATCTTCACTTGATTTATAGAAGCTTGTAATAAAAACATATCCAAAAATCACCTGTGAAAATGTTTGGACATATATGCTTTGTAAATACTTGATTAGAAAATTAGTAATCTTGTAAAGCCACGAAATATCTAAATAATATAAATAAAAGAAAATAGAAATTATTAACGATGGAATACCAAGTATCAATAATCTTGGTATATCAAGCTTCCATTTCCCGGTCGTTCTAACTTTCCTTAAAAACTCATCTATTCCTAATAAACATCCTATTACAAATGAAAAAACAGCAAAAGTCGTGTAATATAAATACACTGAAAAATTCATATTTTTATCCTTGTTAAAATTATCATACACAATGCCAACACAAATTAATAAGGTAATCATAATAGCTGCAGAAATAATATATTTTATTGTTTTTTTATCTCTCATACAATTTACTCCTCTAGAAATTAGTAATGTCATTTTTATATTAATCTTAATTAACACTAAGCCCTTAGTTTAACATCTCAATAACCTCATGTGCAAGTGTCGATTACTTTGACGGTTACGGTGTACTGAGATTTAGCACTTACATAATAAGAGTTGCTTCATTGAGTTTCCCTCCTAACGCATTGACTTTAATACAAATTATTGAGTTTTGTTACTTTTTTCCTACGTTTATCAAGAAAGCGATTTATAAAGAATATTGGTGCAAATACAAGAGCAATAAAAACGTAAACGTAAAATCAACAGCACTGCAAGGTTTCGTTTTATATGATTTATGTCTACTTGTTGCATATCATAAAGAAAGACGGTCATCATATAGACAGCCGCCTTCAATAACATTTTTATCAATTTGTTTACTTAAACTCACATCAGAAGTGAAGATAGTCTATTTAATAATTTATTTGCTAAATCGTGTTCAGGCTCAATCGCCAACAATTTATTTACCCAAACATAAGCATTCTCAAGGTTCTTAGTTTTGTAGTAAAAGTGGGCAATATCCATCATAATTTCTCTGTCATCTGGATTTATGTTTTTTAACTCTAGAAAATTATTTAATGCTTCCTGATATTTCCCAATAGCAATTTGTGTTATACCTTTATTATAAATGGCATCATGACAAGTATTGTCATACTTATAAGCAATATCAAATTCATCAAGTGCTTTTTCAAAAATACCTAGATTGTAATAGCACCTTCCTAAATTAAGATTGTGTTTTTGGTTGTAAATCATTAATTGATATTGATTTTTCATAATCATCAATTTCATAGTAGTATAATCCTACATAAAAATATACATCCTCATTTTCTGGACTGATTAATTTTGCCCTTTCAAAACACTTTAATGCTTCTTCATAATTATGTAACTGTAGGTATGCTCTTCCTAAATTAAATATAGGTCTTTCCCAGTCTGAACAAATAGTAATAATTTTTTTAAAGGTATTAATAGCGTAGTCAAAGTTACCAATTTTTAAGTAACAACACCCTATATAATTTAAGCAATCATTAGTCTCTTTTAAGTTTAAAGATTCTTGAAAATAGCTTAATGCTTCAGAATATTTCCCATCAGTATAAAATTCTTCTCCATTCTTAAAATACTCTAAATATGTCATTTTTTCTTTTTCCTTTCTGAAATACATATGCTAGCTCGTAGCCAAGTGAAATACCCAAATGTTTATTGATTATTTCACTCGGTAATTAATTATTATGGTACAGGAATGGCATTCCTAAATGGAATTATCCTCGTACCCTCAGAGATTATAAAATATACGACTAATACTGTCCCGCTTAATCCAGTTATTGCACCCACCTTATCCATTAACGAATCAATTCTCCATGTATTTCCATTATTTAAATCCTGATATGTCCTATTATCGTCATTTCTACCGCCATTCTTTGCATCATGTAAATCTTCAGATTGCTGCTCTCTTTCTTTTGAAACTCGTTTTCCAAAAGCATCATCAACTTGTTTCTTTTCCCTCTTTTTAGAATCGCTTCCTCGCATAGCTCTACCATCTTGATAATTTTTATCATATTCATCATCCCATTGGTCATCATACTCATCACTCGAATTAAGGATATTATTACTTTTATTTTGAGTGTTATAGGAATTACTTTTACTTGACCCAGTATTACTCGTCCCCTGAGTACTTTGCTTAGTATCAATTTTGTCAGATGCTTTATTATTTTGTTGCAATCCACTTTTTAAAGGTCCAGCCCTGATATTCGATTTTAGGAATGTCAGGGTTGGAGGAATTTTACACTAGGTGTTTGTTAAAGCGGTTACTTATAGGTATCTATCAAAGTATAGCCACTTGCTCATTAGTTGCAGACCTCACAGCCTTTAATATAAGCTGTTTTTCAGGTTTCATAGTAAAAGAAAGGTCACATCAGCCGAAACTGTGTGACCGTTTTCTACATTCATTTATGAATAAATTAAATATACTTCTACTTGTTCCATTTCCCTTGCTGGCGGTATATTATAGCCAGCGAAATCATCGTCTAAAGAAAAATCTATGCCACAGCATTGAATATTTTTATGAGTTGGAACTAAATTATTTATTAAGTCAGCTTTGCATTTTTCACATTTTTTCCCATACAACTGCTTATCAATAGGTTGAATATATGCCTCGTCATCAGGTGTATACCAATATAGCTCACCACATTGGGCACATTTCTTTATAATTGGAGCTTCTCCAAAATCTGCAACTGTATAATAAACCTTTTTATTAGTGTTACAGTCAAAACATGTTGCATTATATACATATACCATTTTAATTTCCTTTTTCATCTAAATTCACTCCTTATTTTTGAATAACTATTGAGCCATTTCTTACTATAGTGTTATAAGTTCCTGGTAACTGTGTGGATTCAAACGTTAAAGTATCACCAAATATCGGCAATGGTCCTTTAATGTGTGCTCCTGGATTTTCTATCATTACATTAGCACCTGCATTGTATTTAACAGTTAACATAGTATTTGGAGTTCCAGGCGGGTTATATTTACTAAACTCAGCAAATGCACCTTCTGGAGTATTATTAACATATACACCTCCACCACCTGCACGACCAGCAGCTGATTCTCTGAATCCATTTTTAGCTATAGATTCTGCATATTCAGTTTTAGTAACATGATACCCAGTACTAACCGTTTCCTTAGATGGCAAATTCATTCCTTCTAATACTTTTCCAGCTACATAAGCTGTAAATACACTGGCAAAAGCTTGAGACAATTCTGGGTTTTGATAATTAGTACCTATATTAAGTTGAAATTGAACTGCAGCTTGAATATTTTCTGCCATTTTTTGTGGTTCATTAATTATAATTGCAGGAGCTACTGCTGCTTTTACCAAAGTGTTATTTGAACCTTTCCCTATATCTATAAGAGATTCAATTCTATCTGTAGCACTCATAGTATTGTATGAACATGCAAGTTCAATTGCTTTTAATGCTGTATTATCAATCCCCGTTCCACCCACACTATTGGTAGACTTGCTTGCATTTATCGTTGCAACATCCGAAGCTGATATTGCAGATGATATGCTTGCCGCCTTAGTCGTAAGTGCGCTCATTTCTGCTGATGATGCAGCCGAGACAGGAGTTTGGGGTGTTAATGTCACTGGTTCTGATGTTGGTGCTGTAGAACCAAAATTTACTTTATTAACTACTATTTCGTTGTCTTTTACATCTGTATTAACGGAACCTCCATTTGTTTTCGATTTTAGTTCATTAATACCTTGAAGAGCCTGACTAAACTTCGCATCTGTCATTATTGATACATTACCACTTAGCTGACCGACTTTTGCTTTCTGTGCTTCTGGTAAAGTTATTCCATTGGCTTTTGCTCTTTGTTTACTCTGCTCAAAATATATTTCTGTTAATGTCTGATTGCCGACAATACCATCAACTGTTAATCCATTATCTTTCTGAAATTTTATTACAGCTGCTTTTGTCTTTTCTCCAAAGACTCCATCAGCTTTGCCTACATTATATCCTAATTTATTTAGCTTTTCCTGTATTGCTTGTACTGTATCTCCTCGTGTTCCTTCTTTTGCGACTGCATGCCCCGTAGGGTCAAAATATGTAACAGGATTATTCGCACAATACGTATACAAATTCAAACTCAGCGGATCATTCCTATCTCCTGCGTAAGTATCCTCCTGCAAAAACCTTGCTATCTTTGGGTCATACATTCTTGCGTTGAGGTAGTAAAGTCCTGTTTCGCCATCGTACTGGTAGCCTGCATAGGTGATATTGTTGTTGGCGTTTCCTGTTTGCTCTATTATGTTTCCGAAGGCATCATAATAGTAGGTTGCAGTTACTGTTCCCTCTTGATTTAGCAGTGCGGTTACATCTGCATGGCCATTGTACATATAGTTTATTGTATCATTGCCTGCGGTTCTTGTCAGCAGGTTTAAGCCGTAGATATTTTTAGCTACTTGGTTGTTTGCTCCATCTGTCTCCAGTATTACCTTGTCTGCTTCATACAGGTAATTAGTGGTCTGACCGTTTATATCCTTTGATACTCTATAGCCTTCACCATTGTAGGAATAGGATATTCTCTTATCCTTTACTGTTGTTTTTATCAGCTGGTTCCAAACATCAAACTCATATAGTGTTATTTCATCATAGCAAGCGTTCTCTCCTGTAGGGCTTTGACCTGCCTTAAATACAGTAGCCTTGCTTTGAAGTGTTGAATCAATTGGCTTGACTGTCTCTGATGTTTTGCTTATTGTATTTCCATTATTGTCATAGCGATATTTGTCTG
>JAEZIB010000028.1 GCA_023416275.1 Bacillota bacterium | reverse complement strand
ATAATGATATATGTGAACTAAGTCAAGAAATAAGAGCAAAAGACAATATAAAAAATGTTGAAAAGCAAACAATATATTATGATTTGATAAAATAAATTAAACCGCTATGTTTGCACAAATTTTATTTCGAGCTGCGTCAATTAACCTTAATTGACGCAGGCAAGCAATTAGTGTATTCTTAGTATTGGTAAATCTTTAAATAAATTATTACTGATAAATTATAACTATAGTAGTTAAGCAATTTTCGTAGATAAAAATGTAACTGCAAGAATGACTATCAATTGTTATTTTTATTGATAAGTTTTAACACCTGCAGTTTTTCATATTTGAAAATTGAATGTTGATTTAATGGGACAAGAATAGGAGTAATAGTACATGTTGCATGAGTTTTCGAGAAGTGAACTGATTATAGGAGCAGAGGGACTTGAAAAACTAAAGAATAGCAAAGTTGCTGTATTTGGTATTGGCGGAGTCGGTTCATATACTGTTGAGGCGCTGGTAAGATGTGGAGTTGGACATGTGGTACTAATTGACGATGACTGTGTTTGCTTGACAAATATAAATAGACAACTGCAAGCATCAAGAAAGACAGTTGGAAAGCCAAAGGTTGAGGCTATGAAAGACAGAATATTGGACATAAATCCACAATGTAAGGTTTCTGTGTTTCAAAAGTTTTACATGCCGGATGTTGCTGAAGAGTTGCTTGACAAAAGCTATAGCTATATTGTTGATGCTATTGATACAGTGACAGCAAAGATTGATTTGGTTGTAAAAGCCAATACTTTTGGAATACCTATTATAAGTGCAATGGGAGCGGGCAATAAGGTTGATCCAACAAAGTTTGAGGTGTCAGATATTTATAAAACTTCGGTAGATCCATTAGCTAAGGTAGTAAGAAAAGAGCTTAGAAATAAAGGGATTAAAAAGCTAAAGGTTGTATATTCAAAGGAAGAACCTATCAAACCTGTTGAAACAGAAACTTCAAGCTGCAGCAGCAGTTGTATTTGTCCCGCTGGTACAACAAGGAAATGTACTGTCAAGCATCAGGTGCCTGGAAGCCTGTCTTTTGTTCCATCTGTCATGGGGTTAATTATAGCAGGAGAAGTAATTAAGGACTTAGTTGAATGGAGAAAAAATTGATGTAATATAATTTTTCTACAATCGAAAAATTTCATTTTGAATCTAGGCGTTATAATGCTTTAAATAATAGAAGATGGGTATATAAATACATGAGGTGATTACATGTTTGAAAAACGTATAAATATTTTTACTGGTCATTTTGGTAGCGGGAAAACAGAGGTTGCTGTTAATTATGCTTTCAAAATGGCAGAAGCAGATTTTAAGACTGCTATTGTTGATTTTGATATAATAAATCCGTATTTTAGGACAGCAGATGCTAAAGAGGCACTTGAAAGCAATAATATCAGAGTTCTCTTGCCAAGATTTGCAAATACTAATGTTGATATACCTGCAATTCCAGCAGAAATATATTCATTGTTTCAAGACAAGACATACAAGGTAGTACTTGACGTAGGCGGAGAGGATTTAGGTGCAAAAGCTGTTTCTAGATTTAAAGAAGAAATTACTAGTGACGATTATGAAATGTTTTTTGTAATTAACACAAAAAGAGGAATGACTGATACACCTGAAAAAATATACGAAATGATTGCAATAATTGAGGATGGTGCAAATATTAAGATTACAAAGCTGATTAATAACAGCAATTTGCTTGAAGAGACAACACCTGAAATTATTTTTCATGGCAATGAAATTATTTCTGAGGTTTCTAGAAAAACTGGTATTCCAATAGCAATTACAGCTGGCATGGAGGAACTGGTGAACAGTTTTAATAGTGAGCAATTAAGCGGTTCAGAGATATTATCCATGAGAAAACAGATTTTTCTGCCTTGGGATAGGAAATAGAAATTTTGTACTGCTATTAGTAATAGGATATGAAGGAAATGACTTATATTTCAGCAAAAAAAGTATGTAAATAATTGCATTATGTCACATCATGTGGAATTTTAACCATTCTTAGGTTAATGATAATTAACAATGTATGCTTTTATTTTATATTTTTGAAGTTTTACGTTGCTAAACTTGCAAATATAGCCAAAGAGTTTTATAATTAACAATAGTCTTGGTCTTTAAAATTCTAAACTAAGCAGCAATCAAATAAATTAATTAAATAAGTGAGGTTTTGATAATGGCAAAAGTAATATTCCATGAGGAAAGATGCAAAGGCTGTAAGCTTTGCGTAACAGTATGCCCAAAGAAAATTGTCATAATGAAATCTGATAAATTAAATCAGAAAGGATTTCATCCTGCTGGCGTAGATGAGATTGATAAATGCATTAGTTGTGCTTTTTGTGCTACAATTTGTCCTGATTGCGTTATTGAAGTTGAAAAGTAGTACTAATTCAAAGAATTAACATTAAAATTATAAGCTACGAACTAGTATAAATTTTTTAATAAGTTATTATGTGTCATTAAAGATGACTATTTTGGAGGGAAAGAAATGGCAGAGAAATTATTAATGAAGGGTAATGAGGTAATAGCAGAAGCCGCATTAAGAGCTGGTTGTAGACATTATTTCGGATATCCTATCACACCACAAACAGAGATTGCTCATTATATGGCAAAAGTAATGCCGAAAGTAAATGGTACCTTTCTTCAGGCTGAAAGTGAAGTTGCAGCAATAAATATGGTGTATGGTGCAGCAGCAGCAGGTGCTCGTGTTATGACATCATCATCCAGCCCAGGAGTAAGTTTGAAGCAGGAAGGTATTTCCTATATAGCAGGAGCAGAGCTTCCAGCAGTATTAGTAAATATTGTACGCTGCGGTCCTGGTTTAGGAGGTATTCAAGCAGCACAGTGTGACTACTTCCAAGCATGTAAAGGAGGAGGACACGGTGACTATAAAAATATAGTTCTTGCTCCTTCAAGTGTACAAGAATTATATGAGTTAACTGTTGAAGCTTTTAATCTTGCTGACAAATATAGAATGCTTGTTATGATTTTAGGTGACGGTATGTTAGGTCAGATGATGGAAGCAGTTGAATTTAAAGATAAAGAAGAAATCTATCAGGACGACAAGAAATGGGCTTGTACTGGTACAAAGATGCAGAGAGATGATAATGATATTACTTCAATATATATTCAACCAGAAGTGCTTGAGGGTCTTAACAATAAGCTTCAAGCAAAATATAGACAAGTTGAACAGAATGAAGTTCTAGTTGAGACATATAATTGTGAGGATGCAGATATTATTGTTACTGCATATGGTACTGTTGCTCGTATAATAAAAAATGTTATTAAGATGGCTGATAAGGAAGGTATTAAAGTTGGTCTGATTCGTCCGATAACACTTTATCCATTCCCAGCTGCTGCTTATGAAAAGTATGCAGAGACTCCGAAAGCATTTCTGAGCGTTGAATTAAGTGCTGGCCAGATGGTAGAAGATGTACGCCTTGCAATTAACGGTAAATGTCCTGTTCACTTCTATGGACGTACAGGCGGAGTAATACCTAGTCAAATTGAAATTTTAAATGAAATTAAGAGAATCTTAAATAAATAGAGTTTAAGAATGGAGGGTAAGAAATGGCAATTGTGTTTAAAAGGCCACATGCATTAAAAGAAAAAGAACTTCACTATTGTCCTGGTTGTACTCACGGTATAATTCACAGACTAATAGCAGAGGTAATTGATGAATTAGATATAGAGGGTATTACAATAGGAGTTTCGCCTGTTGGTTGCGCATATAATAATTATGAATACTACAACTGTGATATGGTACAAGCTGCTCATGGTAGAGCTCCAGCTGTAGCTACAGGAGTAAAAAGAGTTCATCCTGACAATTATGTATTTACTTATCAGGGAGATGGAGATTTAGCAGCTATAGGAACAGCTGAAATTGTTCATGCTGCTGCTAGAGGAGAAAAAATCACCACAATATTTGTTAATAATGCTATTTATGGTATGACATCCGGTCAGATGGCTCCTACAACCTTATTAGGTCAAGTTACAACAACCTCGCCATATGGGAGAAAGTCTGAAACACATGGATTTCCAATAAGCGTGTGTGAAATGCTTTCTACATTAGAGGGTGCTGTATATGTAGAAAGAACTTCTGTACATGATGTAAAGAATATTAAGAAAACAAAAGCAGCTATTAAAAAGGCATTTCAAGTACAAAATGCTAATAAGGGATTCTCTATTGTTGAGGTGCTTTCAACTTGCCCAACAAACTGGGGTCTGAATCCTGTAGATTCACTTAAATGGTTAGAGGAAAATATGTTGCCGCACTATCCTCTAGGTGTATTTAAGGGAAAGGATTTGGAGGTGTAGGGAATGAAACAGCTTGATTTAATAATTGCTGGTTTTGGTGGACAGGGTATACTATCTGCAGGTAAATTACTTGCATATGCTGGAATGCTAGAAGGAAAACATGTTTCATGGCTTCCATCTTATGGACCTGAAATGAGAGGCGGTACTGCTAACTGTAGTATTGTTATTTCTGATGATCCGATAGGTTCACCAATAATAGATTATCCAAATGCTTTGATTGCTATGAATGGTCCATCTTTGGAAAAATTTGAAAAGAAAATTGCAACGGGTGGCTTAATTATTACAAATAGTTCATTAGTTGAGGCAAAGTCTCAAAGAACTGATGTGGAGTTTATTGGAGTTCCTGCAACAGAAATGGCTTCAGATATGGGAAATCTTACTTATGCAAACATTATTATTCTAGGAAAATTGTTAGGGAAAACAGGTATTGTTAAAAATGAAAGTTTTGAAGCAGCACTCAAAAAGGTTCTCCCTGAGAAGAAGCATTTTATGATTCCTGAAGAAATGAAAGCTCTTGTTGTTGGTCAGGATTTATAGATCAACTTTCGCACATAAAGTTTATCGACCTGGGAGTCTTATCAATGGTTTAATGCAAAAATAATTTCTTGAATTGAATAAAATAATTTAAAGTTGTAAAAATATGTAATACCCTATATACTAAATTATAAGATATGTAGGGTATTTATATTATAACTTTATATCTATGAGTGTGGATTTTTTACAAATATTTTGTGCTAGGTATGAAAAGCTTAAAAAAGTTTGTACCAGCATAATGATTTTTGGAGTAAAGCAAACCAGCAAGCGGATTATCCAAAGTCTGTAGGTGAGCTAAAGATGCCCAAAAGGAGGCTTACCTCCACCAATGCTTTACCAAATTTTTGTGCCTAGATGGGGCGTGGGAGGTTAGTATGAGTGTACTTAAAGCAGAAAACTTAACCAAATACTATGGAAATGTGAGAGGAATTGAGAATGTAAATTTAGAGGTTGATGAAGGTGAGGTTTTTGGTTTTATTGGACCAAATGGTGCTGGAAAATCAACTACAATAAGAACCTTGCTTGCTCTCATTTATCCAACATCAGGAAATGGCAGTATATTTGGAAAGGACTGTATAAGGTACTCAAAGGAGATAGCCAAAGATATTGGATATTTGCCAAGTGAGGTATTCTATTATGATAATATGAAAGTCAAGGATTTGCTTAGATATTCTGCATCCTTTTATAAAAAGGACTGTACAAAGAGAATAAGTGAGCTTTGCACAATTTTAGAACTTGACCAAAACAAAAAAATAGATGATTTATCCTTTGGAAACAGAAAAAAGGTAGGAATTGTTCAAGGACTTTTACACAGCCCTAAGCTTATTATTCTAGACGAACCAACAAGTGGACTAGATCCACTAATGCAACAGAAATTTTTTGAGATAATAGAGCAAGAAAATAAAAAGGGTGCTACCGTTTTCTTTTCTTCTCATATTTTGAGTGAAGTACAGAAGCTCTGTGACCGAGTTGCAATAATTAAAGAAGGTAAAATAATTAGAACTGAAAAAATTAATGAGCTACGAGAAAACAGTTATAAAAAAATATCTTGTGAAACTCAAAGCACCATTAGTAAAGATTATTTTAATTTTGACGGTGTAAATAAGCTTGATATAATAGATAATAATATAAGCTTTATTTATAAGGGTAATATAGACTTTATTATGAAGAAACTTGCTGCATTAAGTTTAGTGAATATTAATATTGAAGAGCCTGATTTAGAGGAAATTTTTATGCATTATTATAATTAACTCAAACTTCGCACATAAAAAATCTATTGGTGCGGTAGAATTATCAATGGTTTGTTGCCAAAATAATTGCTAGAATTAGTAAGTGCTAGGAACCATAAATACTAAAATTGTATTATTCAGTAAGCTTTTATCATACAACTAATTCATACAATTATTTCTAACCCAACTTCCGGATGAAAAGTAGAGCCATGCTCAAGATTACAAATGACTTGTTGTGCAGCAAACTAACTTATCTTATAAAATTATTTACTTTTCATTTGATATTGCTACCACACCTGATATTACTAGGCTTTATGTAGTACATTCAACTGAGAAGCTTGAGTAACTAAATTAACTTACTAATTGAAATTGTAGGTGACAAAATTTACATTTTTAGCCAAACTTTGAACGCAGCTTTGTGTTTCATTTCATCGTCAGGAGGCAAACATGAATATATACATTCAAGAATTAAAAAGTTTATTCAAAAATACATTAATATGGACTATTTCAATTATAGGACTAATTGTATTTCTTTTTGCTTTATATCCTGGACTTGCTAAGGATGCCGATCAGTTTATGTTAATAATAAAAAACTATCCTCCAGAGGTATTAAGTGCTCTTGGAGCTACTATTGATTTGGTTACATCAATTAATGGATATTATGCTTTTTGTTTAGTTTATATAAACCTTTGTGCTGCAATTCAAGCTATGAAATTTGGCGTTGATGTATTGGCAAAGGAAAGTTCTAGGAAGACCTGTGATTTTATTTTTGTTAAGCCTGTTTCAAGAATAAAAGTGCTTATTTCTAAATTAGCAGCGGCAATTACTAGCATCCTTATTACTGATATATTTATAATACCAATAGCTATAATTAGTGCTACTATGGCGGAAACAAAGGCTTTTGATATGAAAGTATTTTTACTGATTTCTATATCAATTATATTTATTCAGCTTATTTTTGCAGCTTTGGGCTTCTTTTGTGCGGCAATAGCAAAGAAAATAAAGGGAACTACAGCTGTTTCATTAGGCACTGTAATGGCTTTTTTTACAATTTCCTTAATAGTAAATGCCTTTGGGGACGATAAACTTAAATATATTTCCTTCCTAACATACTTTAGTCCGAATTACATAATAGAACATGGACATTTTGAACTTAGTATGCTTTTATGTGCTGTCGCTGCTATTGTGTTATTTATTGCTATATCGTTATTTTACTACAACAAAAAAGACATCCATTGCGCATAGCTCGAAAAGCTCGAAAAGCTCGAAAACAAGGTTTGTACGAACATAGTGCTACTATATTTTTTCTGCCTAAAGTGGGCGTGGAGGTTAGTATGATAATTTTTTTGCGTGAGATTAAGGCAAATATAAAATCACTTATTTTTTGGTCAATAGGTATGGCTTTACTTATTGCATTGGGTATTGGTAAATTTTCAGGAATGGAAAGTTCTGGACAGTCAATAAATGAATTAGTAGCTTCAATGCCGAAATCTATACAGGCTCTCTTTGGTTTTGCAGGCTTTGATATTTCAACAGCAATAGGTTTCTATAGAGTGTTATTTCTTTATATCCTTCTTTCTGCTTCTTTGCATGCAGCAGTTTTAGGTGCAGGTATTATATCAAAAGAGGAGAGAGATAGAACCTTTGAATTTTTATATGTAAGGCCTGTTTCTCGAACTAGGATAATAACAGAAAAGTTTTTAGCTGTTATTTCTAATATTCTTATCTTGAATATAGTAGCCCTATTGGTCTCGATAGGTGTATTAGCAAAAGTATCTAAAGATAATATTACAAATGACATTTTATTGCTTATGTTTGGAATGTTGATAATTCAGCTTCTATTCATTTCTATTGGTATGGCAGTATCTGTAATTGTTAAAAATAGTAAATCAGCAACAGGGATAGCTTCTATGGTGGTAATAATTACATATTTGCTTTCTGTTGTTACAGATTTGAATGAAAAGTTGGCTTTTGTTAGGTTTTTTACACCATTTAAGTACTTCGGGGCAAAAACCGTTATGGATATTGGAATTAGTTTACCCTATACAGTTATAGCTGCAGTAGTTATTTTAACAGCGCTGTGTGCGGCTTTGGTTTTCCATAATAGAAGAGACCTAACAGTTTAAATGTGAAAAGTAGTAATAATATTTTGAGAACAAACCATTGATAAGATGCCGAGACAGATAGACTTTATATGTGAGAAAATGGAGTTATCTTAATTTATTTTCTATGTCATATGGATTACTATACCAATTTTGAGGGGAATAAATGTATGGAGTATAAACAGAAAGAAAATTTAAATAGAAATACAGATGTTTCTGTACTGCGTTTATCACAGGCGCTGCAATACAAAACTATCTCTTATGAAAATGTGGATTTGGTAGACAAGTCAGAGTTTCTTAAATTTCATACATTTATTGAAGAATCCTTTCCCTATGTTCATAAAGAGTTGACGAAAGAAACAATTAATGATTTGGGGATTCTCTTTAAGTGGGAGGGTACTGAGAATAAGCATGACTCTATTTTGCTGATGGCTCATATGGATGTAGTACCTGTGGAGAAAGACACAGAAAATGAGTGGTGTTTTGAGCCGTTTTCAGGCATAATATCAGATGGGTATGTATGGGGGCGCGGAGCACTTGATATGAAAAGTCAGCTTATGGGAATTCTTGAAGCTGTGGAAAAACTTATTGTGAAGGGTTTTAAGCCTAGAAGAACTATTTATTTGGCCTTTGGACATGATGAAGAGGTAGGTGGGTATTTAGGAAATGCTCAGATGGCTTCCTACCTTCAAGCAAAGGGAATCAAGCTATCTCTGGTATTAGATGAAGGCGGCTTTATTATTAAGAATGCTATAGCTGGCATGAGTTGTCCTGCTGCTTTAATCGGAATAGCTGAAAAGGGTATGACTACACTTGAACTTTTTACAGAAAGTAATGGAGGTCATTCTTCTATGCCTCCTAATAGTACTGCTATTGGAAGATTGGCAAAGGCTATATACATATTGGAAAAGAAACAGTTTAAGGCACACATAAACAGCATCTTAAAAGAATTTTTTAAGGCTATTGCTCCTAGAATGCCATTAATAAAGAATATTATTTTTTCGAATATATGGTTATTTAAGCCTCTTATTATAAGAATTCTCATAAAATCACCAAAAACCAATGCGTTAGTCAGAACGACCACTGCATTTACGATGGTTGAAGGCGGCATCAAGATGAATATACTTCCTCAGCAGGCTAAAGCCGTAGCTAATTTTAGGTTAATGCCTGGGGAAACTATAGAGGATGTAAAAAAACGGGTTGAAAAAAAAGTTAAAAAGCTGGATATAACAGTAAAAGTAAATGATGTAAGTTTTAATCCTTCAAAAATATACGATACATCATCAAGTGAGTATAAAGTAATGTGTAAGACTATAGCATCAGTTTTCCCTGAAAGTATAGCAGCACCATATCTTACTGTGGGTTCCACAGATTCTCGATATTATCAGAAAATTGCAAATCAGATATATAGGTTTTGCCCAATAGAAATTGATTCTGAGGATTTAGAGAGAGTTCATGGAGTAAATGAAAGAATTAGTGTTGAAGGCTACAAGAAGTTGATTAAATACTTCTATTTGCTTTTAGAGAGCCTATAGAGTACATAATTATTAGCCAGGAATAATTGTACGCTTTTAAGTAAGAGATTTGTAGGAGTACAGATTAAATCCCTGGCGTTGCTTCCAAAACAAGTATTATAACTGACAGAATATCTTTCAATATAAAAAGAAACCATTAAAATATAGAAGTGCACCCCAAATGTTAGACAATAATAACTAACATTTGGAGGTGCACTTTTTAAGAATAACTAATTGTATTTTTATAAAGGTTTACCTTGTTTATTTTTATTTACCTACTGCCATTTTATACATTAAACAAAATGTCTGCATAGGTTGGGAATGGCCATATCTTAGAATCAACTATACTTTCAAGCTTGTCAGCTGTAGCTCTTAAATTACTCATCTGGGTAAACACAACATCCTTATAATATACTGCTTGTGCATAAGAACTTTCATGTGTTTCATGAGCTTTACTTAACTTATCTTCAAGATCTGATATATCTTTTTTAAGTTGGCAAGTTAAAGTGGTAATCTCTTTTAGTAACTCAACATTTGCTGTAATATCAGCGTCTACGCCGCAACTCTTAATTTGATTTATAGAGTTTGCAACATCGGCAGAAAAATTGATAACGGCAGGAAGTATCTGTCGTTTAGACATTTCGAGCATTGTTAAGGCTTCAATATTAATTGTTTTTATATACTTCTCAAGTGATATTTCATAACGTGAATTCATTTCATTACGATTGAAAACCTTGTGCTTTTCCATAACAACCATATTTTTTTCTACTTGGAGGCTTGTGATTGCGTCTACATAGCTCTTGAGGTTTGGAAGTCCTCTTTTTTCAGCTTCTGCAATCCAATCATCTGAATAACCGTTACCATTGAAAATTACTTTTCCATTCTTCTCATATACATCCTTTATAATTGCGTTTACCTCTGTATTAAAATCTTTAGTGTTTTCTAATCTGTCTGCAAATTGCTCCAAAACTTCAGAAATTATAGTATTCAAGAAGAAATTTGGTGAAGCAATTGAGGCTGATGAGCCAACCATTCTGAATTCAAATTTGTTTCCGGTAAAGGCAAATGGTGAGGTTCTGTTTCTATCAGTTGAATCCTGACGAAAAGCTGGTAAAGTTGTAACACCAACCTTTAATTTATCGAAAACACTTGATGTGCAATCTTCGCCACAAGCAATATGCTCAAGTATTGAAGTTAGTTCATCACCAAGGAATATAGAAATTATTGCAGGAGGTGCTTCATTTGCACCTAAACGATGATCATTTCCAGGGTTTGCACCAGCTAACCTCAATAAGTCTGCATACTCGTCTACAGCTTTAATTACTGCACACAGAAAAATAAGGAATTGCGCGTTTTCATGTGGTGTTTTACCAGGCTCTAGAAGATTTTGACCATCATTTGTTGAGAGTGACCAGTTATTGTGTTTTCCAGAACCGTTAACGCCTGCAAATGGTTTTTCGTGAAGTAAACAGACCAAACCATGCTTTAAGGCAGTTGTCTTCATTAGCTCCATTGTAAGCTGATTGTGGTCAGTTGCAATATTAGCAGTAGTAAATATAGGTGCAAGCTCATGCTGAGCAGGAGCAACTTCATTATGCTCGGTTTTAGCCGATATACCAAGCTTCCAGAGTTCATCATCCAAATCCTTCATAAAAGCTGATATTCTTGGCTTAATACTTCCGTAGTAATGATCGTCCATTTCCTGTCCCTTTGGAGCCATTGCACCAAATAGAGTACGGCCTGTAAATATTAAATCTTTTCTCTGATCATACATTTTTTTGTCAATTAGAAAATACTCCTGTTCTGGACCAACTGTAGCAACTACCTTTGTAGGGGTAGTATTTCCAAATAGACGAAGAACTTTAAGAGCTTTTTCCGATATACATTCCATAGACCTTAGCAAAGGTGTCTTTTTATCCAAAGTATCTCCATTATAGGAACAGAATGCAGTTGGAATATAGAGAGTATTGCTTTTTATGAAAGCAGGAGAAGTACAATCCCATGCAGTATAACCTCTGGCTTCAAAGGTTGCTCTAAGGCCTCCAGATGGAAAAGAAGAACCATCAGCTTCACCCTTAATTAATTCTTTTCCTGAAAACTCTAAAATAACCTTACCGTCGGAGGTAGGATTAATGAAGGAATCGTGCTTTTCTGCTGTGATTCCTGTCATTGGCTGAAACCAATGAGTAAAGTGAGTTGCTCCCTTCTCAATAGCCCAATCTTTCATACAGCTTGCTACAATTTCAGCTATTTCATAATTCAAAGGAAGACCATCATCAATTGTTTTCCTCAATGCTTTATATGTAGCTTTAGGAAGACGTTCTCTCATAATTGCATCATTAAATACATTTGAACCAAATATTTCACTTAATCGACTCATATATTCCACCTCATTAAAATATTAAATAACTAATTATATTTGTTAGTTGCTAAAGTATCAATTAATTAACCTATATATAATAAGTATATATATAAGTACTTATTTATAAAAGATACAATTTTTTCATAATAATTGCAAGAGAAAATATCTAGGGAAATTAATAATATATATTATTTGTGCTATAATTACAATATTAATGTAAAGATTCAATAAAACATTGTGCAATATTAATTAAGGTGAATATGTTGATAAGCCCAGAATTTAACCCAGTTAGCATCATATTGTTAGTCCCTGTAATTATTATACTTGTTAGCTCGCTATTTATTTCAATAAATCACGAGAGAATTGCAAACGGATTTTATTCGATAGTAAATTGTTTTGAGTTTATTGTAGCATTTATAATTGCATTGCTGCTTACAAAAGGTATACTTTTTGACAAAAATAATGAAGTGTTTATTTATATATATGATTTGCTGCCAGATTCAGTAAAAGCAAGTTTAGTGGCAAATAACGTATATACGTATCTTTGTATTGCCTTTATTATTCTGATAATAGTTGTCATTGTTATAAGACTTATAACATATCCGATATATACACTAGTTTTTGAAAGTCTATCGTACCAATTATATAGGGTAATAAACTCGCTAAGTCCATTTTTTAGAAGAACAATATCATTTTTAATTAGTATCCCTAAAGCACTTGTAACACTAATACTTATTAGCTTTATTTTTTACTTTTTTTCATATTATTTTACCATTCCTGGTTTTTCCAAATACATTGATGAATCCAGAGTTTTGAACAAGGTTTATGACACAGCTCTGAAGCCGGTTATTGATTCTGATATTGCAAAAAAAATACCAGTTATACTTAATGATAGCTTTAACAGCCTTGGTAAAAACGAAGAGTATAATGCAAATATAGCTGAAAATATTAGGGAAACTCTTGATAATTACAACATTAAGGTTATTCAATACTATAATGGGGTTACACTTGACGATGCTATACAGTCTACACCTGAGATTGATAAACTGGCAGTTGATTTGGCAAAAAATGAAAAAAACGAATATGATAAGTGTAAAAAAATATATGATTGGATAACAAAAAATATAACTTATGATTATGATAAATCCAATAAAATTGCTAAAGATACTCGCAATACTAAGTCGGGAACGATAATATGCTACCAAACCAGAAAAGGGATATGCTTTGATTATGCCAGTTTATTTATATCAATGTGCAAAGCCAATGGCATAAAAGTTAATTTGGTTACCGGTCTAGGTTATAGTGGAATGTTATGGGGAGACCATGCTTGGAATCAATTTTATTTCCAAGAACAAAACAGATGGGTAAATGTTGATACTACATTTGGTGTGAGTGGTGTAGATTATTTTGATGCAGCGAATTTTTCCCTTGATCATAAAAGTGGCAAAGTGCAAGGTGAATGGTAGAATACTAGACTTTTATCTAAATAAAGATTATCTAACTCAATTTCTAATTCTATGACTCAACAAAAATAATATATATTTTGCTAAACAATAACTGTTTATGCTAATATTAATATGCAATAAGCTTACCAAAGTCAGTTACGGTTCAAAGCCTTCACGCGTTTATGCGAATTATGCTATTAACGCAGTTTGGGTTTGAATTGTTTTATGAATTCAAGGATAGAAAAAACAACTTTGTATTAACATGATGAATTTTCGGGCTTGGTATATTTAAATATGTATATATTAAAAACACCGAATGGAGATAAATTTTACAATGGAAACAAAAGTAACAAAACTTGAACTTGAAACAAGAATTGCAAAGCTTTGCACAGCTATATCCAAAAGAAATCCAGAATGGGATACTGCACTGATAATAAGTCGTGTTAATCAGTATTACTTCACTGGAACTATGCAAGATGGTTTATTAGTAATTAAAAAGAATGGAACTGCACAGTTTTTTGTAAGAAGAAGTCCCATTAGAGCAAGGGAAGAATCCCCCTTAGTAGAATCGCAGTTATGTGATATATATCCGATGGAAAGTTACAGAGATGCTGCACAAGTAGTTGGAAATGAACTTGGCGAAACATTTATTGAGACTGAAACCTTAACGATAGGCGTTTTTGAAAGACTTAAAAAGCATTTTAATATAATAAATATTCATTCAGTTGATGATATTATTTTTGAAGTTCGTGCAGTTAAAAGTAAATATGAGCTTTATTGGATGCAAGAAGCAGGCAGACTGCATAAAGTTTTACTAGATGAAGTAGTTCCCAGTATATTAAGAGAGGGAATGAGTGAACTGGAGCTTACAGCAGAAATGTATAGTAAAATGCTAAATATGGGCTATCATGGAGTAACTCGTTTCTTTAGATATCAGACAGAGATGATTGCAGGACAAATAGGGTTTGGTGAAAATTCCTTAGCTGATACCAACTTTGATGGCCCTGGTGGAATGAGTGGGATGTGCCCCGCAGTTCCTATAATTGGAAGCAGAGACAGAGTTCTTAAAAAAGGTGATCTGGTATTTATAGATATCGGATTTGGAATGTATGGATACCATAGTGATAGGACGCAAATATATATGTTTGGAGACACCCCATCAGAAAAAGTAATTGAGGCTCATCGCAAATGCATTGAGGTAGAGAAAAGAACTGCACAGCTTTTAAAACCAGGTAACATACCGTCTGAGATTTATAAGAGCATAATGGAGAATTTAGACTCTGATTTTTTAATAAATTTTATGGGTTTTGGGCACAGAAGGGCAAAGTTCTTGGGACATGGCATCGGGCTTCATGTTGATGAGCCGCCGGTAATTGCAAACGGCTTTAACAGTCCGCTTCAAGAAAATATGGTTATAGCGCTGGAACCCAAAAAGGGCATAGCTGGAGTTGGAATGGTTGGAGTTGAAGATACATATATAGTTACACCTAATGGTGGAAAATGTATAACCGGCGGTGAAAAGGATATTATTGTTGTTTAATTAACGGCATATTTTTAGGTGAATTATGTTTTTGAATGTAGTTTGGGTTTGAATTTGGTTTGTGACTTCTAGGAGGCTTCAGCATCAAACCTAAACTATCGTCCGATATCATCGGATATTTGGTCGATAGTAATTGACTTGAAAATATATTAGCTTTGTTCTTTTATCTTTATGTAATATCAAGCTTGTAACCTAATCCACGAATAGTATTTATTATTACTTTTGAATTTAGGTAGGTTAATTTTTTCCTCAAAAAAGAAATATATACTTCTACATGATTTGCTTGTGCTTCGGAGTCAAATCCCCAAATTTTCTCTATTATTATGTCTTTTGAAGTAATCATGCACTTTCGAATAATTAAAAATTCTAAAAGCTTACTTTCACGGCAGGTTAGAGTAGTTTCATCTTTATCTGTTGATAATTTTAAACTATTGGTATCTAGAGTGATATCGCCAAAACTAAGGGTGCTGTTTAGCAGTATTGTATTTTTTCTCCTCCCTAAAGCTCTGATTCTTGCTAATAACTCGTCTAGAGAAAAGGGTTTAACTAGGTAGTCGTCAGCTCCGCTATCAAGTCCCATTACTTTGTAGGATATTTCACTTTGAGAAGAAAGTAGAATTACAGGCAGTGTTAATCCACTTTTCCTTATGCTTTTTAGGAGAGTAATTCCTTCCACTGTACGGTCTAAAGTATCCATTACCATAATATCGTAAGCACCGAGCAAAGCAAGGTATAAGCCATCTCCGATATTATCGGTACGGTCTACAGAGTGATTATTCTTTTTTAGTATGCTTAACAGTGAATCAGTTAAAGGAATTCTGTCTTCAACAAGCAGAATATTCATAATAAAATCCTCATTTCTATGACTAAAGTTAATTACAATTCAAGCCTTCACCTTTTAGACGAATTATGCATTTAACGCAGTTTAGGTTTAAATTTATTTTATGACTAGCTCGAAAAACAAATTTGCACGAACATGATGCTTTTTCGAGCAACAAAAAACCGCAAGTGGTTTTTTGACTGTATTGGAAGGATTAGCCTTCAAACCCAAACTATCGTCCTATAGTAATTAACTTAATATATATAATGTTATATCTAAAATAATATGTCAATAATGTAAATTGTTAAATTATTCTGAACTTTAAAATTTTAAGGATGGTTTAAGTTCTAAAATGTAAAATAATATCACATATGGTAAAGCATAATAGAATAGAAAGGGAGGATTTTATGAAAAAAAAGTTGCTTTTAGCATTATCGTTAGTAGGTACTCTCACTTTTAGTAGTATGCTAGCGAATGCAGCAGTTATTTATGGTGATTTAAATTCGGATGGAGGGGTAGATGCGCTAGATATTGCTGCTATGAAGGGGAGTCTTTTAGGAACTTCGGTAATCAGTAATACAAAAGCTGCTGATTTAAACGGAGATAGTACAGTGGATGCAATTGATTTTGCACTGCTAAAAAGTTACCTTTTAGGTAACATAACTAAGTTTCCCGTTGATACAGGTACTACTCCAGAAGAACCTATTGATCCTGAAGATGCATGGAAGCTCAATGTTGGAAAAATCAGTCTGGGAAGTACAATCACATGTACTGGAACTGGTGCAGCTGTAAGCGGTACAACAGTTAATATTACAGCTGGAGGAGACTTCGAGGTTGTTGGTACATTATCGAATGGTATGATTTATGTTAATACTACTGAAAAGGTCAAGCTTCGCCTAAATGGTTGTAGTATAACAAATTCCAATGGTCCGGCTATCTATTTCCAGAATGTTGACAAAGGATTTATAACAATTGAAAAGGGAACAACTAATAGCTTAACTGATGCAAAAACATATTCTACAGCTAATGCAGAAGCGGAAGCTGTTTTGTTCAGTAATGATGATTTAGAGATAAAGGGTGCAGGAACATTAAACATTACCGCTAATATGAAACATGGTATTTCAGGTGATGACGATATTAAAATTGAAAATGGAAATATTGTAATTAAATCTGCTCCTTCAGATGGAATTCACTGCAAGAATACGATAGAAATTACTGGTGGAACATTAAATATTACTGCTACATCAGATTGTATTGATACAGATGGAGATATAATAATTGATAATGGCAATCTCACACTTAGTGCAGGTGATGATGGAATACATTCTGAATTGGCTATGACCATTAATGGTGGAACAATAACAGTTGCAAAATCAGAAGAGGGCATTGAAGGTAAACAAATAGTTACTGTAAATAATGGGACAATTAATATTACAGCAAATGAAGATGGTTTATGCGCTGATAAACAGTTGATTATCAATGGCGGAAACATTGGTATAACAGCAGGAACAGATGCTTATGATTCAAACGGAACAATAACTATGACTGGCGGTAATGCAGTAATTTATGGCGGCAGAAATCCTGATGGCTGTGCTGACTGTGATACTAATAATTTTACTATTACAGGGGGAACTCTAGCTGCAGTTGGTGGATGTACGTCTTCTCCAACAGCTAGTACCTCAACACAATGTTCAGCTGTATTAGTGGGGCCATCAGCAGTAAATGCAGTAGTGAGTATAAAAAATGCAGCAGGAACAGAAATATACAACTTTACTGCTAAAAAATCAGGTGCAACATTGTTATTTACTTCTCCATCATTAGTAAAGGGTCAAACTTACACAATGTACATTAACGGAACATCGACAAAGACCTTTACAACCAGTTCAATGGTAACTAGTGCCGGTGGTACAATATTTGGCTTTGGTGGTTGGGGTTGGTAATAAAAATAATAAGCATTGTTGATTTATATTTATATATGAAAATCATAATAGTTAGCCTATAATGATAAACATCATAAATAGTTCCCTGATTTATTGTATATAGATTGGGGGACTAATTTTTTGAAATTATTAAATTTTTCTATTAGCAAATTATTTGAGGATTACATAATATGTAGAGACTCAATTTCGAGTGATTTTCTATTCAATAATTAATGTTATATATTAATACATCTTAACCTCAAAATAGTTTTCAAATAATGGAATTGTATATTATTTTAGCAACAAATAACATTTAATAGATAATTTGCTATATTTTAAGGTTCGTTTAAGGTTATGTATGTAGAATACAATTAGAGAAAGGAGGTGTTCAAATGGCCATAGAGGTGTTTAACAGACATGAAAACAAGTATTTGTTAACTAGTGATACTTATGAGATGCTTACAAAAAAACTAACAGAATATATGGAGCTTGATGAATATAATAAAACCCATCCATTTTATACTATAAGCAATTTATATTATGATACTCATGATAACCATCTTATTAGAACTTCATTAGCAAAACCAAAATATAAAGAAAAACTCAGATTACGTGCTTATGGAGTACCTTCTCTTGATGACAAGGTCTATTTAGAAATAAAGAAAAAAGTAAATGGTATGGTAAACAAAAGACGGACAAAGCTACTTTTACATGAAGCCTATGAATTTGTTAATACCGGCGAAAAACCAGAAATAAAAAAATATATGAATCAACAAGTTTTAAAAGAGCTAGAATATTTTTTAAAAGTTTATGAACTTTCGCCAAAGCTATATCTTGCGTATGACAGACAGGCATATTTTGCCATAGAAAATAGAGATTTACGTTTGACTTTTGATACTAATATTCGTACTAGAAGAGAAGATTTAAGGCTTGAAGCAGGAGATCATGGCGATAAGCTTCTTGATGATGATGTCTGGCTCATGGAGGTCAAGGCTGAAAACTGCATTCCAGTATGGCTTGTTAAAATTCTTAGCGAGTATAAACTATACAAAACGAGTTTTTCTAAATATGGAACTGAATATAAGTCAATGATAAAAAAACAATTAGAAATGAGGGGAAATGAATGTTTGATTCATTATTAAATTTTAGTACTGATACCGCTGCATTATCTTTTAGGGGACTAGTTGTAGCTCTAATTTCAGCTTTTGTGTTAGGCATAATTATTAGCTTTACTTATAAGAAAACTCATGTAAAGGGGCAATATTCACAAAATTTTTCGATAACATTGGTAATGATACCATGTATTATAGCAATAATTATTATAATGGTTGGAAGTAATATTGCACGAGCTTTTGGTCTCACAGGTGCATTTTCAATAATACGTTTTAGAAGTAATGCTACAGATCCTAAAGATATCTCTTATGTACTATTTACAATGGCTGCAGGTCTTGCCTGTGGAGCAGGCAGTTATGGATATGCAGCATTTTTTACCATAATTTTATGTATAATAATGTTTATATTATCTAAAATTAATTTTGGTGCGAAAAACTCAACTTACAAATTGTTGAAAATAATCATTCCCGAGGATTTAGATTATCATGGGGCATTTGATGACGTTTTTGAAACATATACTTTAAATCATGATCTCAAAAAAGTTAAAACAACTGATTTGGGCACACTTTATGAGCTTGTATATAATGTTACTATAAAAAACGATGTAAATGAAAAAAGTTTTCTAGATGAACTCAGATGCAGAAATGGAAACTTAAACATTATTCTTTCAATGAATGCAGAGCCAGGGGATAATTGATAAAAATAGAGGGATTGATTGTATTGTAACTTATATATAACGCCTAGATTCAAAATGAAATTTTTCGATTGTGAATAAATTTCATTTTGAATCTAGGCGTGTAGGCGAGGCGGGATATATTCTCACCACCTGAAAACCAAAGCGGTAACCGACACTTATAAAAGTGGGGGACATTTTCTTGCCTCGTTATAAGTATTTATTAATATTCATTTTATATTTGTTTTAGTTGGTTGTTTTAAATAACACTATGATTTTATGATTTTTTTTGTCATAACAGCATAGTGTTTTTAAATTCATCTTTAACAATTAAAACAGAAATTATAAGCATTTTAGTTTTAAAATAAAAAAACAAAATGTAATATATTTTGTCGATATTACCGATAAATATTGCATAGGAAGCATATGAAAGCAAGTTTCTTGGATTGTTTAGTTAGGCTAAATATTAAATGCGTTTTATTACGCTATTTTTGTAATCCCAGTTTTACATTTAAACTATATATAATCATATAATGGTTTTCCCATTATTACATACTAGGGGAGGAATATTGATGAAGTGGGAAGAATTAATTGAGGATAAATCAGTTTCGGAGGTTGATAAGTACAGCGAAAAACTGAGGCAATTTAGTGTTGAAAATGTCAAAATCTATGATGCATATAATAAAAAGCTAGAAACACTTAAAAAGAATATGTTCAAGGATTTTGAAAGTTGTCTTTCAAATGGTTTTGTAATAGAAAAAAGAGGAGAAAAGAATATATCAGCAAAAAATCCTCAAATAACTATAATTCTTTGGGAAGAAAAGGGAGAGGACAACAGCTTAGTACTCAGCTTTAGGAAAAACGACGGTGATAACTGGAAGTTCACTTTGTTTATTGAACCAATTGAGAAAAAATTTGAGAGACTTGCTGAAGATTTAGGTTGGTATGTTGACCATGAGGGGAATTTAGAAACCTTTAAAAATGATGTAAAAACTAATGAGTTTTATAAAAAAGAGGTTATAAGGGCTGAACATATTATTAAAGAAAAGAAGAGCATATTTAAAGAAATAGATAAGCTAAGTTTCAAAATTAGCTTATGGCACAAAGAGAATATGATTGATAGCTTTATAAACTTTGAAGATTGTTTGTATAAAGCAGTGGAATTAAGCTAAGCCACTATAAATATCCTTCAAGAATAATACAAAAAGCATAGTTTATTAGTTAGAAGAAGTTGCCTACCATAAAGTAGGTATTTTTTTTGTAAAAGCAAATTACTGGTATAACCACTTTAGAGCCTGATGTAAGAATTAAACATCTCAAACAACTTATACCCAACTGGAGCTAAAGTAAAAATCTCAATTAAAATTCCTGCAATAATTGATAAGGATAATAAGTACTGACCTAAAAGTGCCAGAATAATTGATATGACTGTTAGTATAATAAAATCACGAATAGCTCTGCTTTTAAACGCATTTGCCTCATCTTCTTCAATAGGCCTATTTACACAGTCTCTTGGAGCATATTTATTTAAGAGTAATAAACAATTTATAAATGTTATAGCGTTAATAATTATAATCCAGACTGTATTCATTTCAAAATTAATCATACTTATTAGTGTTCCTGGTATAACAAAAGAACACACCGTAGCTATAATACATTTTGATTCGGTGTCCATGTGGAATCCGCCTGCATATCTTCTTAGAAAAGCAAATGCAAATGTCAGTACTAGCACTTGTAAAAGGGATTGTAAGGCAAAAGAAATTAACATAATAATAATAAGCTTAACTATATCTCCGTATATAGCTTGAAACCCGAAGTAAAGGATTCTTCTGTTTTCATGACTACTGCTATTGTTTTGTTGAATGTAATGTGCACTTGAATATGCAAATTTTCTAATAATTTTCATTCTTATTTCCTTGTAAATTAATTGTTAAATGTAATTGGGCTATTTACAAATCTTTACGGTAAATGTAAAATTACCTTAAAAGAATAGTACCATATATAAAAAAATATGTAAATATATGTTGAATAACTATATTTAGTATAAGGGGATTAAAATATATGATTGAAATTATTGATTTTTTCTTCAATATTCTATTAAATTCTATAATGGAAGAAAGTTATGTGGTTATTGCGACACTAATATTATTAAGAATGTCAAAGATGATAGTATTTAATAAAAAAATAGTGATATCTGTTCTTGCTCCTGCAGTAATTTCAAATATATTAAGATACTTTTTTAACGTTGATATGACAATTGTATTTATTGTTTTCGTATTTATTATGGTATTAATAATATGTTTTCTTTATAATCAAAAAACGTTAAAAAGAATATTTGCAGTATTTACTTGTGTATCTGTGGCATGTATGAGCAATGCGATGCTGGAAATTGTGAACTATAAGGTAATCATGCTTTGTACAAATATAAATGAAGTTAACTTAAAGGAAAATGTTATAAATGCTTTTGTAAGTTCATTACCTATAAGAGTGGTGGAACTAGGCATTATAATCATATATTTAAGAAAACAAAAGTATTTTGATGAAAAGATAAATACTAATATATGGAAAATAGTTTTAAAAGATGAAGAACTAGGTCTTTTTTCGTTGATAGCTTCTGTTTTTAATATAATTTGGATAGTTGCATCTGTAAAGATATTTATATTAGATAAATTTCTAATAAATAGTTCATTAGACACGCAGACGTCTTTGCTAATATTGATGGGTGTTATTGTTGTTCCAATTATAATATATATTTGTTTGTTTTTCTCTGTATACAACATACAAGCAAGGGAGGCTTATATAGAAAGACTAAACAGAGATTTAATAAAGGCAAGAGAAAATTTGGCTAAAAATGAGACTCATAGGGATAATTTTAACGGTAACTATTAAATTACATAGAATTCATAATACGAGAAAAAAAGGAGAGATAATATGCCAAAGACAATTTTTACTAATGTAATTGGAAAGAGTGTTGAGAAAATATCAATTCTAAAGGCAAGTAAGTGTATGCTGTTTATCTATCAGCCGAAAGTTCCTAAGGAACTAAGAGACAAAAAAGCAACTACGAAGTAATGAGTTTTAAAAAGGAAGGCTTCATTAATTTGAAGTCTTTTTTTACGGTATGTTAGATAGTAAGAGTAATTTTACAGGTATAGATTAATATAGACTGGGTTAGTTTACGAGTACATTAAGAGGTGATAAGATGTCATTTATTATTGATGACTGGATAGAAGGACTCACAGTAAAAATTAAAAATGAATTTGGAGATAGAGTTTCCTTTATCGGTTTGCAGGGAAGCTACAGACGCAAAGAAGCAAATGATAACAGTGACATAGATATTGTTACTATACTGAATGAACTTTCCATTGAGGATTTGGAAAGATATAAAGCTATAATTTTAAATATGCCTTATAAGGAAAAAGCTTGTGGATTTATTTCTGGGAAAAGCGAAATTTTGAACTGGGAAAAATCTGATTTATTTCAATTCTATTATGATACAC
>JAEZIB010000181.1 GCA_023416275.1 Bacillota bacterium | reverse complement strand
AAGAAATACCCTGTTTGTTATTTATACCCATTAAGCCCTTTTCAAAAATTTAGAGCTATTTACTTGTAGATATAAACTTTCTATATGCAACCCTTAATACTACTGCATTTTCTTCCGGTAAAGTCGGATTGACATGAGCCCATGCACCTGTTTCTCCTGAAGCATTATACTTTTGTTTATTAGCTGATCTCAAAGGAGAAAAGAACTCTATATGGAAGTGAAAGTAATCACTATAGTCCTCTCCATTTACTGGTTCCTGATGCATACACATCATATAAGGAAACGTGAAACCAAATAATTTGTCCAAGGTTCCGATTACTTCCTTAATTGTTTTTGCAAGGCTGAACCTAGCAGCAATATCTAGCTGCGCTAAATTCTGAATATGTTTTTTGCTGGCTACATAAATACCATAAGGACATTCTGAAAAGTATGGAAGAAACACAATAAAATCCTCATTTTCAAAAATTACTCTTTTACCTGATTGTTGTTCACCTTCTATTATATCGCAAATCAAACATTTATTATTTGAAATATAATGCTCCTTACATGCCTCTAATTCGAGCTGAAGCTTTTTGGGGACATAGGGATACCCGTAAATCTGTCCATGTGGGTGAGAAATAGTAGCACCTACTGCTCCACCCTTATTTTCAAATATATAAACATATTTTATCCGTTTGTCCTTTTGTAGTTCTATAAATCTTTCTGTCCATAAATCAACTAGCTTTTTTATGTGTTCAACAGTTAGCTCAGATAAAGTAGTAGTATGCTCCGACGAATATAATATAACTTCACACTTTCCATAGGCTTCTCTTGCTGTAAAAACATCACTTTGTTCAACATCAGGGATAGCAGGTTCTTGTGATAATGATGGAAAATCATTGTCATATTTATACACCTCATAGTCATCTGGAACTTTCCCTGAACCGGGGCAGAACGGGCACCATTCTTTAGGCATCAGTGGCCTGTTCTGTCTATTTGAAGCAATCATTACCCAATCCTTTATTAACGGATTCCACCTCATCTCAGACATTTGAAATACCTCACAAAATATTATTATACAAAGTTAATAAGCTTTTATAATAGCTTCCTTTAATAGCTGTGTAGTGTTGCTTTGAATAGTATAAATCATGTCTAGCATATCCTTTTTGGAAATGTCTTTTCCCGAGTACAAGCTTACAATGTATTTATTAACCAATATGTTAGAATCAGAAACTACTTTAAAAGCAAGTTCCTTTATTAAGTCCTTATTCTCCTGTTCGTTACAAAAATAATTTACTATGGTATCAACAAGTAATTCTTTTTTCCCTAATTGTTTATAAAGATTATCTACAATACTCACATCAAACGATATATCATTACTTACCATTTTCTGATAAATAGTACTAATTTCATAACCCTGTTGTTCAGTAGCAATAATATATTTAATAATGTTTATATAATGGTAATAGAGTTCATCCTGTTTGGATTTCCCTACTCTATCTAGATCGTTTAAAACAACCATAACTTTTGATTTTTCATCCAGTGTATCATATACTCTTTCAATTATCTCAAATGGGCAGTAAAACTGTCCATAGTTTATTAATTGTGAAGTATTACCTATAGATAGATGGTTGTGATCTAGAATCGAATATAGTTTCTTTTCTTTGTCGTAGCCATTTATTACCGCTAAATGACTTGTATGTGACTTAAGATAATATTGTGTGTAGAATAAGTAATATTCATCAAAGTAAACACTTACAGCTTTTCCCGCGTCTATTACTCTAGAAACAGTTTTCACTATATCAGTATTATCATCAATATTTATACGCTTATACCCGAATACCTTTTGTAAATCCTGAATTGAAAAGCGAGAAACATAATCTTTCAAATCATACACTTGCAAAGCACTTATAAAAAACTTGTAATAATTTACATATTTATCGTTTTCGTGACCTAATAGAAGTGCAGTACTCCTTTCAAAGCAGTCCATTTGTCTCCATGTCAAATTATTAATATACTTAACCGAATTATTTTTACTATTAATTTTTTTTGTAATCTTAATCTCTTCTGTTGGATAAGTCTTCTTTAAAGGATTTCTATCACTATATACTTCGTTACTTATTCCCGATTTTACTGTATAATTTCCAATTTTTGTAATAATGTTCTTTAATTCGTCAAATATAGTTATGTCAATACAGTGTTCCTTTTGATCCATCTTTGTTTTTTCTTCAATATATACATAAAGTTTTTGCTGAATGTCTCCATATAATTCTAGACTTTTATATGACACTGGAATCCAATTGTCTCCTATAGTACCTCTAATTGAAATATCTATAATACAATCTATTCCACATGGATGCGTAACACCCCTATTCAATCTTTCGGTCATATCACCTGAAATTTCATATTTGATTAATGTTTCGCCATTACCAGAATATATCCAAATATTAAAGTCCTTGTACAATTCTAAAAACTTCGAAAAATCTCTTTTGTTTGATTCTAAATTTTCTAAACTACATCTGTTTTTTATATCTTCTAAGTCATTTTCAAAAGTTTTACTTTCCTCAGCAATGCTCATTATTCCTTCTGAATGTTTTTGCCATTTTCCTTCTTCTTCACTGCCACATATCTTGCTAGAAATAATAAATTGAGAGTAGTCCTCTTCTTTTTTCACTACTGTTCGGTACTCTCTAGAAGCTTGTAGGTCTATGACTAAATTTGATAACAAATCAACATCACTAAGCTTCAAAAAACTATTCTTGTAATATTTTAGGAAAGCATCTTTTGCTAATTCTAAGTATGTAATACAC